>JBCDDS010000069.1:0-18423 GCA_039180185.1 Pseudomonadota bacterium | reverse complement strand
GTACTGCTTTTGGCGATCCGTCTTGTGACGCGTCAGTTGCGTCGTCACTTTAATGACATTTCCACTTTCAAAACTCACACCACGAATTCCATGTAAACGCGGATCAGCCGCATCAGGAACCCCATATGAGACTGCCGTGTATTTCCGATCCACAGTATGTTTTTCAAACTGCTCAGCGAGCCCGTGATGCGCACGATCGGATTTGGCTACAACCAAAAGCCCACTGGTATCTTTGTCGATCCGGTGCACGATGCCCGGTCTTTTTTCTCCGCCGATACCGGAAAGCGATGCACCGCAGTGATGCAAAAGCGCATTCACAAGGGTGCCGTCGGGCGATCCTGGAGCAGGATGTACGACCAGACCTGCCGGTTTATTGACGACAATCAAATCGTCGTCCTCAAACACCACATCAATCTCGATTGCTTGGGCTTCTACCCGACCCTCGCTCACTACAGGTACCGAGATTTCAACGATATCGCCTTCCAATACCTTCCGCTTGGGGTCAACCACCACATGTCCCCCGAGAACCACGCAACCGTCTGCAATAAGCCGCGCGATCCGTGTTCGCGAAAGCGACGCCTCCTCTGGCACATCGCGCGCCAGCGCCTTATCAAGACGGGGTGGCGGATCAGCCGCAATACGAACAGACAAAAGGGCTGCGCCCATGAGCGATACTCCGAACCCTCAACCGGTTGACCCGGGTTTGGTCAAATATCTCCGCCTTTTGGTGACCGTTCTCACCAGCGTGATGATTATTGGATTTGTAGTGATCGTGGTTCTGTTTGTCACCAAATTCTCTGATGCTTTCGGGCCAGACTTGCCGGATGAAATAACCTTGCCCGATGGAACGGTGCCCACGGCGTTTACACGCGGCGATGGATGGTACGCGATTGTGACACGCGACAACGAGATACTGATTTTCAGTGCAGAGACCGGTGAGTTGCGGCAAACGGTAGTAATCAACCTGGATGAGACCACTCGTTAGTTTTTACTTATTCAGGTGAGCCAACCTGCCGCATCGCGTAGCTCGAAATGATGCTTACATGATAACATAAATCCAGACGTCCTATCTTTGCCTATTGAGGCAAAGACAAAACACCGAGAAAAAAATGCGCTATTCCATGCTTCGCTCGCAAATAGAGAACGCAGCCTATCATTCTGTTGCCTGGTGGTACTTTGGCTTCGTTTCGGTCGGCATTATCAGCCTGATCACGGCCTCACCCGCCGCGGCCCATGTGCGTTGGTTCATCGATAACGAAAACCCGCAAGTCACAAATTTTGAACCCTACGGCCTTACGGATCCCGCTGTGCTTATCTGGTCCGTGATCGTCCTTTTATTCGTATCCGCTTCGGTGGTTTTGGACCGCGTCTTGCCTGGTTTGCCGATTGCAAACAGCAAAGTTCGCCACGATATCATGGAGCTGATGCGTATCTTCACAGGCATGTCGCTTTTGCTGACGGCCTATGAAGGGGCATTGGTTGCACCACACTTGGTAGCTTATGGCGGCTTTGGCCTTGCACTCGTGTTTCTACAAGTTGGTATAGGCCTTCTGCTCATCAGCAATAACTTCGTCTATCAAGCCTCGCTTCTGATTATTTTACTCTACGCCGGTATGATCGCGAAATTTGGCTTTCTGCGTTCGCTGGAATACGTGAATATTGTCGGTATCGCATTGTTTTTGCTGTTCAATTATATTCCGTTCGAAGATTTGCGTGAAAAGCTAAAGCCTTACTCAGTGGATATGTTACGGATCTTCACCGGAATCGCTCTGATCACATTGGGTGTCTCCGAAAAGCTCTCAGGTGCAATTTATGGTCACGCGTTCATTCAGGCATATGACTGGAATTTTATGCAGTTGCTTGGATTTGATTGGTTCTCTGATCGTCTATTGGTGCTTTCAACAGGTGCGATGGAGGTCGTGTTCGGACTGATTTTGGTTATGGGCACAATCACGCGGCTGACCACGCTGGTGATCTCACTGCTGATGTTCACCTCCAATGTCGTGTTTTTGCTGCAGGGCGAGAATGATGAGGCGTTGGTAGAGGTTATCGGGCACATGCCAATCATATCGACAGCACTAATCTTGCTGCTTCTTGGATACGGTCAGCGGTTAAAAATCACCCGCTGGCCGGATGGTGCCACTCCGGTACCGGCTTAAGGACCGGAAAAGCTATGCCAAAAATGCCTGTCTTTGTGTTTGTTTTTTGGTCAGCACTCTGCGTTTTTGCCGGGTTGATCTTTGCGCCATCGATATTGGCTGAGCCGCCAATTGAAGATCACACGGACCACTTCACGCACGAACACGCGCAGCATAGCCACGCGACGCTAGACGTTGATCCAGCCTCTGCACCAAAGATAACCATTGATGTCACAAAAGATGCCAAGTCAGGTTGGAATGTGATCATCGAAACGCAAAACTTTCGTTTTACGCCTGAGGCAGTGAATGGAGATAACGTACCGAATGAAGGTCACGCGCATATCTATGTGAATGGGGAAAAACAGGCGCGGCTATACGGCAATGCCTACCATTTGGCTGATCTGCCCTCGGGCGAGCATGAAATATCGGTAAGCCTGAACGCAAATGATCACTCAACACTGGCCATCGAGGGAAAACCTATCGAGGCGCGCGTCACGGTCACGCAGCCGCAAGTTCAGGCAATGTCGCAGGAAAACTAAGTGGTACCGCCTCCCCGGCTCGAACGGGGGACCTCTAGATCCACAATCTAGCGCTCTAACCTACTGAGCTAAGGCGGCACGCTTGCGGGATGTAACTTTAGCCGACCTTGAATGCAAGTCTGATCACGTTGCTGCATAAGCTAAACCACTGGGGTTACAACTTGATGTTCACTGCCAAAAACGCTAGCTCGGATCGCGCGTTTTAGGAGAACGACATGGGCATCAATACGCCAAAGGACATTGAGGCAAATTTGCAGATTGGCCCGACGGATAAGGGTATGGTGCGGCTTTATGTTGAGACAGGCAAAGTCGAGGTGCCGATGGACTTTGATCCTGAAGAAGCCCGAGAGATTGCCGAGGAAATACTCGCCGCCGCCAAAGCAGCCGAGGCCAAGACGTCATAGCCTAGGATCACGCACCCCTTGCAAGCGCAACGCGGCTTGTCGGGCAAACCGTCTGGTCAATGCATTTCGCCGTGCGCCTGCAAGTTTTTGCTCCGGTGGCATTCGGACAATCTCTGCTTCATAACTGTCAGTAATGATCAAACCGGTTTCAAACGGCAAAAGCTCTGTTTGAAATGTCTCATCGACGGCCCAGAAAAACCGGTCACACCAATCCAAATAGCCACGCCATTTATGGTCCGCGTTAAAGTCAGCACGGCTCGATTTGCATTCAATGACCCAAATATCGCCTTTGGGCCCCAGTGCCATCACATCCACCCGCTTTCCACGTTCAGGGGTGAACTCCTCAACACACGCGTAATCTAGGCTTTGCAGATGTCTACAAACACCGCGCGCCAAGAGTTGTCCGGGTGTCTTATGACAAGTAGCGGCTTCGTTTCCTTGCATAATTCAAAATAGGAACATTTAAAGAACATTTGCAAGGCAAAACCTGATCGAAGCAACCTACTCACGCAGCCCTTACTTGATGTTTCAAGCAACAAATTCATAATCCGATTGATGCTTAGGAAAGGTAAGGCAAATGCGCCAATCCGGATTACCCCAATCAAATCGCGGGGCACGCGTTGCCCGCGACCTCGAAGGCCATATCGATTGGCTAAATAGCTTCTCTGGTACCGCCTTGGGTGTGTTAGCAGTCGCATCAGGCATTTATACCTACCTTGGTGTCTCTTCGCTTCTTGATGACACCGGTGCGATGTCCACATTCGCGGCCCTGGCTTATTCGGTCGCTGTTTCGGTCGGTATCTTTGTTTTTTGGTCCTATCTACTGCGCCTTTTTCCAACGGTGAATTCGCGACAAGCCCGCGTTGGGCTTTTGGGCGCGATGGGCCTTGGCTCGCTTGCGATCGTGGCGATGTCGAGCTGGCTCAACGCTGCGGCGCTTGCCGGGTCAGCGGCTGTGGAACAGCATTTGGCGAAAACCGTGCAAGACTACCAGGCTTCACTGGAACGCGCCCATGAGATCGCACTTACAGGACAGGCACTTCAACGTGACGTAGCGCGCGTCAGACAGTCTTTTGAGGATTTAAGCGAACAGGAGGCAACCGGTAATCTATCCGGCCTTGCAGGCCGCGGCGCAGTGTTCCGCGTTTTGCGTCAAAAATCCTCTGAATTGTCTGCGCTTGAAGAGCAGATCGGAGCTCAGACGCCGCGGGTTGAGGCGGCCTTTAGCGAAGGCAATGCAATCCTCAGCAGGATGCGCGCGTTGACAGTTGAACGTGGTCCGGTAGAGGCGCGTTCCGTCGAATTCTCAGAGGCGGCCGTGCGCTTGCAGGGGTTAATCACCCAAACGCGCCAACTCTCCGTTGCGCCTTTAGTTGAACGCGCTGCACAAGACCTCGCTGCCTCGGTCGTTCTTCCAGAACTTGACAGTAGCACGGTCGAAGGACGTAACGACCAGGCCGTTACCATAACTGCGGTGCTGGAAGTTCTCGGCCAACGCGCAACCACTCTGGAAACGGCTGCGCAAGAAGTAGCGGCGCTCGCTCCTGCACCAGAAGTTGTATACACGCCGATTTCCTCTGCTGATGCTGTTATTCTCTACGCCCGCAACTTTGTACCGTCCTGGGCCGGTGCCATCGCCATTGATCTTCTGCCCGGGGTTCTCGTGCTGATCCTTGCCGTGACACAAGGCGTGATCCGTCACAACCGCGACGGGGCGGATATTGAGGACACGATGACACTGGCCGAGCTGCGTGTTGCCATGGCAGCGGTCAAGGAGATGGACCTGAATATTGAAGAAGACGCGAACACGTTACCTCGACCAAACCCACAAGACGATAAAGTCAAACCCATCACAGGGACGAAATCGTGAAAATCAAGAAACGCCCGGGTGTCGCGCGGATTTTAACAGCCGCGCTGATCTTTCAGATAGTGATTGGCGTGTTGCTGGTGCTGGGTGATGTCCAAACCGCGCGCTTCACGCTACCGGGCTTAGGTCCTAATCTACCCAATCTCTCAGAACCCATACGTCCTGGAGATCAACGTCGCCTGTTCCGCCCAGATCGGCACCGACCGGCCACCTTGCCCGCGCGCGATCCAGGCGAGCTGCCCAACCGTCTCGCGCTCACGCGGGTTGAAGACACGACCTATCGGCTAGAAGGGGCGATAACAGAGGGAGATGGCGAACGCGTAGAAGCGCTTTTAAAGCAAACCACGCCATCGCCCGAATGGTTGATCCTGCAGTCTCCGGGAGGGTCCGTCACCGATGCGATCGCTCTGGGTCGCTACATTCGGGCGGAGGGTATCAACACACGCGTGCTGCGTGGTGAATATTGCTATTCCGCTTGCCCCTATCTGCTCGCAGGTGGCGTACTTCGCGATATCGACGATCAGGGTCAAGTTGGTGTTCATCAGCACTATTTTGGTGAGAACTCCTTTCTACCGGCGTCCTTCGCCGTCGAAGATATTCAGGCCGGCCAGGGCGAAGTGATGATTTTCCTAAACGAAATGGGTGTTGATCCGTTGATCATGCAACATGCTCTTACGACGCCACCCGACGAAATTTACGTGCTCCTGCCAGAAGAATTGGATCGCTACACTTTCCGCAACCCTATTGAATAGGTACGTGAAGCTAAGCGCAGAAAACACCTGATCCCCGAAATCCAAACGACACCGCAGACATCAACTTTCTTAACCTTCGGCTAGTGTCAGCGAAGCTTGACTCAGATTTGGCGATATGCGCAGGCTGAGTTTCAGGCCAATAGGTCTTTGTTTATGCTAGGATATTTTATGCGATTTTTTCTTGTTCTTTTCCTGAGTCTGTTTCCGATTTCTGCTACCTCTGCCACAATTGTCGAAGGCGTTGACTACATGGACGCCTCTCCAGCGGTTCTGGGTCCATTTGATGTCGGAACTCACACGATTTCTGGCACATTAACCGGCGACTGCCTTGGCACCGTTCCTTTCAGTTGTCTGTTCGGAACTGACCCGCAGGATATCTTGCAAGTCTCGTTTGCAAGCGGGTCTGAACTTCGAGGGTTGACGTTTGAGTTAGCAAACACTTTACCTTCAGCAGCTGAATTCAGAATGGAATTTGCTTATTCCAGCGCTGTCGAAAGCGCCCTCTTTTCAGGACTTCTGGCAGGTGAATACGTTCCGGTTGTGATGCCTGTACGGGATCCAGTTACACTGGTTTTCTCTGGTGACACTGCCTTGCAAAATGTTGCGAGCTACACGGCGGATTGGTCTGTGACGCTTGATGTTGCGGCGGTTCCTCTGCCTGGAGCACTCGGCCTCCTGGCCGCATCTTTTCTGGGTTTAGCGACGCTGAAACGTCGTCGCTCATCCTGAAGACGTGTTGTGTCGGTTTAAGGCCGAACTTAACATTCTAGCGTTGTGCGGCTTTGCTTTATTCGAGAAGAGCTTTTGTAAGTTTCTTTGACACAGGTTCGAACAAACAGTTTTTGCTTTTCGTGACAAATCCTCTGAGTCCCTTGCTCTGCTTTCAACGCAAGCTTACTTACCACGTTGACGGGTTCTGCCCTTCTCGTGAACGGTTGCATTCCGGTGGCCTTAAACAATTCCGAGGGAGCTGGCTCTGTCCGGATCGTGGTCCGGTTACCTGGCGCCCACCTGTATATACAGGTCCTCGGGAATGAGAGAACCAAACGGTTGTGTGCGGGCCCGTCACCCCTTCTTTATGGAACGTACCGTGACACTTCGAACCTTGTTCGCGATCAATATGGAAATTGATGTCACAGCTACGGCCCTGTTTAATCGGATCAACAAACAACAGGGAATTTCGCAAAATGAGTGATCCATATCAAACCAGCATGATGGAAAGTCTGTATTGGTGGGGAATACCTACGCTTTATCGCTGTCCCAACCTCCCACCGGAAGGTCAGGACATCGCACTGGTAGGCGTTCCGCATTCTTCCGGCAATGGCACGACAGAGCGTGATCAGCATCTGGGTCCACGCGCGCTGCGCAACGTCTCGGCGCTTTTGCGACGGGTGCATATGGGGTTTGAAATTGACCCCTGGCAAAGCGCCAAGGTTGCCGACGTTGGTGATGTTCCTCTGCCCCGCGCCAACGACAATGAGGCCTGCATTGCCGACATAACCGCGTTTTACAAAGACATTGATGCGGCTGGCGCAAGACCGGTTTCCATCGGGGGTGACCATTCGATAACCGGCGGCATCGTACAAGCATTAGGTGGCGGGCAAATCGCCAAGGGGGAACCGGTCTGTTTCCTGCATCTTGACGCACATACCGATGTGTTCACCAAGGTGGATCACTTTCTGGGGGCAGAGAAATCTGCGGCGCATTGGGGCGCGTATTTAGCCGATCAAGGACAGGTCGACCCATCGCATTCCATGCAGATCGGCCTTCGCGGGCACGCACGAACATTTGACTGGCTACAGCCATCGTACGACTACGGCTACAACGTTGTAACCATGAAAGAATTCCGCGCGCGCGGAATATCGGATGTCGTGGCTCAGATCAAAGAAGTTTTGACGGGACGGCCCGTTTACATCACCTTCGATTTAGATTGCCTTGATCCTAGTATCGCTCCAGCCGTGTCGAATCTCGAAGCCTCTGAAAAGGGTTTCGACATAGATGAGGCGATTGCGCTTTTGCAGGCGGTGCGTGGGATGAACATCGTTGGTGGAGATGTGGTTTGCATGATGCCAACCAAAGACAACCCGAACCAGATTACGGCGCATACTGCGTCGGCAATCATGTTTGAGATTATTTGTCTGATCGCTGACTATTTGCGCAAATAGCACCTCAATTACCGGTTATGCATCAGCTGAAAAGTACTGCAACGGTATCTTTAAATAAGACGTGCCGTTGCTCTCTGCCTCCGGGAAAACGCCGCCCCTGATGTTTACCTGCAAGGCCGCCAACATAAGACGCGGCAGCGGCAGGGTGGCGTCTCGTTTGTCTCGGACGTCGCAATAATCTTGTTCTCCTGCACCGTTCTTGAAATGTATATTGGCTGCTTTCTGTTCTGAGACTGTCGCGCAACAACCCGGATCGCGCCCGCCGGGACAGTAATCATGCCCAATGTAAAGCTTCGTCTCGTCTGGCAAATTGAGAATCCGCTTTACGGAATGATACAATTCCTTCGAACTGCCGCCCGGGAAATCCGCCCGGCTGGAGCCGCAATCGGGCATCATCAACGTGTCATGTACAAAGGCCACATCGCCCACAACATACGTGATCGACGCCAGCGTGTGTCCTGGGGAGAAAAAAACCTCAACCTCCAGTTCGCCCACATGGAACTTGTCTCCATCTGCGAAAAGCCTGTCCCATTGCCGACCATCCGTCGCAAAGTCATCGCCAAGATTGTAGATGCCTTGCCAGAGCTTCTGTACGCCCACCACTTTCTCACCGATTGCCGTTGGCGCGCCGAGCTTTGCCTTTAACCACGGCGCGGCGGAGAAGTGATCCGCATGAGGATGGGTGTCGAGAATCCAGACCACCTCGATATCGGTTTCTTTTACATAAGCGAGAATTTCTTCTGCAGAGCCGGTTGATGTGGACGCGCTGTTGTAATCGAAATTCCAAACCGGATCGACAATCGCACCCTTCATCGTTTGAGGGTCATGAAAAACGTACTGCCAGCTGCCGGTTGCTTGATCCCAGAAAGGTTTGACAACGGCAGATTGTTCCATTCATTCACTCTTTCTTAGACATTTTTCCCGATTCAGCTCACATTAGTTCGTTTTTGTTCCTTGAGCGAGACGAAAGTTGGAACAAGTCTGGCCTTTACGCCTGCAACCGAATTAAGGGTTTTACTTCCAAGCTACACAAAATAGCGCCGCTTAATCACGAGACAGAGGTGCGGCATAGCTGCCGTCTTTGTCATGTTTTTCATGACCCGTCAGCGCGGGTGTAAAAATACAGATGAGACGCAGGTCGGTCGTAGCACGGATGATATGCGGGTCATGCTGGTCAAGCACATAGAGGCTCCCAGGTCCGATGGGCCACTTCTCTCCTGTCACGGTGTTTTCAACTTCACCCTCGCCTTCGATGCAATAATTGCTCTCAAGATGGTTCTTGTAATGCAACCGCTGTGTCGTGCCTGCTTTGACCAGCGTATCGTGTAGCGAATAGCCAAGCTCGTCGCGCGCCAGCAGCAAACGCCGACTTTCATAGGCTTCACCCACGACATGGTCGTCACTGCCCAGAACATTCTGTAAAGTTTTGACAAACATGGCCGCCCTCCCTTTTCCAGGTTTGAGCTTAATGGATACGTGATCATCGAGCCGCCCGATAGAGTTGATTTTGCGCACCCTGCTGTGTGACATAGCGGCATGAATTTCTACAATCTTGGACGATCAACGCTTCTTGGCACCTTGATCGGCTTGCAAGTCGGAACGCAAGCGGGCGCTCAAGACTGCGCGCGCGACGCCATGTTGGTCTTTGACGGATCGGCCTCGATGGCGGAAGTCAGTTTCGACACATCCGCTCCTACCCGCATTGAGGAAGCGCGTGCCGCGGTTGCGCAAGCCATGCCGCAGATCGCTCCAGTACGGCGTGTGGGCCTTTTGACATATGGTCCTGGGGCAGAAGACTCTTGTCGTGGGATCGACTTGCGTTTCAAGCCTGTTGTCGATGCAAGCGAACCAGTTATCCAGGCGATAAACGCGTTGGAGCCTTTCGGTCTCACGCCGCTTACTGCCTCTGTCATCGCCGCGGCCAAAGCGCTGGATTATCAACGCGCTCCGGGTATCATCGTTTTGGTCACAGATGGTAATGAAACATGCGGAGGGCGGCCATGTGCGCTTGGCGCCGAACTGGCTACCACTGCGCAAGATTTAACCGTACACGTCATTGGCTTTCGAGTTGTTTTCGATCCATTTTCCTGGAACAGCCCTGAGGCTGGTGCTTTCACTGACGGCTCCTCGGTGGCGCGGTGCCTATCTGATCAAACCGGCGGAATTTACGTCGACACGCAGACCGTCGATGAACTCGCCGATGCGCTGCGCCAAACGCTAGGCTGCGCTTTTGTAGGATAAACACACGTAAATGTGCGATAAACGCGCTTGTCTTTGAAAGGTTCAACGTCAAATCTCACGATTATGCGATACGCTCGAGTTTCTTTTGCTGCTTTAACCGCTGTTTTGGTTGCTGCCACGCCGTCCCAACGTGCCGATGCACAGGATTGTGCGCGCGACGCTATGCTTGTCTTTGACGGATCCGCCTCAATGCTGGACATGGGTTTTGGTGCACGCACCCCGGCGCGCGTAGAGGAGGCTCGCGAGGCGGTCGGACGCGTTGTGCCCGAAGTGGCTGAAATACGTCGGATCGGCCTGCTAATTTATGGACCGGGTTCGAACGATGTCTGCGGCGGCATCGATCTAAGGTTTGGCCCGGTGGCTAATGCTGCAGAGACATTGATGCGCGAGATCAGAGAATTCGAGCCCGATGGCCTCACACCGATTGAGGCGTCGGTCAGAACAGCCGCAGAGGCGCTCAATTATCGCGAGTCGCCTGGCATTGTCGTGGTTGTGACTGATGGCAGTGAGACCTGTCAGGGACAGCCTTGCGCGCTTGGCCATGAGCTGGCGCGGGATGCGATGGACCTGACGGTGCACGTAATTGGCTTCAGGTTGGTCTACGATCCGTTTTCCTGGAGCGGTGTGAATGCGTGGCGCTCTGCGACAACACAAGTGACTTGCTTGGCAGAGGCTACCGGCGGGCTTTTTGTAGATACCAACACGGTTGATGAATTGACTGCGGCGCTGCGACAGACGTTGGGGTGCGCGTTCATTGGGTGAGCTGTTGTTCAAACTAATTATGCTTGAAAAGAAAAAGCCCTGGTACATTTACCAGGGCTTTCTTCAATCAGTCTCGGGAAGCGTCAGCCACGCTCTTCGACGATCTCGACCAGATGCGGGATCTTGTTGATCATACCGCGGACGGAAGGGGTGTCTTCCAGTTCGCGGGTTCTGTGCATCTTGTTGAGGCCCAGACCGACAAGCGTGGCACGCTGATCTTTCGGGCGGCGGATCGGGGAGCCAACCTGTTTTACGACAATCGTTTTTGCCATCTGTCTGTCTCCTTACGCCTCGGCTGCCGCATCAGAAGCAGGTGCTTCGTCGCGACGCAGGATTTCGGCGACTTTCTTGCCACGGCGCTGAGCAACCATACGAGGGCTAGCTTCTTTCTTCAGGCCATCAAGCGTGGCGCGCACCATGTTGTAAGGGTTCGGCGAGCCGATGGACTTGGCAACAACGTCCTGAACACCCAACATCTCGAACACAGCCCGCATCGGACCACCGGCGATGATCCCCGTACCGGTTGGCGCTGTGCGCATCACGACCTTCGCGGCGCCATGACGGCCCTCGATATCGTGGTGCAGCGTGCGGCCTTCGCGCAGTGGCACACGAACCATCTGACGCTTGGCTTGCTCCGTTGCCTTGCGGATCGCCTCTGGCACTTCTTTGGCTTTACCTTTGCCAAAGCCGACGCGGCCCTTTTGATCGCCGACAACGACAAGCGCGGCAAAGCCGAAGTTCTTACCACCTTTTGTAGTTTTCGAAACCCGATTGATCGCAACCAGGCGGTCTGCAAATTCCGGTGCTTCGTCGCGATCGCGGCCACCCCGGCGGTTATCTTCTCTTGCCATTTGGCATCCTTTCACAGCGGCGCATTCAAACGCCCAATTGTCCAACCCTGGTGAGCACGTGCTCCCGGATCATCGAAAAGCCCCGGCCAAATTGCCCGGGGCTTTTGCACTTAAATCTTCAATCCACCTTCGCGTGCGGCATCTGCCACGGCTTTCACTTTGCCATGAAACAGAAAACCGCCACGGTCAAAGTAAGCTTCCTTCACGCCAGCTTTCTTGGCGCGCTCAGCAATCGCCGCGCCCACTTTGGCGGCTGCCTCAACGTTGTTCTTGCCAACAACGCCAAGCGATTTTTCCAATGTGGAGGCCGAAGCGAGCGTAACGCCCTCCACATCATCAATCAGCTGAGCACTGATATTCTTGCTGGAGCGATGCACGCTCAGCCGCGCACGACCAGAGTTGACCGCACGAAGTTTGTTCCGGACGCGCATACGGCGTTTTTGGAACAGTTGTCTTTTGCTGTTTGCCATCTGTTGCGTCCTTTACTTCTTCTTGCCTTCCTTCTGGAAGATATACTCGCCCTTGTAGCGAATGCCCTTGCCTTTGTAGGGCTCTGGGCGGCGCCAGTCGCGGATATTGGCCGCAACCTGTCCGACGAGTTGTTTGTCATGACCTTCCACAATGAGTTCCGTCGGCTTCGGCGCGGTCACAGTGACCCCTTCCGGTACCTGGAAATCCACATCGTGAGACAGACCGAGGTTCAATTTCACGACGTTGCCTTGCACTTGCGCACGATAACCAACGCCCTGAATCTCGAGCTCTTTGCGAAAGGCTTCTTTCGATCCGTGGATCATGTTGGCGATGATGGTGCGGGTCATGCCCCATTGCTGGCGGGCGCGTTTGGATTTGCCACGCGGCGTAACGGTGACTTGTCCGTCATTCACCTCAAGCGTCACGTCATCTGTCGCGGTGAAGCTTTTGGAGGCTTTCGGGCCCTTGATCTCGATTGTCTGACCGCTCAGTGTCGCTGTGACACCATCGGGCAAGGCAACCGGCTGTTTTCCGATACGAGACATACAGGCCTCCTTAGAATACCGTGCAAAGCACTTCGCCGCCGACATTGGCAGCCCGCGCATTTGCATCAGACATCACACCCTTGGATGTGGAGACAATCGACACGCCGAGGCCCTGACGGACCGGCGGAATGTCACCCACGCTCATGTAAACCCGACGACCAGGCTTGGAAATCCGCTTCATCTCGCGAATGACCGGCGCACCTTCGAAGTACTTCAGGCTCACCTCAATCGAAGGATGGCCGCGATCGTCCTCGCCATTTTCATAGCCGCGGATGTAGCCCTCTTCCTTAAGCACATCCAAGATGCGCACTCGCATTTTGGAGCCAGGAACCGAAACAGTTGATTTGCCGCGCATACCTGCATTGCGGATACGTGTCAGCATATCGGCGATAGGATCGTTCATCTCAGTCCCTCCTTACCAGCTCGACTTAACCACGCCCGGAAGCTGTCCGGCCGAGCCCAGCTCACGCAGGGCAATCCGGCTGATTTTCAGCTTACGGTAATAGGCGTGCGGCCGGCCGGTGAGCTGGCAGCGGTTGTGCAGACGGGTGGCAGAGCTGTTGCGCGGCAGTTTCGCCAGCTTCAGCGAGGCGCGAAAGCGCTCTTCCATCGGCTTTTCTTTGTCGTTGATAATCTCTTTCAACGCGGCGCGTTTGGTAGCGTATTGTGCGACAAGACGCTGGCGCTTGGTTTCGCGTTCGACCATTGCTTTTTTAGCCATGTTTGAGGTCTCCTCCGGCTCAGCTGGTGAAAGGCATGTTGAAGTGTTTCAACAAAGCCTTGGCTTCAGCGTCGGTCTGCGCCGTGGTTGCGATGATGACGTCAATTCCCCAAACTTCGTCGACCTTGTCAAAGTTAATCTCCGGGAAAACGATGTGTTCTTTGATGCCTAGGGCAAAGTTGCCACGACCGTCGAAGGATTTGCCGGACACACCGCGGAAGTCGCGGATACGCGGCATAGCCACAGTCACCAGACGATCAAGAAATTCGTACATCTTGTCGCCTCTCAGGGTGACCTTGGCGCCCATCGGCATGCCTTCACGCACGCGGAAACCAGCGATGGAATTCTTCGCACGGGTGGTGACAGCGTGTTGGCCTGCGATGGTTGTTAAATCTTCCTGTGCCGATTTCGCTTTCTTGGAGTCCTTAACGGCTTCTGCGCCGCAGCCGATGTTCAGGACAATCTTGTCCAGCTTCGGGATCTGCATATCATTCTTATAGCCGAACTCTTCTTTCATTGCGGCACGAATGGCGTCTTTGTACGCGGCTTTCAGGCGTGGGGTATATTTGGCCGTATCAAGCATCAATCACATCCCCCGTCGTTTTAGCAAAACGCACTTTCTTGTCACCGTCCATTTTGAAACCAACACGGGTCGGTTTGCCGTTGGCGTCCAGGTAAGCGAGGTTAGACAGATCAATCGGCAGCGCTTTGGGAAGGCGGCCACCTTGTGAGGTCTGGCTCTGACGGGTGTGGCGGATGGCCATGTTGATGCCCTCCACAACAGCTTTGCCAGCTTTTGGGTCAACGGAAGCGATTGTGCCTTCCTTACCTTTGTCCTTGCCGGCCAGAACGACGACCTTGTCGCCTTTTTTCAGTTTTGCAGCCATCTTACAGCACCTCCGGGGCGAGTGAGACGATCTTCATAAAGTTCTTGGCTCGCAGCTCGCGCACGACCGGGCCAAAAATACGCGTACCAACAGGTTCACCTGAATTGCTCAGGATGACGGCGGCGTTTCGGTCAAAGCGGATCGCCGTACCATCTTCACGACGGATTTCTTTGGCGGTGCGCACGACGACCGCTTTACGCACATCGCCTTTTTTTACGCGGCCGCGTGGGATGGCTTCCTTCACCGACACGACAATGATGTCGCCCACGGACGCATATTTGCGTTTGGAACCACCCAGGACCTTGATGCACTGCACCCGGCGAGCACCGGAGTTGTCAGCGACATCCAGATTGGTCTGCATCTGGATCATTAGGTTTCTCCCGACCTGTGGGGACGCACATTCGTGGCATTGACCCCAGGGTTTCGATCAAACCGAAAGGTTTGCAGGCTTAGGCCTCCAGAACCTCCCAGCGTTTCGTTTTCGATTTCGGCGCGCACTCGATGATGCGAACGGAGTCGCCGACCTTGAAAGCGTTCTTTTCATCGTGAGCCCGATACTTTTTGGACTTACGAATGGTTTTCTGCATAACCGGGTGCTTGAAGCGACGTTCAACGGATACGGTTACAGTTTGGGCGTTGGAGTCAGAGGTCACAACACCTTGCAGGATACGTTTGGGCATCTCGAAGGTCTCCTTACTCTGCTGCCGCTTTGGCTTTTTCGTTCAGCACGGTTTTGACGCGCGCGACATCGCGGCGAACAGTTTTGATCCGTGCAGGGTTCTCAAGAGACCCGGTAGCGGCCTGAAAGCGCAGGTTGAACTGCTCTTTCTTAAGACCTGCCAGCTCTTCACGAAGCTGGTCTGGCGTTTTGTTACGCAATTCCTGAGCGCTCATGCGCTGGTTCCTTTCTCAAACACCGGCAGGCCCCGTTTTGGTGGGTCACCCGACACCCGGTGGACATACGAAAAACGAATCCCCCGGCGAAACCGGGGGGTCGATTGGCGCGGTATAGGCAAGCGTGATGCGCAGGGCAAGCGAAACTTTCGGCCCAACTGCACTTTGTTTCACGCCTGCTCTCGAAAACGTTATCGAATAGAATTCCCATTCACGGCGTTTTCATGCCAAAGGTGCGACCACGTAACATTTGAATTCCTATCGAAAAGGACCATGTTACGCCGTGGATGAGGAGGAATTCGCGAGCCGAAAGAGTGGTAAAGCAAAAAATCTTTACAGCCTAATTGGCTTAGCTTTACACACCCAGCAACGGGACCGCCTTGCAAAAGAAGTGTTCTAATTAAGAGAGGATCAACAATATGAAACTCACAATCGACCGCCGCACGCTGCTTTTGGCCAGCTCCGCCGCGTTGATCGCGCGCCCGTCTTTCGGCGCTGCATCTCACCAAGTTGAGATGTTGAACAAAGACCCAGACGACTCCAAGGCTCGTATGGTTTTCAAACCGAATCTGGTTGTCATCCAGCCAGGCGACACCGTCAGCTTTGTCGGTACAGACCGCGGCCACAACTGCGAAATCATCGAAGGCATGATCCCAGACGGCGCAGAAGGCTGGAAAGGCAAGATCAACGACGACGTCGAAGTGACCCTTGATGTGCCCGGTTTCTATGGTGTCAAATGTACACCGCACGTGGGCCAGGGCATGGTTGGTCTGGTGGTCGTGCAGGGCGATGGCATGATGGACAACCTCGAGGCGGCGCAAGGCGTGAAGCAACGTGGTCAGGCCAAGAAGCGTTTCCAAGCAATCTGGGAAGCGGCAGAGGCCGAAGGCATTCTGTCAGCTTAAACGACAGCATTTTTTCAAAAAGCCCCGGTCGATTACACCGGGGCTTTTTCTTTGGCTCTCAGCCTGCACCCAAAGCGTGACGCAAAAACGCATACCCTAGCGCAGCATCTTGAGCTTGTTGCAAAGTAGAACCACCGCCCCCATGGCCACCTGATTTAGTGTGGAACCAGAAAGGCTGTCCGGCCTCTGCGAGAGCCGCGGAAAAGCGGCGGGAATGGGATGGATCGACGCGATCATCACTATCGTTAGTATCAATCAGAGCGACTGGATAAGCGCGCTCTTTGTTGTTTGCGACATTGTGCATCGGGGAATATCGCAAAAGCATTTCGCGATCTTTCGGGTCATCGGGATCGCCATATTCATCAATCCATGCAGCCCCTGCAGGAAACAGATGAAACCGCAACATATCGGTCACGCTGACACTCGCCCAAACCGCACCAAACCGTTCCGGATAGCGCGTCAACATGACCGAGCAGAGCAGCCCACCATTAGAGCCACCGTGGCAGGCCAACTGCTGGGTCGTCGTATATCCTTTCTGCGTCAGATCAGCCGCCACAGCCGCAAAATCCTCGAATGCCTTGTGCCTTGCATGCCCCTTGGCCGCGTGATGCCAATCGGTGCCGAACTCTCCCCCACCCCGAATATAGGCCAGCACATAGCCATTGCCGCGCGAAAGCCACAGCGTGCCCAGTACACCATGATAAAAAGGGGCCATCGACGCAGCAAAGCCACCGTAGCCATATTGCAGCACCGGCACCGAACCCTCACGATCTTTTGGCAAAACAATGTGATAAGGCACCTCGGTGCCGTCCTCACTAACGGCGCTCTCAAGGCGCACCTCCATGCCGGAGGCGTCAAACAGTGGCTTGGTCTCGGTTAGTTTGCGAAATATAATATCGGATGGTTCATCCTTCATCTCGAAAATCCAGCTTACCTGCGGCTGCAAAAAGCCCGATGTCGTAAGCTGTAAAGGGCCGTCCCAAGGAAGATTGGGGTCGTGTTCGCCCAGGTACATCGTCTCCGCTTCGCAAGGCGGGGCAATGGTCACGGGCTCTGCATCAGGCCTGCGCAGATCAAGCGCGCAGATACTCGGCTGCATCCGGTCGGTTTCAATCCAGATCAGCCACTCATGGCGCACCATAAAATGATCCACCGCGCAATAGGGCCTTGGCGTGAAAACAACGCGCCGCGTCGTGCCACCAACCTCGCAGAGCACCAGAGCACCCGGCGGATCAGGCCCCTCATCTGCGGCGATATAGGCATAGTGCTTCGGCGAAAGGAGCACGTACGTGTTCGCCGGAGATGGAAGCGCAATCGCAGGTCCGCCAATACCCTCGGGATGAAGAACCGCCTCACTGTCGCCGATGGCCTTAAAGCGCACGGTTGCCTCTAGTGTGGCTCCATCGCTTGCTGGGTGGGCGAACGCAAAAGCCAATAGGTCCTCGGGTTCAGCCTCAAAGACCACAGGCGCATCGGCAAGCGCCATGCCCCTCTTGAGCCGCAACACTCTACCTGCCCAACCGGACCTCGTGGCGGCCCCCTCGCCTGTTGATGTACTATAGAGCAGCTCCCCCGGCGCCGACCAATTCACGTCGTTGCGTTCCGGCCCCAGATCAAATCCACCCGGCACCGGCATCTGCGCCAACGGGTCCCACTCCAGATAACGAGTTTGATCCGAGCCCTTCCAAGACAGCGCAAGCAGCACGCATTCGGGATCGAAATACGCCGAGACAGCCCCGCGCCAATGCCAATCTTCGCCGGTCCTAGTGCAAAAGGCGTCTAGATCGAAAACTGGCTGCCAGGCTGAGTCTATTGTCGGCGTCTCAGTGGCCGGAATTCGACGCCATAGCCCCTTTGGATGATCAGCGTTATGCAGAAAATTATATAGCCATTCACCACGCTGGACGACACCGCGCAGATAGCTGTCATCCTCGAGGATTTCTACGGCGCGGGCGACCTCACGGTGATAATCGGCATCGCAAAACTGCGCTTCAGTACGCGCGCTTTGCGCATCATTGAACGCAGCAATCGCCGTCTTGTCTGTTTCTAGCTCAGGGTAAAGGAATTCGTTTTTCATCCAGCCAAGTTAGAATAAGCCCGAACCAGTTCAAAGCTCAATCGGCCTCAGCCCCAACTGTAATTGAAGCTGATGCTGATCCGGTCCTCTTCGGAAAAGTTCATCGGCACCTCATGGCGCAGCCAGCTTTCCCAGAGCAATACATCGCCAGGCTTCGGCGCGACGGAAACGAAACTTTGTAACTCTTGCGGCGCGCCCTTGAGC
>JBCDDS010000068.1:0-18759 GCA_039180185.1 Pseudomonadota bacterium | reverse complement strand
GGCCACAAGTATATTTTTCATCGGCTACGGCGTTGGCAGGTTCATCGTAGAGTTTGTTCGTCAACCAGATGAGTACTTCGTTGGTCCGAACAATCCGCTTGGCCTAGCCCTGCACATAAATGGAATTGGTCTGACGATGGGTCAGCTTCTGTGCATTCCAATGATCGTTTTCGGCGTGGTCTTTCTCAAACATGTGGTGAACCGGCGGACGGCAGCAGCTTGAAAGCTATCCACGCTTGACCCGGTTTTGCGAAAGAGACACGTTGGTGTGTACCCTAAGCCTATGCGGATGCGGGACGGAGCCAAGCAATGACCCTGGAAATAATCAGAGACGAAGCTTTTGGCGCGCTTCAACATGGTTTTTTTACCAGAAAGGGCGGCGCGTCGTCGGGTGTTTTTGAAGGCCTCAATTGTGGGTATGGCTCATCAGACCTTGCCGAGGTTGTGTCGATAAACCGAGAACGAGTCGCAAACGTACTGGGCGTTAACTCCTCGCATCTTGTAACGTTGCATCAAGTGCATTCGACGGATGTGGTCGTGCTGGATGCACCGCCGGAAGAGAAGCTTCGCGCAGACGCTCTTGTTACAGCAACTCCCGGAATTGCGCTTGCTGTGTTGACAGCTGATTGCCAGCCGGTGCTATTTGCCGATCCTGAGGCCGGGGTTATCGCCGCCGCCCATGCCGGGTGGCGCGGTGCTTTCGACGGTGTTTTAGAGCAGACGCTTGACGCCATGGAAAAAAAAGGAGCTCGCCGCGAGAGTATTCGTGCGACCATCGGTCCATCGATCAGTCAATCCGTATATGAAGTGGGCCCAGAATTCTTTGAGCGATTCATCGATGAAGACCCGGCCAACAGCGTATTCTTTATCAATAACGACGCGGGAAAATATCTGTTCGATCTTCCAGGGTACGGGCTTCGTCGTTTGCGATCTGCGGGTGTTGAGCAGGCATCTTGGACACGGAATTGCACCTATAGCGACGCAACTCGATTTTTTTCCTACCGAAGAGCAACACACGAAGGTGAGGCTGATTATGGCCGCCTGATTTCCGCAATCCGGCTCTAATTACGGCATAAATACGACAAGTTCAGCACAGCAATGCCAGATTATCTCGAAACAATCACTCTCTTATTTGGAAATTGATTTCGAAATTCAACTAAAGCAACAATATTTCAATGACTTAGTAAATTTGGCGAAATTTGCTTATTTCCGGCGAACTTTGCGGCAAAAAAAAATCATTTTTTGAAAACTCGTCAA
This sequence comes from Pseudomonadota bacterium, assembly GCA_039180185.1. Taxonomy (GTDB): domain Bacteria; phylum Pseudomonadota; class Alphaproteobacteria; order Rhodobacterales; family Rhodobacteraceae; genus Roseovarius. The sequence goes on along the minus strand of JBCDDS010000068.1, from coordinate 17,502 downwards.
ATCCGCGCCTTAAAGCGCGCTGATACTCATAATGGTTAACCATAATGACAAGCGCAAACCTGCGCACGAGGCAGACCAAAAGAGGAAAAAGCCATGAAGACGCGTTGGATAAAATCGGTGGTTCAAAACAGCCTTGAACCCTTACCCTGCATGCCCTTCGAACGTGGCGTGAGATACACGTCGAAATGTGCCCCCCACCCTTCATCAGCGAAGCAGTTCGCATAAGTCAAATCAGAGCATTTAAGTCCTTAGCCGCTCCTTCGGGGGCGGCTTTTTCGATTCGTCTCTAATGAAAATCCAATTGTGGCGAAACCGTTTAACGTGCTGAGACAGTTTGGCGCATCAGGTATTTTTGTCGCGCAAAGATTTTAAAACGCGTCCACAATTTGACAGAAGCGTGGGTCGTAAGGTTTCTTGAACGCTGAAACAGGTGATGGCCACATCATACTGTTGTCGTCGGTGGGGCCGACACAGTTTTTATGGCTTTGGTAATAGGATCGATTGTTATGGGTACCCCGACACTTGCCGCATCTCTCTCAGCGGCCACACGCATTAGAGATAGATCAGAATTTGACGACCGGGCGTTTGTCCCTCCTCCCGGTCGAACTCAACGGGCGATGCGCAAATATCAAATCGCCTACCTTAACTCTAGAAGTCAGATTGCCTGGACCGAGCAAATTGCACCGGCGAAAATGTTTTTTGAGCAGGCATTTTGTGCATTTACTCATGGAACGCCGATAATGACGCCGGAAGGACCTGTTGCCATACAGGACCTTTTGCCTGGCATGCGGGTGACGACGAGCGAAAACGAAGCCCTGAAGATTTGTTGGATCGGTTCCATGACAATCGTACCGACACGTTTTGGCATTGATGCAGCGCCCAATAGTTTAACGCGTGTGATGCCGGATAGTTTCGGTCTAAGCCGTCCAGATACAAGTCTACTTGTCGGTCCTGGTGCGCGTTTCCTAGCGCGTCCCCCTTCGATGCGCGATACCCTCAATGCAGAGCAGGTTTTGACTCCGGCTTATGAACTTGCCGACAACATGACCGTGATCAATGTCATGCCGCCGCGTCCAATTGCGGTCTATCACTTGGTTCTGGAACACCATGCAGTGATAAAAGCCTCTGGCATCGAGATGGAGAGCTTTCATCCAGGCAGCAGTCTTGAACGGACAGTAGGCCCAAGCACGTTGGCACTATTTCTGTCGCTGTTTCCGCACATCACCGAGAGCGCGGACTTTGGCGAGTTGCAATGTCCAAGGCTCCCATTGCACGGGCTTTGAGTATGCTAGCCTGAGCGGCTCAATCTTTCTTCAAGTACGTCGAACGGCACACCTGGGACTTCTTTGGCCCCACGTATAACAAGTGACGTTTTCACTGATGCGACATTATCCGCGGCAGTAAGCTCTCCTGTGAGGAAACTCTGAAAAGTCGAAAGATCTGGAGCTACGCATTTGAGAATGAAGTCCACTTCGCCATTTAGCATGTGGCACTCTCGGACAAGCGGCCAATTGCGACAGCGTTCTTCAAATGCTGATAGGTCGCTCTCAGCTTGCGACTGCAGACCAACCATAGCAAACACCTGCACCTCAAAACCCAATTCGCGGATGTCTACTTTCGCATGGTACCCCCGAATAAATCCGGCTTCTTCAAGAGCGCGCACGCGTCGCAAACACGGTGGAGCCGAAATTCCAACCCGTCTCGCGAGCTCGACATTGGTCATTCGACCATCGGCTTGAAGCTCTGCCAATATACGACGGTCCATGTCATCGATTCGGGTGGTTGGCACGATATTCTCCGAAATGGAGCAAACTTTGTTTGCGGCTGACGCCAACTTTGCGCAATATTATTACAAGTTCAAGCAACAAAATTTTCGATGAAGTCAAAAATCTCGGAATTTCACACTTTTTTCACGGATTCAAAGTCTTCAGCAAATTATTAACGCCACGAAAAAGTGAAATTATGTTATCCACAGGGCAGGGGAATGGGGTGCGTCTTTCGGCGCGAAGCTGACTTTTTCGTCTTCGTTGTAACTTGGGGTCCCATCTCCTGTGTTTAAATTGGTAAAAGGAGATTGGAGATGAATCTCAAAAAACTACTTGGTGCGACAACCGCTGCTGCGGGACTTGCACTTGGCGCATCAGCAGTTAGCGCCGCGACAATTGACCTAGGCTTTGCACTTGATGAGTCCGGTTCAGTTGCAACATCTGATTTCAACCTGTCGAAACAAGGCTTGGCGAACGCGTTGAACCAAATTCCGACATCTGGGCCAAATCAATATCGCATATCAGTCATCGCATTTGACTCCAACGCGCGTACGATTATCGCACCGACTATCGTGACCGCGGGCAATCTTGCGGGGCTGCAGGCCCAGATCAATGGGATTGTTAACAGCCAGGGTGGTACTGACATTGCAGAGGCCGTGGACCTGTTGACAGCAAATTTCGTGGGCGTGGGACTCGGCGCCGAAACCTATCTGAATGTCGCCACTGATGGTGGATCTAGTGCAAACGCTCTGGCATTGGCTGCAGAGAACTCAAACAATGCAGGCGTAGATGGCTTGAGCTTTGAAGCGATTGGTCCCGCAAACCAATCTAACCTTCTAAGAGCTTGTTACGGCGGCGGCGCAAATAGCTATACCGACCCTGGCTCAGGTAATACTGCTGCCGGATGTTCGCTCGTAAACGATCCAAACAATTTGCCAGATGCGACACAAGAAGGTTTCGTGCTCGCAGTGGACAATTTCATGGACTTTGAAGGCGCGATTGCGGCGAAAGTTCAGTCAATCGTTGACGATACAGGCGGCGGCGGGCCAAACGTTGTCCCACTTCCTGCAGGTATGCCACTTCTTTTGGTTGGGATCGGTGCATTTGCTTTCGCGCGGACGCGGCGCAAATCTTAATTTAGATCAAGCAAAGATACACATCCGCCGCTGGAAACAGCGGCGGATTTTTTTATTTGTACCTGCAGATTAATTTGCTTGGTCTATCGTTATGAAAGACTTATTCTCAGCGACCCAAACGCCTTTGGAAGATGTTATCTCTGCCTGGGTCAGCCCATCGTGGTTTGACGGGGCATTTTTAGGTGCAAGTGCCGCGTCATTCCAAATCCATGCACCACATGGCAAATCCTCGCCACACGCGGCACGTCCAGCATTGATGTAGGTCTCTTGCGTTGCATCAGATGCGGTGCAGATCACAATGCGAATAAAGCCATTTTCAGATGTCATTTCACAGCTGTCTGGCATTTCAATCTGCTCGCTTGTCTGTGCAAAACCGGCTCCCGAAATACCAATTGTACAAGCCACCGCTAAAACAAAATATCGCATCAAAATCACCTTATCTTTACCCAAAAACCTTGCAGCCGCGGACGTGTTTGCAAGCCGCTATAGATGCCTATATTAGCGAAGAAAATCGGTTCAGGAAAGGCTCGTTCATGTCGGAGACCCGCCACACCAAAGCACTGATCATCGGCTCCGGGCCTGCCGGATACACGGCTGCTGTCTACGCCAGTCGCGCAATGCTGGAGCCTATTCTGGTGCAAGGGATAGAACCGGGCGGGCAGCTTACGACGACAACTGAGGTTGAGAACTGGCCAGGAGATACAGAAGTACAGGGGCCGGACCTTATGGTGCGCATGGAGGCCCACGCCAGTGCTATGGGATGTGAGGTCATCGGTGACATCATCACTGATCTCAACGTCGATCAGCGTCCCTTCGTGGCCAAGGGCGACAGTGGAACAACCTATACTGCAGACGCCGTTATCATGGCGACAGGCGCGCGCGCCAAATGGCTTGGCTTGCCATCTGAAGAAACCTTCAAGGGTTTTGGCGTTTCAGCCTGCGCGACATGCGACGGCTTCTTTTATCGCGGTGAAGAGATCGTCGTCGTGGGTGGCGGTAACACGGCCGTGGAAGAGGCGCTGTTCTTAACAAACTTTGCCTCCAAAGTGACGCTCATTCACCGTCGCGACGAACTTCGTGCTGAAAAGATCCTGCAAGACCGGCTGTTCAAACATCCCAAGATTGAGCCTCTCTGGTTTCATGAGTTGGAGGAGGTTTTGGGCGACGACAATCCGAAGGGCGTGACAGGCATCCGGGTAAAGAACAACAAGACCGGCGAGATCAGCGAAGTCGCCTGCAAGGGTGTTTTTGTCGCCATCGGTCACGCGCCAGCAAACGAGCTGATCAAAGGCAAGGTCGACATGCACCATGGCGACTATGTGTTGGTTGAGCCGGGCAGCACCAGAACGTCCATCCCCGGCCTTTTCGCCGCCGGAGACCTGACGGACCACATCTATCGCCAGGCGGTTACAAGCGCAGGTATGGGATGTATGGCCGCGCTCGATGCCGAGAAGTTTCTCGCAGAAACCGAGGCATAAGGGCGACAGCGCGGCCAAACGTGGGTTAGCCTCTGAGGTTCTTGATCAGCAGCAGAACATCCTCATTATAATAGGGCTGACACGGATGATCGCGGACTTTCGATCGAGCTGTTTCTTTAAAACCAAGCCGTTCGTACAATTGCACAGCTCCGGTGTTTTGCGAATAGACTTGAATGCTCATGGATTTGTAGGCGGCCTCAATCGCTAGGTTTTCCGCAGCTTTCAGAAGCCGCGAACCAACGCCATTTGAACGAACTCCGGCAAAGACCGCCAACGCGTTTACGTACCACGTTCCAACACTCAAGGTTTCTAACTCAACAAAGGGCACGATTGGCTTTGGTAGGTCTTTTGGGTCTTCAGTTGACATCTTTTCAATTGGATAGCTCAAGACCATGCCCAACGGTCGCACGCCGGAAACTGCCAAAAGGGCATTTCGATAGGAAAATCCACCCTCTTCTCGTCTTGCGCGCTCTGCGCCAACATCCAATGGTGTTTTTTCCGAAGTGCTTGATTGAGCCCATAGCCAGCTTGGAATGCCTTCGCCAGCAATGTCGATGAGTTGTGCCAGATCGCGAGCGTCTTCAGGCTCCGCTTTGCGAATATAAGTTTGCTCTTGGTACGTCATTTCGTTCTCGCAGGATTGGGGTTTCAAAATACGGTAGTTTTATGTGTGTTGCGCTATGCATCCGACGTGACGGTGGTCTGTGCCGCAGCAGCCCCCCAGAACTCGAATGTTCGGAAGAAAGCTAAGCAGTCCCGCGTTTAACTCACCAAACTCTCTTGGGTCCCCGTCATCGAGTGTCTCGCTTTCGTCCAGCTCCGCGTGTGACAGGCGTGACGCGTTTGCGCGTACACCACCGATGCGCTCCATCCAGTCTTCTGAACCATATAAAATATGCTTAAAGTGATCAGGATGAGCGCAGTTAATCATGTAGTAAAACGGTGTCGCGTCTGTTGCCCCATCCACTTCGGCAATGGCGTCATTTAATGATTGGCCCGACGGCAAACGACCGTCGGTTTCCAACGTAAATCCTATATTGATTGGGATATCGATCTCCCTGGCACAACGCGCAATCCCAATCGCTTCCTCCGCATGAGTGAATGTCAATGCGCTTATCGTATCGACCCCTGCTTTACCCAAAGCGTGAACCTGCAGGCCGTGTACATCAAATGCCTCTTGCGCGCTAAGCACAGTATCTGGTGCATAGGCATCTCCCGCCGGTCCAATCTGACCATTTATCAAGATGGGGAGAGACGCGCTTTCGTGCTTACGCCTTATCGCAGATAAGAACCTAACTGCGTCTGTATTGACCTGGCGCATGTCTTCCTTGGACTTGCCTAACGCCTCAGCCCATGCGCCACCGGAACGCCAAGTCGGTGTGTCCATCACAAATCCGCGCCCGGAATTCCGCGCAATCTCAATGAACCGCTCGTAATACGTAGCAAGATCGTTTCGACCATTTTCACTCTCCAGAAGATGCGCAGCCGCGAAGAGTGGCAGGTCATAGCCCTTTTCAAAGATCATGTAGGTTTCTAAACCGCCATCTGTCAGGTAGAACCGGTCGGCATTCGCGAAATCTTTTATTCTCATTACCGTCTTCCTTTTGTAGGTATGAAGACGATCTAGCCGGTATCGAGTTTTTGAGTTAGTGGTCCCAAGATACAGCTGCTTGAAATAATTTTTGTATTTTTTTCAATGGGTAAGAGATAAATGATTACTCTTGAGATTGGTGAAAGCGTTTTTACTAGACCCGTAGTACAGTAAAGAGGCAAGTCATGTCGCAAAGGACAGATACACGCTCGCGCATCCTGGATGTTGCAGAGGCCTCTGTGCTCTCAAAAGGCTTTGAGGCGACTTCGATAGAAGAGATCGTTGCGGGGGCAGAGATATCGCGAGGGGGCTTTTTCTATCATTTCAAAGATAAAAATGCGCTCGCTCGCGCAATGTTGGAACGCTACATTGAGGTTGAAAATCAGCTTTATGACGACTTGTTCGAGCGGGCATCGGAACTCAATGACGACCCCCTACATTCGATGCTGATCGGCTTGAAAATGCTGGCGGAAATGCTTGAAGACATGCCAGAAGGCCATCCTGGTTGCGTCATAGCGGCAACTGCGTATCAAGACAGACTGTTCGACAAGGGTGTGCAGGAGCTAAACCGACAAGCCATTCTCGGTTGGAGAAAACGGTTTCGGACTATGTTCGAAGATATTGCCGCGATCTATGAGCCTCGAGACGAAGTCAACATGGACGCGCTTGGCGATATGGTTTCAAGTGTGGTCGAAGGAGGTTTGGTGCTTCAACGCGCGCTTCGCGAACACAATAGCGCGTCAGAACAAATCATGTTGTTGCGATCTTACTTGAAACTTTTGTTCTCGCCCAAAGCGTGACACGTTAACCACAAATCGCGGACAGTGTGTTGCTAAGGCATTTTCACTCTTCTCTGCAGGTCAGAAACGGTACATATGTTCATGCGTGAACAAACTTTGAGTCGCATGTTATGTCGTTGTCCGACACGAACCCAACCGATCAGGAAGAAGACCTTCTGTTTCGTCTTTTGCGGCAGCTGGATCTCGCTCCGGATGTTTCTCAGCGGGAGACGGCTTCAGCGGTTGGAATATCGCTTGGGCGGTTGAACTCGTTAATGCGTCACGCCAGCGAAACCGGCCTTGTAAAAGTCAGCGAACGAAACAGCCCGGACAGACGTCAACGCTTTGCCTACGGGCTCACAACGCGCGGCGCAGCAGAGAAAATTCGTCTTGCTGATAGATTTTTAGCTCGAAAGTTTGCCGAGTACGACGCGCTTCATGCGGAAATAACCGGCACCACCAGCGGTCTCGCGCCGCTCAAATATAGGACCAAGATAGTGCAGAATAACCTTGCCCCAATTCCAGAGCTTTATGTCTCTTTCGACTCAGCCCAGAAATTAAAGGTTGAGGCTGCGGATCTGGTCAGCCACGATCTCACGCCACGGCAGATCTGCGATTTAGAACTGCTGATGAATGGTGGTTTTAACCCGCTTAAGGGTTTTCATTCTGAGGACGATTACGGCGGGGTTGTCGAAAATATGCGTCTTTCCGACGGGACGCTGTGGCCGATGCCAGTCACGCTCGATGTAGGCAAAGACTTCGCAGACGGCGTGGAACTGGGGCAGGACATCGCTCTGCGCGATCAGGAAGGCGTGATACTGGCGACAATGACCGTGACAGACCGCTGGACGCCAGACAAAGCGCTTGAGGCTGAAAAAGTCTTTGGCGCCAATGATCAGGCCCACCCTGCCGTCAATTATTTGCACAACACGGCGGGTGAAGTTTACCTAGGTGGACCAGTGACCGGTATCCAGCAACCGATACATTATGACTTCCGAGGAAGACGCGACACGCCCAATGAACTGCGAGCCTATTTCCGCAAGCTGGGTTGGCGGAAAGTTGTCGCCTTCCAGACGCGCAACCCATTGCACCGAGCGCACCAAGAACTAACGTTTCGCGCGGCTAAAGAAGCGCAAGCGAACCTTCTTATTCACCCGGTCGTGGGCATGACCAAACCAGGTGATGTAGACCACTTCACGCGCGTGCGCTGTTACGAGGCAGTACTCGACAAATACCCCGGCTCAACGACCGCAATGAGCCTGCTCAATCTCGCAATGCGCATGGCTGGACCGCGCGAGGCGGTCTGGCATGGAATCATTCGCAAGAATCACGGTTGCACGCACTTTATTGTTGGTCGCGATCACGCGGGACCTGGCAAAAATAGCGAAGGCGAGGACTTCTATGGCCCTTATGATGCGCAAGAGCTGTTCAGCGAACACCAAGAAGAAATCGGCATCGAAATGGTGGACTTCAAACAGATGGTCTACGTGCAGGAACGCGCGCAATACGAGCCTGTGGATGCGATCAAAGACAAAGACTCGGTCACCATTCTGAATATTTCCGGTACCGAGCTGAGGCGTAGATTGCGCGAAGGTTTGGAAATTCCGGAATGGTTCTCCTTCCCTGAAGTTGTGGAGGAACTACGGCGCAGATACCCGCCACGCAGCCAACAAGGTTTCACCGTGTTTTTTACCGGGTTTTCTGGCTCGGGCAAATCAACCATCGCAAATGCTTTGCTCACCAAGTTAATGGAGATGGGCGGTCGTCCGGTAACGCTTTTGGACGGCGATATTGTGCGTAAAAACCTGTCCTCGGAACTTGGTTTCTCAAAAGAACACCGCGATCTTAACATTCGCCGGATCGGCTATGTGGCATCTGAGATAACCAAGAATGGCGGCATCGCTATCTGCGCACCTATTGCGCCATATGCAACGACCCGGCGCGCTGTTCGCGAAGATATCGAGGCTTTTGGCGCCTTTGTTGAAGTTCATGTCGCCACTTCCATCGAAGAATGCGAGCGGCGCGACCGCAAGGGGCTCTACAAACTAGCGCGTGCCGGGAAGATCAAGGAATTCACTGGTATTTCAGATCCTTACGATATCCCAGAAGATCCGGAGTTGCGCGTTGAAACCGAGAATGTCGAAGTTGATAACTGTGCCCATCAAGTAATTTTGAAACTTGAGCAGATGGGATTGATCGCGGGTTAGGGAAAAGGTTGCATGTATGCAATTTCGCTGACTTCCATTCCACCTCGCTTTGAAAAGCTTGGACCAGTGTTGCGGGCGCTCTTGGATCAGTCGGAGTCGCCAGAAAGAATTTATTTGACCTTGCCGCGGCAATACGAGTGTTATGATGTCACGGTGAATCCGCCGGCTCTCCCGCATGGAGTCGAGCTTCTGTGGTCGGACGAAGACATGGGTCCCGCGACGAAAGCTCTGCCAGCCGCAAGACAGCTATCGGAAAGTGGTTTAAGGCTCATCTATTGCGATGACGACTGGATTTACCCAAGGCACTGGGCAAAAACCTTGCTTGCAAAGTCCGAAGTAGCAACCTGCGGGCAAGCTTGGAACATAAGAAGAATTGGGCGATCTGGTTTGGGATCAGACATTGCGCAAGGGTTTTCCGGGGTTTGTATTTACCCAAAATGGTTGTGCAATTCTTCGATCACCCCAATTGAACACGCGTGGCCTGTTGATGATGTCTGGCTTTCAGGTCATCTGGCCCGACAAGGCATCGCCATTCGCGAAATGCCGCGAGCGCGCAAGGGAATGCGTCCCGCTTTCGAAGATGTCCATGCGTTGCAACAAAGATCTTTCGGTGGGTTCTGCCGCGATGACCTCAACCGGATGTGCGCCGATTATCTCAACAAAAAATATGGAATCTGGCCTCTTATCAAAGGATGCGATTAGCACAGGCAGCGCGCTAACTCACCTGCCGGCTTGGCTGAATTCAATGACGGCTCATGCGGGTTAATTTTGGGTTGTGCAACGAGTTTCATCCTGTCATTTCGATTTGGCGCGCTAAATTCAGCGTGACGTGCTGGTCAAAGGCTGGCCAAAAGGACGAATGCATGACAAACGCCCGTGAGGCTTTCATTAACGCGATGCGTCAAGTGGCATCGACTGTCACCGTTGTGACGACTGACGGACCCGCTGGAAAATCAGGCGCCACTGTCAGCGCTTTCACGTCACTGTCGGCGGATCCGCCTTCTGTCCTTGTTTGTTTGAAAGCGGACACGAAAATTGCTCAGGCAGTGGCATCCAACGGCGTCTTCTGCGTGAACGTTTTACCCGAAGATGCTGAAGACGTGGCCCGCCGTTTCGCAGGGATGTTTGACAAAGATCAACCTAACAGGTTCGCTGGCCTAGAGGTATTTGATACTGAGTTTGGTCCTCTGCTGCCTCGCGCAACATCGTTCACGTGCAGCCTTACTCACAGACATGTACATGGAAGTCATGCGATCTGTATCGGCGACGTCACAGGAATATCAGATGCCGGTGAAAAACCGCTCACCTATATGAGTGGAAGCTTTCATATCGTAAGACCAAAATCATGAAGATATTGATTTTGCTTGATATTTATTTTTCCCAAGCGCGTATTTACGCACCTTTATAGCCTAATTTTTGCCCGCTTTCCCGGGTACTTATCTGTTCAAAGTAGTTCGCGGTTAACGCGAATTACTCCATAATGAGGGAAATGCACGTGACAGAGCAATCCGTCAGCATTCGTGCGACAGCCAACGGCATGGAAGCCAGAGAACGAGTTGAGCGATTCAAGGTTGAAGCGCTGACAGAAGTCGTTTTGCGCGCCGCGGGCATCGTTATGGTTATGGGCGCAATTGCGCTTTGGTTTCTGCTACCGACTTACAACACGTCAGGGCAAGTTGGCGCATTCAGCATTTTTACGTCACTGGTGGCTGCCTCAGGACTTATCGTTTTTGCGGTGGGTACGCGTGGGTTTCGACGTCATATGCAGCTCGACGTAGAAAAAGGGACGCTTTCGCTGACCAAAATCAACATACATGGCCAGTCTCGTATTTCTCGTAAGATTGACCTTGGAGCCATCCAAAGCGTATTTCTGCGCAGACCTGCGACGCCCGGTGGCATGGCCACGCTACTCGTACGTGTCACCGGATCCAATGCTCCCGCAATTGCACTCAGTGGCGAAACCGAGGAAGTCCAACAGGTTCATGAGCAGCTTTGTGCGGTCATGAAGGTAACCCAGGGCAAAAAACCGTGCGTACGTCTGTACGACGACCAAAACGCCACGGCTTGAACGTCAATCCAGGCTATTCAGAAGTTGTTGGGGTGGGTGTGTGATTGAACACATAAGCGTCACGACACGCTTGCTTACCACCCAATTCTTCAATGCGACGGCCTTGATCCACAAAACAAAGAGTATTCACTTCTTCCGGATCGCATATGGCGCGTAACCGCCGCTCTCCCTCCTTCAACGCTAATATGACAGTTGGGTCATTGACGCGGTCTGTTGCCAGATTGTGAAGTTCATCAGGATCGTGCAGTAGGTCAAACAACTGAGGTGAATGGCCCACATAATGAATATACTTCCAACGATCCCAGCGCACCATAAACGCACCAGTCGTTGATCCTCCATCGTGATACTCGCTTAGAATGGTTCGATCCAGATCATCTGGTTCATTCGCAATCCGATAGAGCGATGTGCCGGGACCATCATACTGCTCCTCACAAACCCCAGTTACTTCAAGAACCGTCGGTGCAAGGTCCAGCAGGCTAGTTCCTGTACCGACACGCCGACCAGATGAAAACCCTGGTCCCGCAGCAATCATCGGTATCCCAGCGGATGCCTCATACATTACTTGCTTGGTCCAAAATCCATGATCTCCGAGCATATCGCCATGGTCCGAGACATAGATTACCAAGGTTTCATCAGCCTGCCCGCTGGCCTCCAAAGCAGCAAGAACACGCCCAACGCAGTCATCCATAAAACTGACCAAGCCGTAGTAAGCTGCTTTTGCTTCACGCATGCTTTTTTCATCAAAGTAGCTCGAATAATCAAAGAAATTAGCGATGTTCTTTAGCTCGCTGTGCTCTGGCGCGACGCCTGCCGCAAAACCGATCGGAAGTTCGATCTGCTCTGGATCATAAAGGTCATAAAATGTCTTAGGGCAGGTAAGCGGATAATGCGGACTTACTAGCGACACGAAACCAACCCATGGCTGATCAGCATGCTCTTGGTCCAAAATCCATTTCTCAGCAGCCGCAGTGATTTCCAAATCGTAATCCGTGTAACTGCTGCTGCCCCGTCCAACGTCTGCTGCAAGCTCTGCCGCTCCATCGTATTTCGGCGGGTCTTCTCGTAAAAGACCGATAGGCCAACCCACACCGCCAACTACATGCATCGGCATGATCTCTTCTGTAAATCCGTTGTCATCCTCAGCAGAGCGAAAATGCAGCTTACCAATTGAAGTAACGTTCACACCCGCGTCACGCACTTTGTGCATCCAACTTTTCCGCACCCCGTCATATGGTGTGGCGCTGTCCCAATGGCGAATACGATGAACGTAATCGCCGCACGCCACGGCTGCACGGGTCGGCACGCACATTGGTGACGGCGTATAGGCGTTCTCAAAGACCGTTCCACGCTCAGCCAAGGCATCAATATTTGGCGACTTCACTAGAGGATGCCCCATACACCCCAATGCATCTTTGCGATGTTCATCCGACATGATGATCAGCAGGTTATTTGCTTTAGTCCTGCTTGAATAATTTTTCATACTCATCACAAAACACTGCAGATGTATCTACGGTGCGGCAAGAAAAAAAGAGGTCGCACAAAGGCGACCTCCAATTCAATAGTTGTTAGGTGCGGTTGATTACATCATGCCGCCCATGCCGCCCATGTCCGGCATGCCGCCTGCAGGGGCAGCGCCTTCTTTGGCTGGCTTGTCGGCAACCATGGCTTCCGTTGTAATCAGCAAACCTGCGATAGAAGATGCATCTTCCAGAGCGGTCCGCACAACCTTTGCCGGGTCAATCACGCCAAACTTAAACATGTCGCCATATTCTTCGGTTTGCGCGTTGAAACCATATGTCGCATCGGAGCTCTCACGAACTTTGCCAGCAACAACCGATCCGTCAACTCCGGAGTTCTCAGCGATCTGACGCAGCGGAGATTCCAGGGCACGACGCACGATAGCGATACCGTTGTCCTGATCGCTATTAGCGCCTGTCAGACCTTCGAGAGCTTTCGCACCTTGGACCAGAGCTACGCCGCCACCGACAACAATGCCTTCTTGCACGGCTGCACGGGTCGCGTTCAACGCATCATCGACACGGTCTTTGCGCTCTTTCACTTCGACTTCTGTCATGCCGCCGACGCGGATCACCGCAACACCACCTGCCAGTTTGGCAACGCGCTCTTGCAGCTTCTCACGGTCGTAGTCAGACGTGGTTTCCTCGATTTGAGTGCGGATTTGTGTCACGCGCGCTTCAATCTCGGCCTTCTCACCTGCACCGTCAACGACGGTTGTCTCGTCTTTGGTGATCTGAATTTTCTTGGCAGAGCCCAGCATGTCCATTGTGACATTCTCAAGCTTCATGCCGAGATCTTCAGAGATCACCTGACCGCCTGTGAGGATCGCGATGTCTTGCAGCATAGCTTTACGGCGATCACCGAAGCCTGGTGCTTTGACCGCTGCGATTTTCAGACCGCCGCGCAGTTTGTTGACGACGAGAGTGGCAAGCGCTTCGCCTTCGACGTCTTCCGCGATGATCAAAAGCGGCTTTTGCGACTGGATGACAGATTCCAGAAGCGGAACCATCGGCTGCAGCGAAGACAGTTTCTTCTCGTGCAGCAGAACCATACAGTCGTCCAGCTCTGCGGTCATCTTGTCCGCGTTGGTGACGAAGTAGGGCGACAGGTAACCACGGTCGAACTGCATACCTTCTACGACATCGGTCTCTGTTTCCAGACCTTTGTTTTCCTCAACGGTGATGACACCTTCGTTGCCAACCTTCTGCATTGCATCAGAGATCTGATTACCGATCTCTTCTTCGCCATTGGCAGAGATTGTGCCAACCTGAGCAACTTCAGCGGAGTCTTTCACTTCGCGCGCAGCTTCTTTGATCGACTCAACCACTTTGGATGTCGCGAGGTCGATACCGCGCTTCAGATCCATTGGGTTCATGCCTGCAGCGACAGCTTTCAGGCCTTCTTTAACAATGGCTTGTGCCAAAACAGTTGCTGTCGTTGTGCCGTCGCCGGCCTCATCATTGGTGCGGCTGGCGACTTCTTTCACCATCTGCGCGCCCATGTTCTCGAACTTGTCCTCAAGCTCGATTTCCTTGGCAACCGAAACACCGTCCTTGGTGATCCGCGGCGCACCGAAGCTCTTGTCCAGTACAACGTTGCGGCCTTTAGGGCCGAGCGTAACGCGTACAGCATTGGCCAGTACGTTGACGCCGTGCATCATCTTGTTGCGGGCATCTGTATCAAATTTGACGTCTTTGGCAGACATGTGTGTCTCTCCTGACTAATCTATTGGATTTCGTGTGGAAGCGATCAGGCCATTACGCCCAAGATGTCGCTTTCTTTCATGATCAACAGTTCCTCACCATCAATGGTGATCTCTGTGCCTGACCATTTACCGAAGAGGATCCGATCGCCAGCTTTTACAGCCATATCGATCAGCTCACCGCTGTCTTTGCGAGCGCCGTCGCCGCAAGAAACAACTTCGCCTTCACTTGGTTTTTCTTTTGCACTGTCGGGGATAATCAACCCACCAGCTGTCTTTTCTTCGCTCTCAACGCGGCGCACAAGCACACGGTCATGTAGCGGTTTGAATGCCATATCTTTGGCTCCTTGGCTCAAAGTTTCTCCCTGAGATCATGCAACCATTGATGATCCCGTTAGCACTCTAATCAGGTGAGTGCCAACGGCGGTGATTTATTGAGGCTGACCATTCCTGTCAAGCATTCGTTGTATTTTTTTTGATCATCGCATTGCCCCAAGGTTGTGCCACGACTAGCTTGGTGGAAAGCATAGGTTTTGAGGCGGTGTCATATGATCTGGTTCCAGCGATTGTTGCTCTGTCTTTTTTTAGCGGTTCCAACTTTTGCAGCAGCACAAGATCAGTGTAGAGGCGTCGATTTAATCGATGCGTTGGAGGAAGCCGAGCGACAAAAGATCTTCGAGGAAGCCGCAGCCGAACAGTTTGGTAAGGGTCTTTTCTGGCGCGCTGAAAAAGATGATACGACCCTAACGATTTTTGGCACCTATCATTTCAAACATTCAAAAAGCGAAGTTCATTTGGAGAGGCTAAAACCCTTCCTGGATCAAGCCGACAAAATCTATCTCGAGATATCAAACGAAGACCAGGCGAAAATGCAGGTCGCGCTAACAAAAGATCCCTCGATGATGTTCATTGTTGAAGGACCCACGCTTGCCGATATGCTCGATAAAACAACCTGGCAAAGCTTTCAAAAGGAAATGCAGGCACGGAACATCCCAAGTTTTCTAGCGGCAAAGTTCAAACCAATGTGGGCGGCCATGATGCTTGGAATCGGGCCCTGCGAGGCCCAGGCCGGCGCGCTTGAAGGAGGCGGTATCGACCAGCTCGTTGGTGAATATGCAACCGCGATCGGCAATCCGAGCCGATCACTGGAGCAATTTGATGAGCTTTTGGCTCTTCTTGATGACATGCCAGTTGAGCAACAGCTGAACATGATCGAGATGAGCCTAGCTTGGCCCGGCAACATGGATGATTTATCGTACACGATCCGCGAGCGGTATCTGAACGAAGAAGTCGCACTAACCTGGATTTTCTCAAAGTATATTTCTCTGGAGTTCGGCGGTGAAACAGCAGAAGAGGACTTCGCCAAGTTCTCGGAGTTACTGCTGGAACGCCGCAACAACGATTGGATGACCGTTTTGGATGACGAGGTAAGCGACGGAGACCAAGTCGTCATCGCCGTTGGCGCGGGACACTTGCCCGGCGAGATCGGAATATTAAGGCTTTTGCAAAAACGCGGCTACGCAATAGAACGGTTGCCGTTGTTTGAAGACTAGCTCTTTCGACTTTTGAGAGCAGTATTTGCGCAGACGAGTCTGCTAATCCTTAGAGCCCATTGATCATAGACTTCCGGGCCAGGATGAAACCCGTCTGAGGCCATTAGTGTGGGATCGAGTGGAAATTCCATATTCACATAGTGTGTGTTCGTACGTTTTTGCAGCACCTCGCGCAAACGCGCGTCAAACGCGCTTGCGCGCTTGCCCAAGACGTTTCGCAAAGGTTCCGGTAAAACAGGAAAATGCTGAAGCGGCGGAATTCCAGAGGCATAGTGATCTGTAACGCTGAAACGTTTTTCTAAAAGGTCTATAAGGCGGTTGTAGTTATCAATCCAAAGCGCTTCTCGCATGCCGTTCTTTGCGTCATTCACACCTACGGCAATAACTGCAATATCAAAGGGCTCTGCCTCCATATCCTCCAATCGGTTCAGAATGGTCGTAGTTGTCGCGCCACAACGGGCCTCTAGTCGCCAGCTAACATCGAATTCTTGCGACAAATGCGCGGCTAATCTTCCCGACAAAGCAATCTTTTGTTCAGCAACACCAACACCGGCACCAGACGAGTCACCCACAATCAATACGCGCAGCCTTGGACCTTCGCCTTGCCTGCCCTGTCTTGGCCCTGCCGCTTCCGATAGCTGCGCGGCACGGAACTTCACCCATAACGCTTGGGGTACGAGCACTGGCAGCATCGCAAATGTCGTAAAAGCGCCCATCAAACCGCTCCTGTCATCGTAAGACCGTTGTCGCTAAGTGCGTAAACACCACGTTCAACACGATAGAACCAGCCGGCGTAATTGTCCGCCATGATCCGCGTGGCCCGAGTGACACCAGTTGCCTTTGCGATTTGCGCCCCGCTCGCTGTGCCATGTTCAGCCAAATACGCTGCACACCGTTTCGCATCCTGCTTATAGGAAGTCTCTACCTGCCCACGTGTTCCACCAAGGTTTGGATCACCTGCACGTGCCGCAAACTCTTTTAGCAGTCGCGTTTTCTTGATTTTCGACTTACGCGGCTGAAACGGCATGGGATCGCAGTGTACTTGCAACATATTCTGATCAGCTTGGACACTAAGGACGCCAAGACCCAGTCGCTTGCAGAGCCCAACGTTTCCCTTGAACGCTCGCCAACCCGCCTTCCCTTGCCAGCGCGGCACGGCCACATAAACTTGATCCGAGACGGCCTGCCGCTTGACGGCTTGTTGCAAAAGCGTCAGCGAGAAGCCGGTTTTTAGCTCGACTATTACAGGCTCCAAATCATCTCTCACAGCCATCACGTCAGCTGCACCAACCTCTGCCTTCACCTCAAAGCCAAGGCCTTCCAGCCAGGCTTTGACAGGTGCGTACAGCGCGGTTTCCGACGGTTTTTTCATGCATGTAATTTGCGATGCCCAGAGACGGGTGACAAGGCTGACGCAGCGACCTATAAGGCGCGCAAATCAACCTGATTCAGTCACAGGACACCCCATGACAACGCTCGTTTTCGGCCATAAATCCCCTGATACAGATAGCACAGGTTCACCAATTTTATGGGCCTGGTACATCAATGAGGTGCTTGGGGGCCACGCAGAGGCAGTGCTCTTGGGAGAACCAAACACCGAAGCCGCCTTTGTCCTAGAACACTGGAGCCTACCCAAACCACGTATCATCGAAACTGTCGAAGATGATCAAGCGTGCATTATCGTGGACACCAACAACCCAGCTG
>JBCDDS010000067.1:0-18821 GCA_039180185.1 Pseudomonadota bacterium | reverse complement strand
TACAGCAAGATATTCATCATAGAACTTGTTGTGTTTGTCGTGATCGCTGGCCTCGCCCTGCGCCACGCGATTGACCTGATTCAAAAATGCCTTTGAATGCCGATCTGCATTCATCGACATGAAAGACGCCAATTGCAGAAGGCCTGGATAAACCAGCCTTCCAACGCCCGGATACTTAAAACCCACGCGTTGGATCATGGTTTCCTGAAGCTGACCCATTGTGACACGGTGGCCAAAGTCCGTGACATCGGTTGGCGTCGCATTGGGATCGATTGGTCCACCGATAAGTGTCAGCGTGCGCGGCTGCGTCTCTGGCTCTAGCTCGGCGAGGTAAGCTGCCGCTGCAAGTGTCAGCGGGGCAGGTTGGCACACTGCGATCACGTGCAGATCAGAGCCCAGCGTTCGCATGAACTCCATCAGATAAAGCGTGTAGTCCTCGATATCGAACTTGCCACAGGACACTGGAATATCGCGGGCATTGTGCCAGTCGGTGACGTAGACGTCGCAATCTGGCAACAGCGACTTCACAGTACTTCGCAGAAGTGTCGCGTAGTGGCCAGACATTGGCGCAACCAACAGCACTTTGCGATCCATCTCATCACGGCCTTGAACATTGAAATGGATCAGATCGCCAAACGGCTTGGCCACGATCGTGTCAACGTTGATCAAATGATCGCGACTATCCTCACCGGTGATGGATTCGATCCCCCAATCCGGTTTGGTCACCATTCTTTGAAAAGAACGCTCCGTCACTTCACCCCAAGCAGCGATCCATTGAAAGGCGGGATTTGGTACCATGCTAAAAAGGGGGTAAGATGCCATGGACAAAGCGGTTGCACCCAACCATTGGTTGGTGTTCCGCATGGTTTCCATCAGGTCGTAGGTCATCATATAACGCAAACTGACACTCCTTGGCCTCTGACACCGTGGTTTCTTCGTCGCAGGTTATTTACGCTGCGGCGGCACTATATGCATGCTACTCAAAAGTGGTGCATAATTAATAAAGCCGCGCAGCAAATGCTGCACAGCAGAAAGTTAAGAAGGTTTCGCCGGAATGGCAACGCAAGATACGGTCGATACTAGGAATTTTGAAAAGATTTCGGCAAATTTGGAACGCGTAGAGGCGTTAACGCAACGTCTGATGGAGACTTTGTCACACCGAAGCCCGCCAAATCTTGAGCTTAATGGACCAGGTCAGGACCTTTATACAGCTGCTATGTCCTCCTACTGGCAGTCGATGCTGGAAAACCCTGGTAAGATTTATGAACAACAATTGGAGTACTGGGGAAAATCCGTACGCCATTTCATCGAAGCCCAGCAGGCTTTGGTTGTGGGGGACGCTCAGCCTTCGGACGAGGAAGAGGACACTCTGTCCAACGATCGCCGTTTCGACAATCCACTTTGGCGGTCAAACCCGTATTTTCGCTACGTCAAGCAGCAGTATGCGCTCAACAAACAGGCCTTGGAACAGGTTGTAAAAGAAACGCAAAGCATTGATGAAAAAGATAAAAAGCGGCTTGAATTCTTCACACGTCAAATTATCGATATGATGAGTCCTACAAATTTTCTGGGAACGAATCCTGACGCGCTTGAAAAAGCGATTGAGACTGAGGGCGAAAGCCTAGTGAAAGGTCTCGAAAACCTCGTGGCGGATATGGAAGCTAACAACGGCGAGATGGTGGTCCGGCTCTGCGATGAAAAGGCGTTCTCTCTGGGTGACAACATAGCAGTTACTGAAGGCGAGGTTGTCTACCGCAATTCCATCATGGAGCTTTTGCAATATACGCCTACGACTGAGAAGGTTCACAAAACACCCGTCGTTATATTCCCGCCTTGGATCAATAAATATTACATTCTCGATCTGAAGCGTGAGAATAGCCTGATCGGCTGGTTGGTTGATCAGGGCTACACCGTTTTCGTGGTGAGTTGGGTCAATCCAGACGCCTCTCACGCGGATGTCGGCATGGATGACTACATTCAACACGGCTATCTGGGCGCGATTGAGGAGGTGAAAGCGATCACCGGCGAACCTCAATTGAACGCAGTTGGTTACTGTATAGCAGGCACGACATTGCATATCACACTCGCGCTGATGCAAAAACGCGGTGACAAAAGCATCAAGTCTGCCACGTTTTTCACAGCGCTGACCGATTTCAGTGATCAAGGGGAGTTCGTGCCATTTCTGCAAAAGGATTTTGTTGAAGGCATTCAAAAGGAAGTCGATGAGCAGGGTGTGTTACGCTCCTTCATAATGGGGCGAACGATGTCATTTCTGAGGTCCAATGACCTGATCTACAAACCCGCTATTAGAAGTTACATGATGGGCGAGACGCCTCCAGCATTCGATCTTCTTTATTGGAACGGCGATGGGGCCAACTTACCCGCGCGCATGGTGATGGAATATCTGCGCGATCTTTGTCAGGATAATGCTTTTGTGACTGATGGGCTGTCGATCCTTGGCGAGACGGTGCACGTTAACGACGTGCAAGTTCCGATCATGGCCGTGACCTGTGAAACCGACCATATTGCGGCATGGAAGGATTGCTATCGCGGCTTCCTTCAGACCGGCAGTCGTGACAAGAGCTTCATAGTTTCAGAGTCCGGCCACATCGCGGGCATTGTGAATCCGCCTAGTAAGAACAAATATGGGTACTATTCCAATACCGATCTGCCAGATGATGCGGACGATTGGATTGCGAGTGCAACAGAAAGAAAAGGTTCTTGGTGGCCGACCTGGGAATCGTGGTTGCGCAAGCGTTCGGGTAAAAAAGTTGCTGCTAGAACGCCCGGTGGAAAATCGCACAAAAGCCTTGGTTCCGCTCCGGGAACGTATGTACGGCGCAAAGCAAGTCTTTGAAAATAAACAAAAACTATGGCGGGCAAATTTGTTGCTGCAGTGCAGAAAAAAAGACTTGTATTGCTGCGTTGCAGCGTCTAAATATGCTGCAGACGCACAACGCCGCCAGTCGGCAGAATTTATGGAGCCTCAAAATGGCAAAAGCAAATGACATTAACGCAATCATGAAAGACTTCATGGGCGCAATTCCAGTAGACACCAAAGTATTTGAAGACGCTTTCAAAAACCAAGCTGCACTGAGCGAAAAGCTTTCTGGCGTTGCTCTGACAGCAGCTGAGAAATCAGCTGAACTGTCCAGCAAGTGGACAATGGACACCCTCGCCAAGCTGACCGAAGTTACAAAAGCAAAAGCAGAGCCTGCTGACTACGCGAAAGCAGTTACAGACTTCGCATCTGCCAATGCTGAAACAGCCGCAGAGCACATGGCGGCTTTCGCTGAAGTTGCCAAAAAAGTTCAAATGGACACCGTCGAGCTTCTTATGGCAGCTGGCAAAGACCTGCAGGAAGACGCAACAAAGGCAGTCAAGAAAGCAACTGATGATGTTGCTGCGGCTGCCAAAAAAGCGACAGCTTCTGCAAAATAATCGAACGCTACGTTCAGAGCCTACTTTCCTCCCTGTCAGAGGCCTGAACAAAAGGGCGAGTGCGAAAGCCTCGCCCTTTTCTTTTTTTCTGCGCTGCCGTAAGGTCCTGCTGCACTGCTGAAAGTTCGGAGGACGTGCCTTGGCGGGAAGTGAAAATCCACTGCTTATTAAACGTTATGCTAGCCGCAGGCTCTACAACACGGAAACCTCGGATTATGTGACGCTTGAAGACATCGCAGAATTCATCCGCAATGGTCGAGAGGTACAGATCATTGACCTTAAATCTGGCGACGACCTGACGCGGCAGTATCTGTTGCAGATCATCACGGAGCATGAGGGGCGCGGAGAGAACGTGCTGCCGATCAGCGTGTTGACGGACCTCGTGCGCAGCTACACCACACAAGCGACTTCTATGGTGCCCGATTTTCTGGCAGCGAGTTTCGAGATCCTGCAGAAAGGTCAAAGCCATATGATGGAAAATATGGCCAAGGCCAATCCTTTAGCCGGTATGCCGGGTATGGAAGCAATGCGTGCTCAGCAGGAAGCTTTCATGAAAGCCATGACAGGTGGCCTTTCCGCCATGGGCACAATGCCAGGCGCTGAAAGTAGCGAACCTGAAGAAGACGACAGCGAAGACCTAGACGCCATTAAAGAACAGCTCGCCGATTTGCAGGAAAAGCTTTCTAAACTAGGCAAGTAAAACGCCATGGTCGATAGCCCTGGCCGCATAACCCTGTGGGGAATAGAGGTGTTCATGGCAGCAGCCGATGAACGTTCAATCTCCGCCGCAGCCAAACGGCTGGGTGCAAGCCCCTCCGCCATTTCACAACAGCTTACCAACCTTGAAAGCGCGGTTGGAGCCACATTGCTGCAACGCAACGCGCGGCCGGTAAGGCTCACGCCTGCGGGTGAAATTCTGCGCCGTCGCGCGCAGGTGATTTTGAACGAGGCGGCGCAGGCGCGTGCAGAGCTTGCGATGTCAAACCTGTCGATGCTGACGCGTTTTCGCCTTGGTATGATCGAAGATCTTGAGGCGGATGTGACGCCACAACTTCTGACTCATATGGCGGGTGAGTTGAAGGCCAGCCAGTTTCTGTTGGAGACCGGGGCAAGCCACTACCTCTACGATCTGCTGGAATCGCGTAATCTGGATGTGATTGTGGCGGCCGAGCTTAACGTGGGTGACGACTGGGCAGAGCGGCATCCGCTCCTGCGTGAGGGGTTTGTCGTGGCTGCGCCCAAGGGAGGCGTCGATCCGGCCGGAGACGTTCTGCGCCAGCTCAAGCGCTTGCCGCTCATCCAATACACGCAACGCCACTATATGGGTCGGATGATCGCGACGCATTTGTCACGCCAGGACCTGACCTTGCCACACCGGTTCGAACTCGACAGTTATCACGCGATCCTGGCGCTGGTTGGGCAGGGGACCGGTTGGACTATCCTGCCGCCGCTGGCCCTGATGCGCGCCCGTCGCTTTGCCGACCAATTCGATGTGCTGGAATTGCCGTTGGAGCCGCTCTCACGCACGATCAGCGTCACCGCCCGCAAGGATTTGCTACAAGATATGCCCGAGCGCGTGGCCGCAACGCTACGTCCGATCTTGCAGGAGACAATCGTCGAACCTGCGTTGGTGGAATATCCTTTCATGAAGGATTGTCTGTCAGTCCTCTGACGCTCGCGGTTCTAGGCATAGTCGATGTCGCTTCGATACGCGGGATTACGCATGCGTTCAAAATAATTTATGCGTAGCGCGCTGGCGGCGGGGCCGGGGCGACCGTTGCCGAAAACCCTGTTATTCACCTTAGCCACTGGAAATATGCCGCCACCAGAGCTGGTGAGAAACACCTCATCCGCTTCGAAAAGCTCTTCCACCTTGACGGTGCGCTCAGTGACGGTGAACCCTGCCTCCTGCGCCAGCTCAATTGCGGTGCGACGCGTTATGCCCAACAGAACACCTCGATCTGGGGTGGCGATCTCTTTGCCCTTTAGGATGAAGACGTTGAAACCGGGCCCCTCTGTGACATTGCCTGCATGATCGGCCAATAGCGCAGTTTCGTAGCCCTGCTCCTTGGCCTCAAACAAACCCTGGGTGAAGTCGCCCCAATGGTAGTTTTTGACCCGTGGATTCACGCTGTCTTCTGGAATTCGTCGGACTCTATCGGAGAGCCAAACCTCTAGCCCGGCCTCAACCACCTCCGGTTTGACCACATGCACGTAAGGCACGCACCAGGCATAGAAATGGTTTTGGCAAGCGCGCGGGTCGCGGATTCCAGGGATCATCGGCGTGCCGCGCGCAGCAACCATGGCGACATAGGCATCCCGCAGGCCGGATGTTGCGACCATGTCGTGTAGTGCCACACGTATGTCTTCAGTCGTATTGCCGATTTCCATATGCGCCTCTTTCACTGAGGTCAGGAAACGCTCCAGATAGTCTTTCAACCGGAAAAACCCGCCTTGCCAGACGGGCACCACGTCATAGACGCAATCGGCATGGGTCAGTCCCCAATCAGTGACCCCAATCGTGGCCTGTGAGATTGGAATGACGCGCCCGTTCATCCAGGCCGCGCCTTTGGAGAAATCCTCGCTCATGCAAGGAGTTGACCGAGGCAAGGCTTGCTGGTCAAGTCCCGTATTCGAGTTGCGGTCCCATGACATCCTGCGCTGCGCGCAACAAAGCATTGGCGACGAAGTCCAGCTCCTCGCGTTTAAGCCGTGCGGGCAAGCGCACGTCACAGGCGCGCATCAACATGGCGCGGGTTTGGGGCAGGTCCGGTGTCTCTCCGGGCAGAAAGCGCCAGTTCCAGAATGCCCGCGCATTGTCTGTTGAAAGTCCGAATACCTGAACTTTTGTGCCGCGCCCTGCGGCGGCCTCTGCAAAAGCGCGGGTTTCATCATCGTTCAAACCCACCAGGTTAAACTGAATGGAATCTGGTGCGCGCTCTTCCGGGCTAAGTTTTTCAGGCACGGCGAGCCATGGCGAGCTATTCAATCGGGCGGCAACATAATCATGGTTGCCGCGTCCATCGCGCACCCTGCGATCGACCTCGGCCAATTGCGGGCGGATGATCGCGGCCGAAAGATTTCCCATGCGCAGATTGTAAAGTGGCAGACGGTTTTGCCATGTGGCAAAGGCCGAATTAAGCGCTGGATCAGGGGCGGTGATGTGTTTTGCCCAATTGTGCTCATAGGCGCCTGACATGATCACTGCGCGCGCTACAAGATCGGCGTCATCTGTCACCATGATCCCACCTTCGCCAGCGTTGATCAGCTTGTAGGATTGAAAGCTGAAACAGCCGACGCGGCCAATCGTACCGATCTTGCGCCCGTCCCAAGTGGTACCCAGCGAATGCGCCGCGTCCTCTACAACCGGAATTCCACGCGCATCACAGAGCGCCATAACCGCGCTCATGTCCGAGGTATGCCCGCGCATGTGGCTGATGATGACGGCTTCAATACGATCGTTAAGTTTCGTCTCAAAGTCTGCCAGGTCAATCCGGTAATTCTTTCCCACCTCGCAGAGCACGGGCACGCAATCTGCATGCACCACGGAGGAGGGCACGGCGGCAAAGGTGAAGGCCGGGATCAAAACGCGCGCGCCGTGCGGTAGTCCAAGCGCCTTCAAAGAAAGAAACAAGGCTGCGGAACATGACGACACCGCCAGTGCATAACGCGTACCCATCATCGCCGCGAACTCTCTTTCCAGCAGAGAGACAGGCGCATTATCTGACGCGGTATAACGGAAAAGATCACCGGATTTCAGCATCTTGTCGATCTCGGCGCGTGCCTCTGCTGGAATCGGCTCTGCGTCATGGAGATTGAGCGAAAACGTCATTTTCAGTATATCCAAATACTAGTTTCGGTTTTCCTGAATATATAAAGCAAAACAGAGTGCGTGCAAAATCAAAAGATTAAAGAATTGCTCCAGGAAAATGCGTCAGACGCCAAGCCGATCGCGCATCGCGTACCATGTCATCGCAAGCACTAGAAGCGGGCTGCGCAGGGCTGCACCACCTGGAAAAGGCAAGGTTGGTATGCGCGCCATGGTATCGAAGCCCTGCGTCTCACCCGCAATGGCATCTGCAATAAGCTTGCCGGACAAACTCGCCATGCCGACACCGTGTCCGGAATAGCCTGAGGCCGAAAGGATATTAGTCCGCACACGTGCCACATAGGGCAGGCGACGCATGGTGATGGCCAGCGTTCCACCCCAGGCATAATCAATTTTCACATCCTTTAGGTGCGGGAAGACTTGGGTCATTGGTTTTCGCACAAGTGCCGCGATATCGGATGGAAATCTGTAGCCGTAGCTTTCCCCACCACCAAAAAGCAGGCGATTATCATGGCTAAGGCGGAAGTAGTTGACCACAAATTTGCTGTCAGCGACCGCCACATCGCGGGTCAGTACCCGCGGAGTGTCCTCCCCTAAGGGTTCCGTGGCAGCGATGAAATTATTGATCGGCATGACACGCGCTGCGACATGCGGGTTAAGGTCACCAAGATAGCCATTGCAGGCCAGCACGACATGCTCTGCGTTCACTGCTCCGTTTGCGGTCTTCACCCTGCACGGAGCGCCTTCCTCAATGCCTTTAACCTCGGCGCGTTCGTAAATCCGAACGCCGGTAGCTTGCGCCGCTCGCGCGAGCCCCAGAGCATAGGCCAGCGGATGTAGATGGCCGGCCGTCATATCAAGCGAACCGCCGATATAGCGCGGAGAAGGACAGATGGCCTGCGCCGCGTCGCGATCTAATTTTTCTAAATGTGGATAGTCGTAATGCTCTGCTAAGTGATCAGAAAGCTTGTGTTCATGGCTCACATCGGAACTGTGAAAGCCCATATGCGCGATGCCGGGCTTCAGGTGGCATTCGATTTTATGTTTTGATACCAGACTTTTAACGAGTGCTTTTGAGGCTTCGGCCAGCTCCCAAAGCTTGTTAGCGTCGTCGCGGCCCACAAGCGCTTCAAGCTCCAACTGGTCCTGTCGTTGACCGCTACCAAGCTGTCCGCCGTTGCGCCCAGAGGCGCCAAAGCCCACGCGTTGCGCCTCTAACAACACCACGTTCAGCCCGCGTTCGGCCAGATGAAGCGCCGCAGAAAGTCCGGTATAGCCTCCGCCGATCACACAAACATCCGCCGTCGTATCTTCTTTTAATCGCGCGAACGGATCCAGTGCAGTAGCCGTCGCGGCATACCAGCTTTTGGGGTGCTCGCCTTTGCGATCATTGGCATAAAGAAGATTCATGCTTCATCTTGCCTCAAGTTCGGAAATCCCGCTGCAGACCCAACGCGCTAAACATTAAGGAGAAGATGCTCACGTTCCCAAGGGCTTATGACCTGCAAAAACTCTGCATATTCAGTGCGTTTCACGATGGAATAAACCCTTGCAAACTCTGGATCGAGGATCTTGTGCAGGTCTCCCGCTTGATCAAAAAGATCAAGTGCAGTCCCCATTCCGTCAGGCACGTCAGCCTCAGATTCGTAGGCGTCGCCGCGGTATTGGGCCGACGGGCGAATTTCCTTCTTCAAGCCGAGCAAACCGCATGCAAGGCTCGCTGCGATGCCGAGATATGGGTTGCAATCCATTCCCGCAATTCGGTTTTCAACACGCCGCGCTTCCGGAGGGGACAGCGGAATGCGAATTCCCGTGGTGCGGTTATCACGACCCCAAGCCAGATTGATCGGCGCTGCGTTATCGCGCACGTAGCGACGGTAAGAATTCACATAAGGCGCAAGCACCGCGATAGCCGCCGGCAAATAAGTCTGCAGCCCGCCGATAAAGTGGTAAAACATATCGGTTTCGCCGCCTTGCGGGCCGGAAAACACGTTCTTGCCGGTTTCCTTATCGATGAGCGAGTGGTGTATGTGCATCGCACTGCCAGGTTCCGCGGCGATTGGTTTAGCCATAAAGGTGGCAAAGCAATCATGGCGTAGCGCAGCCTCTCGAATGAAACGCTTAAAGTAAAAAACTTCATCAGCCAGTTTCACTGGATCTCCGTGGCGCAGGTTGATCTCCAGCTGGCCCGCGCCTCCTTCCTGCGTGATACCGTCGATCTCAAAGCCTTGCGCCTCGGCAAAGTCGTAGATGTCGTCGATCACCGGACCGAACTCATCCACGGCGGTCATCGAATAGGCCTGACGCGCGGCAGCGGGGCGGCCAGAGCGGCCGACCATGGGCGCAATCTCTTTGGCTGGATCGAGGTTTCGGGCGATCAGGAAAAACTCCATCTCCGGCGCGATAACTGGCGTAAGCCCTAGCTTTTCATACATTTTCACCACACGCCTCAGCACATTGCGTGGCGCGTAGGGGATCGGTTTACCGTCTTTGTCATAGGCATCATGGATGATCTGCAGCGTCCAGTCGCCGGTCCAAGGCGCGGCACTCGCGGTGCTCATGTCGGGCTTGAGCGTCATGTCGCGCTCGATAAAACCTTCCTTGCCCGCAGCTTCGCCCCAGTCGCCGGTAATGGTTTGGTAGAAGATCGAGTCCGGCAAGTGAAAATGCTGCTGGCGGCCAAATTTACTGGCCGGAACGGCCTTGCCGCGCGCAATACCCGGAAGATCGGCAATAATACATTCCACCTCGTCGAGCTTGTGGCCCTCAAGATAACTCTGCGCAGCTTCGGGTAGAGATGTGGTCCAGTCCTTCGCCATTCTCATGCCTTTTCTTCGAAAAAATCGGCCATGCGTTGGCCAAACGCATCACTGTCGCCTGAGTTTTGTAAAGTTTCAGCGGCTTGTTCCAAAAGGTCTTCCGGCACCACACCGGGACCGCGATGCTTGATCAAAAGGTCCAGTGCATTCGTGGTAAATTCGGGATGCGGTTGAATGGTGAGAATACGCCCGTCGATCAACATTGCGGCATTTTCACAAAACTCAGAAGATCCAATGATTTCGGCGCCTTCTGGCGGTTTTATCACCTGATCCTGATGCCAGGCGCGAAGCTGAGTGGTCTCGCCATCCAGTTCGTAGTCCTGAAGGCCAACAGACCAACCTCCAGAGAACTTCTCAACCTTTCCACCAAGCGCCTGCGCGATGATTTGATGGCCAAAACAAACGCCGATCAAAGGTTTGCCAGAAGCATGCACGTCGCGGATGAACTGCTCTAGCGGAGGAATCCAGGGGTGATCTTCGTACGCACCGTGTTTTGAACCGGTGATGAGCCATCCATCAGCTTCATCAGGGCCTTGCGGAAACTCGCCATCCACCACGTTGAAACCGTGAAAATCGAATCCACGCCCGCGTAGCAAATACTCGAAAATCTTGTCGTAATCGCCCTCTTTCTCTTGGATTTCGGGGATTGCATGGCCGGTTAGTAATATGCCGATTTTCATGAGACACCGGAATTTGATCAAATTATGACTAGCTTAGCCAAAATGCGCAGACAAGGCCGGTTTACACGGTTTCCAGATAGATTTTCCAGTGCTGCGATTTTGGCACATCGCTTAGTCGTGCCATTTCCTGTTGTTTGGTCAGAACCATGTTCTCAATCAACTGCTGAGGAAAAATCCTTGCTATCTCTGCGGACTGTCCGAATTCCTCAAGCGCGGTTTCCCAATCGGGTGCCAACCTGTCGAGCTTTAGATCATAGGCATTCCCTATGACCGGATCGGGCGGAACCGCGGTGTCGTCAATTCCATTCATCGCAGCGCCGAGCACAGTTGCGAAAACCAAGTAAGGATTGGTATCGCCGCCCGCCACGCGTTGCTCGATGCGGCGCGCCTTCGGCGAACCGCCGGGCACTCGAATTGCAGCGGTTCTGTTTTCGTAGGCCCAACAAACGCCCGTTGGTGCATGCGCTCCAGGCACAAAACGGTCATAGCTTCGAGCGTGCGGGGCAAATATCAG
The DNA here is from genome assembly GCA_039180185.1 of Pseudomonadota bacterium. GTDB lineage: Bacteria > Pseudomonadota > Alphaproteobacteria > Rhodobacterales > Rhodobacteraceae > Roseovarius. The sequence goes on along the minus strand of JBCDDS010000067.1, from coordinate 7,538 downwards.
CGTGCTTGGACGCATACCTGTAAGACATCCAGCAATCGCCGAACGCAATGTGTCGGTGCCTTTCTCGCCACCGTCGTCAAAAACGTTAACGCCGTCCGCGTCGAGTACCGAAAAGTGCACATGCATACCGTTACCGGCATCCTCAGCAAAGGGTTTGGCCATAAATGTCGCGGCGAACCCGTGCTTGCGAGCCAAACGTCTGATCAATCGCTTGAAAAGCCAAGTGTCATCGGCGGCCCGCATGGCCTCTTGATGGTTCAAAGTGATCTCAAACTGACCAATACCAGCTTCGCTGGTGGTGGTTTGCGCTGGTATGCCCATCGTTTTGCAGCTGGCATACAAATCGGACAGGAAGGGATCGAACAGATCAAGCTGAGCCAGAGAGACGATTTCCTCTGCCGCCAACGGCCGACCTGTCTCAGGACTGCGCACTGGGGTAAGCGTTTCGCCAGTGTCGTCGACCAAAGTGAATTCCAGCTCGGTCGCTGCAATTACTTGCCAGCCATGCTCTGCATAGCGTGCCAGCGCGCCTGCGAGCGCGTGACGCGGATCACCCTTAAATGGCGTTCCGTTTTCTTCGTACATGCACATTGGCACGAGTGGCTGCGGCGTGTCCAACCAGGGCAAAGGCACTGGTCCACGCTCGGTGGGTAACATCATTCCATCAGCATCACCGCTCGCAAATACCAAGGGCGAGGCTTCGACGTCCGCGCCGAAGATATCCATGCTGAGCGTGGAAATCGGCATCCGCACCGCGCCCTTGTCGAGCTTTAAAGCATAGTCGCCCGGCACGCGTTTGCCACGCATACGTCCATTAAGGTCGCAGGCCGCGACTCGGAAAGTCTCAAATTCAGAAAGGTTCATGGTTTGTGTATCGCTGGCAGCGGTGATGCGGCAGGCAGCAAATCATCCTAACCCGCGACTGACGCCTGATAAATACTATCGATGGAGGCAGCGATGGCTGCGTTAAACGCCTCATCGGATTGCTGTGCGGAAAGCCCCTCGGTTAGTGCTCTTGAGAAGCTTGCCACAACGCCAGTGTTTTGCGCCAAACGACCGTTCGCTTCTTCCCTAGAATACCCGCCAGAAAGCGCCACGACGCGCAAAACGCGCGGATGATCAACCAATGGTTTGTAGAGATTCGCCGTTTCGGGCAGGGTAAGCTTGAGCATGATATTTTGCTCTTCTGAAAGGTTCTCGACCTGCGCCATAAGCTCGGTCAGCAGCAGCTCTTCTGCCTCTATCTTGTCAGAAATGGAGATGGTTACTTCTGGCTCAATGATCGGCACCAGCCCGTGTGCAAGAATGGTTTTTCCGATCTCAAACTGTTGCGCGACATTTGCAGCAATGCCAGAGCCTGACGCGGCATCGATCACGGAACGCATCTTTGTGCCAAAAATGCCAGCCGCATTGGCGCGGTCCAAAAGTGCGTGCAATTCGGGCATGGGGTTCATCAGCCTAACCCCGTCCGTCTCATCCGCCAGCCCCTTGTCGACCTTGAGGAATGGAACGACACCACGATCTTCCCATAGATAGGCGGCCGACGGTTTCCCGCCGATCTGACGGTCCATAGTCATCTCGAACAGGATCGCACCGATGATCTTCTCGCCGGTAAACGCGGGGGCCTGAGCGATCCGTGCGCGCATCGCATGCATCAGGTCAAACATCTCTGCATCGCCCGAGTAAGCGCTTTCTTCTATGCCATAAAGCCGCAGCGCTTTTGGTGTTGATCCACCAGATTGATCCAATGCGGCGACAAACCCGTCACCTTTGCGAATTTTGTCAGTTTGATCGGCTTTCGACATACGATGTCCCTCAATCGATAATTGCGGCCTGTCATAGGCGAGCGCTGTAACCGGTGCAATCTCGATAGCGCTAACGGAGCTCATTCTTGCACTTCGGCTTTGATTGTTTGGTGGTGTCTTTAGTTAACTGTACCAAAAGCCAATAGGCCGACCGAGATCAGTAAGAGAAGCGCAAAACCTATATTGACCAACCTTGCTGTTCGCTCTGTGCGCAGCACCTGCGACAACCAGGCACCGAAGCTGAGCCAGCTTAGATTTACGATTAAGACCACGACCATCGTCAGCCCCGCCTTGAACGCGACATCAGCAAACACGTTCTCTTCTATCAGCGTGTAGCCCGAAAACAGCGCGCCCATGGCGGCGTAGGCTTTGGGATTGGATAATGAGATCGCGACGCCTTCGTACCAACTTGGTGGTGCCCCGTCATGTGCGGTGCGACTGGAACCGAGTGGCGGAGCAGAGGCAATGCGGTAGGCAAGGTAGATAAAATAACATGCCGCCAGCACGGTGATGACCGGAGCCGCGCCGGGCAGAGCAAAAATTGCCGCGGCCACACCGCTTCCAGTGATGATTAGAACAAGCGCAACTCCAACGCAGAGTCCAAGCGCATAGGGGAGCCCGCGTTGGCGGCCGAAACTTGCACCCACAGCCGCAGCGCTCAGCGTATTTGGACCGGGGCTTCCGGTTAGGGCAAAGGCCGCCAACAGGAAAGAACCGAGCGCTTCGATCTTATGCCTCCAGCGCGGCAACACCGGGCAGTGATTTGCCTTCCATCCATTCCAGGAAAGCACCACCCGCGGTGGAGATATAGGTGAAATCGCCTGCAGCACCGGCTTTATTCAAAGCGGCGACAGTATCGCCGCCACCCGCGACAGAAACAAGTTCGCTTTTTCTGGAAAGAGAAGCAGCATGCGAGGCCGCAGCATTGGTCGCGGTATCAAATGGCGGGATTTCAAACGCACCGAGTGGTCCGTTCCAAATCAGCGTACGCGCCTTGTCGAGCGCCACAATAATTCTGCCAACCGATTGCGCACCCGCATCCAGGATCATCGCATTATCGGGGCAGGCATGGGCGGGGACCGTTTCGTGGCGCGCGCCCGCTTTGAACTCCGAGGCAATCACAACATCACCTGGCAGCAGGATTTCGCAGCCCGCAGCACCCGCCTTGGACAGGATCTGCCGCGCAGTATCGGTCATTTCATGTTCGCAAATTGAATCACCAACCGAGAGGCCTTGTGCCGCCAAAAACGTGTTGGCCATTCCTCCACCAATGACCAGCATGTCGACCTTTTCAACCAGGTTGCCCAGTAGCTCGAGCTTGGTGGAAACCTTGGCCCCGCCGACAACTGCCATGACCGGGCGTTTTGGCGTTCCGAGGGCGGCCTCAAGCGCGATGAGTTCAGCTTGCATCAAACGTCCTGCGCAAGCGGGCAGTAATCGTGCTAGCGCCTCGGTAGATGCATGCGCACGGTGCGCGGCGGAAAATGCGTCATTGCAATAGACATCGCCCAATGCCGCGAGGCGCGCGGCGAAATCTGCTTCGTTGGCCTCTTCGCCTGGGTGAAAGCGAATGTTTTCGAGTAGTAGAACTTCGGCCGCTTGTGCCTCTGCGGTCAGATTTTCAGCGCCTTCAAGCGTTTCGATGAATTGTACGCTGTGACCGAGGGAACCGCTCAGCGCAGGCACCACATGGCGCAAGGACATCTCATCGACAACTTTGCCTTTGGGACGGCCGAAGTGGGCCAGTAACATAGGCTTTCCACCGCCCTCGATGATTGCATCTATCGTCGGTTTGATGCGGTCCAACCGTGTGGTGTCGGTTACTTGGCCGTTTTCGACCGGAACGTTGATGTCAACGCGGGTGAGCACGGTCTTTCCGCGAAAGTCCATGTCGTCGAGGCTTTTCCAGCCCATGCGCGTGCTCCTGATTACCAGTCGTTCTTCGCGCGCGTTTTGGCCTGCGCGACAAAGAGCGTCAAGCTCTCGCTTGGCATTCCAGTGCGCAACACCTAGGTTGCGCCAGAGCACAGTTAATAGGAGGCCCATATGGCCGAGATCAAAGACCCCGAGAACACTATCCTGATGGAACTGAAAGATGGCACCGTAACCATCGAATTGCTTCCAGATATTGCACCGGGCCATTGCGACCGGATGAAGGAATTGGCCCGTTCGGGTGCCTATGACAGTGTAGTGTTTCACCGGGTGATCGACGGCTTTATGGCTCAAACTGGCGACGTCTCGCATGGCAGTATGGATAAGGGTCTTAACATCCGCATGGCTGGCACAGGAGGAAGCGACCTTCCCGATCTGAAAGCGGAATTTAGCGGTGTACCACATGATCGCGGCACCCTTGGCGCGGCGCGCAGCCAAAACCCGGACAGCGCGAACAGCCAGTTCTTCATCAATTTCACCGATAACCATTTTTTGAACAGGCAGTACACTGTCTATGGGCGGGTGATTGATGGTATGGAGCACATCGACGCCATCGTAAGAGGAGAGCCGCCGATGAACCCCGACCGTATGATCAGTGTAAAGGTGGCGGCAGATGCGTAGTCTTGTCTCCCTCGTGTTTGCCACTGCAATAGTCAGCCCGGCTTTGGCAACGGAAATGAACATTGAGGTGGAAGGGGCCGCAAACGGCACCATAACTATTGATCTTCTAGAAGATGTCGCACCTGACCATGTGGAACGGATGGCTGAGCTTGCACGCGAAGGCGCCTATGACAATGTCGTCTTTCATCGAGTCATAGATGGTTTCATGGCGCAAACAGGTGACGTGCAGTACGGCAAGGAAGATTCACAGCCAGGATTTGCTGGTCGTGGTGGTAGTAATCGCCCAGATTTGCGCGCAGAATTTTCCGATATTCCATTTGATCGCGGGGTTGTAGGGATGGCGCGTTCGCAAAACCCAAACAGCGCGAACAGCCAGTTCTTCATCATGTTCGATGAGGGTCATTTTCTCAATGGTCAGTACACTGTGGTTGGTAAGGTCACCGGTGGCATGGAGATCGTTGATTCAATAAAGCGTGGTAGTGGCCCGAACGGTGCAGTCGTTGCCACACCTGACGTGATGCGCAGGGTGACCATTTCAGAGTAGGGCCATGATCGCCACGGGATACGAGCCGCTCGGCACGCTTAAACCAGTTGCAGATGACATCTGGATTATCGATGGGCCAGCGTTTCACCGTGGTATGATCCCATTTCCCACACGTGCAACTGTGGTGCGGCTCGAAAGTGGAGGCCTGTGGGTGCATTCACCGGTCGCTTTGGGCGAAAGGCTGCAAAGCGACCTGGCGGAACTTGGTCCTGTTGCGCATCTTATCGCAACCAATGCCTTGGATTGGACGCATCTGGTCGACTGGTGTTCTGCCTATCCGAATGCAAGGCTTTGGGCGGTTCCGGCTTTGCAGCAAAAACTAGAGTATCTGGACCAATCCGAGCCGAATTCGCAAAATTTGCAATACAAGGCAGCCGAAGAAGAATGGTCCCGTGAGTTTTTCCAATGGGTCATGGACGGGGGTGAAACTTATCAGGAGGCAGTGTTTTTTCATCGACCCAGCGACACGCTAATTGTCGGCAATATGATCGCGGCAATTGAGACCATTCATTTGCCTGCATACCTACGCCCGCTGGTTTGGCTGACTGGAGCGGACAGCGAGTATTCGAACATGCCTCCCGCGGTACGCAAACACTTCCGGGATAAAGAAAAGCTGGCCGATGACGTCGAACGCTTGATCGGTTGGGGGCCTAAGCGGATTATACTGGGTCATGGTAAGTGGTATAAACACTCGGGCGTAGATCAGCTTGAACGCTTGTTCCGTAGGTTGCTGCGTAATCGCCGCTACGAGAAAATGCTCAATGAGCCTCGTAAAGGTCCGTTCTGACTTAACGGATCATATTGGGGCGCACCCGCAGCTTTGGCCGCGCATCCTGCGGCAAATGGCCATTGAGCCTTCGGTTGACGATCCCGAAAAGCCAGATCACCACCAGTGTCAGCAGTATGAAATAGCCTGCGAGGATCGGGTAAGGCACGAAAGGATTGAATGTCTTATCCGCAAAGTACTTGGCATAATAGAGCGCATCACCGCTTTGCTGCCAGGCAGGAAAGGCAGAGAAAAACACCAACGTAGTGGCGTGAAACAGAAAGATCGCCTCGTTGGTGTAAGCTGGCCAGGCGAGGCGCAACATGGTCGGCCAGATGATCCGTCGAAACCTGTACCAGCCGGAAAACCCATAGGCATCCGCGGCCTCTACATCGCCTTTGGGGATAGAGCGCAACGCGCCATAGAAAATCTCGCCAGAATAGGCTGCCGTGTTCAGGAAAAGGACGATCAGCGCGCCGAGCCAGGCCGATGTGAACGGGTCGAGCAGCGGGTAGGCCTGTTTCAGGCTCAGAAAGGTGAAATAGGCAAAAAAGAACTGAATGAAGAGTGGTGAGCCACGGAATATGAAGATGAACCACTCAGCAGGTTTGCGTAGAAACCGGTTTCTTGAGTTTTTGCCAAGTGCGACTGCTGTGGCCAGGCAAAATCCCAGCAACAGCGCAAAAATACCAAAGTAAATGTTCCAGAGCATGCCAGAACCAATCAAAGTGAACTGCTGGCAAAGCGTGAAGTTTTCAGTAGGTAGCAGCCGCTCGCCAATCCCAATGGAACGCAAACCGTAGGCCTGTATCGTCTCCCAACAGCTCATGCTGCTGCCTTGCGCAAGGATTCACCGCCGGTCGTGGCCTGGCCCCGGCTGAGTTTCACCATGAGTTTTTCAAGCACGATTTCAGAAATCCGCGTCAAACCAAGATAAAACACCAGCAAAACTAGGAAGTACCACATGCGCCAGTCGCCATGCGGATAATCCGTGTACCTAGGATTAGCCCAGGCACCGAGTTCCCGCGCCCAATAGACGATGTCCTCAACCCCCAGCAGGAAAAGAAGCGGAGTGGCCTTAGTCAAAACCATCCAAGTGTTGGATAGGCCAGGTAGGGCATAGACCCACATCTGCGGCACCAAAACACGCCAGAAACTTTGGCGGCGCGTCATCCCGTAAGCCTCAGCGGTTTCAAGTTGTGCTCGCGGTACTGAATTCATTGCGCCAAATATCACATTGCCCGCAAAGGCACCAAAGACGATCGCAAAGGTCAGAACGGCAAGGAAAAATCCGTAAGTTTCGTGTATCCATTGCGGCGCGTCGCCAAGCGGCATTTTCGCCGTGCTACAGACTATGAAGTCGTTGCCTTGCCGTATCGGCTCGCTCCAATCGGGGCATTTGACCTGATGGCGCATCCATTCGATCGCTTGATCGAGCGCGATGACAAAAAACATGAAAAATGCGATATCCGGCACACCGCGCACGATGGCAATGTAGCCTTTACCTAACCATCTGAATGGCGCAATCCGCGACCGCGCGGCCATGGCACCCACAAAGCCGAAAGAGAGTGCAACTGGCGCTGTGATTGCGAGTAGCACCAGAACGACAACGACCGCGACGTAGAGGTTTGCGTGCTTTGGCGTGGTTACATAGCAGGCCAGCCAGCGCAGACTTTCGAGTGTCTCAGGGTCGGTGCAAAATGAAAACATGGGCGATCCATGTTGGGCTCATGCCCCGGGGTATTACCGGGGCATGGCGAGATGTGTCAGATCAAAACTGGGTGGAAACTTCCCACTTCGCGATCAGCTCATTGAGCGAGCCGTCATCCTTCATCGATTGGATCGCTGCGTTGAACTTTTCTTTAAGTTC
>JBCDDS010000066.1:0-18853 GCA_039180185.1 Pseudomonadota bacterium | reverse complement strand
GGACAAAACCGTCATTGGGTTTCGCGACTTTGCTGACACAGCATGTTTTCGCGGTCGCAGCACGGCTCTTTTGGCGATGCAGCGCATATCTCTGAAGCAGTAGTTCAAATGTATCGATCTGGCCCGGACAAAACTGCACTTTCACTGCGACCTGATCCGACAATTCAGACGCAGTCATTTCCGACATTCGAATTTATGCATTAGCTGCAATTAAAGGAAGGTGTGCGACAGCATCATACACAAGCTCGCCCAAAGTCGCTCCGAAACTACGTGTCGCCGCTTGTTCTAGCCCGCGCGATTGCTGTTGAAATGGCCGCCCCGAATTGCGAAATTACTCGGTCTGGGTCTTCACCAGAAGAAATAATCTCTGCCCTGAATTCATCTTCGCTCATTGTAATGATACGCTCAAACTCGCGTTCAGCGTCTTGCAGCGTCCAATTTTTCACAACGGTTCCCGTCCGTTTTCTACATTTGAGTAGCTAGGCCGAGTTATTCACAAAACAAATGCGGTCCGTGTGACCATTAATGACTTCAGGCTCGAGGCAGTCTTCTGAGCGAAACAATCAGATGTCCGCCTTTTAGACCAATAGTACCGACCGCAAAACTCAGACTTTCTGTTGATGTGCCTTGACCATTGCCGCATAGAAGCGAGGCGCAGGGTGCTTGTCGGGCCACGCGCCCGGAGGGCTGGCAAACAAAGCCAAATGCAGCACCCTCGCGAATATCCCCCGGCAAGCAACATACGCGCCGGGGACCTATGTCACTCCAACCTCTGAACGAACGGGTCGCACCAGCGGCCACAGACCCGGCTCCACTGCAGGTCATAAAACGCGCCGCTTTGTTGCTCCTGGGCCCCGTTTATTTCCTGTACATTGCCTTTGTGCCTCTGCTTTGCAGTAAACGGCAAGGTTTTCGCGGTTGGTACTGGCCGCTGGTCAAACGCGCCTGTTCGCGGCTTCTGTGGCTGCTCAGCATCAGAACAGAGATAACGCAAGCCGATCAGGGCGCGCTGGCCACCGACACCAATAGCATCATTGTGATCAACCACCGCAGCCATCTAGATGGTTTCGCTCTGATGGACGCGGTGCCCGACGCCAAGTGGATCACTTTCGCTGCCAAAAAGGAACTGTGCGATGCGGCTCTCCTGCGTCACGGGTTCAAGGGTGCAGGATTGGTGGAGATTGACCGAGAAAGTGGCTCTAGGGCGCTCGAAACACTTACCGCAGCCGTCCAGGCCATGCCCGCGCGCCGCTCTGTTGTGCTTTTCCCCGAAGGTACACGCAATAGTTCCGAATGCCTCGGCACGTTCAAAGCGGGAGCGGTGATAGTCGCGCGCATTACCGGCCGTACAATACGGCCCATCGTAATTCACGCATCCGACAGGCTCTTGCCGCGCGGCAAACACTTACCCAAAAGCGGAACGATCCGGGTCGAGGTATTGCCGACTTTCAAATGCGATCACTCCGTTTCAGTGGACGAAGATGTGGCTCGTCTGAGAAGCGTCATGATGACCGTTTTCGAGAAAGGGTTGTGACGCTAGTATAAATGATTGAGTTTCTTAAGATGATCCTGGCTCGCTAAGAAGTGCTCAACTTGCCGCCACACAAAGCAAGGATGGCACTTGGCCTTAGAAAACTGCCAAGTGCATTGGCGCTCAAGTCACGGTCATAATTGCGGAACCCATCGTGTATCCTGCACCAAAAGATACGAGTGCTAGAGTTTCCCCCGAACTGCGATCATCCAACATTTGGTTTAAACAGATGGGGATACTGCAGGACGAGGTGTTGCCCAAGGTTCGGATATTGGAAAAAACTTCAACATTCGGATTTTTCATCCGCCGCCCGACCGCGTCGATAATGCGCTGGTTGGCTTGGTGGGGTACAAGGATGTCCAGATCGGATACGCCAATGCAGTTTTCCGCACAGGCGGTCTCCAAAATCTTGTGCATTTCTCGCACCGCTTCCGAAAACGTTCGCTCGCCTTTCATTTCCAGAAAACTGTTCTGCTTGGGGCTCGGTACGATAATCGTATTTTGTTCATCCGGTTTCAAAGCGCTCACCGGGCGGTTGAGCTTAAACCCGGGCGTTCCGATACCATCACCTGCGCGCACCAATGTCGCCGTCGCCGCGTCGCCAAATAGTATAGACGTGCCAAAATCTTCCGGGTTCAAAACGCCCGAAAGCGCCTCCGCCGTGACAACGACCACCTTACCCTTGGGATTATTTCGTACAAAGTCATAAGCCACCGATAAGCCATGCAGGTACCCCGTGCAGGCGGCGTTCAGATCAAAAGCGCACATAGGTAGCGAGGTTTTTTCGCCGCTCAACGCACCGGCGATGCGCGCACTCAATGTCGGGCTGGCAAAGTCCGGGCAGCTGTTGGAGCACACCAGAAGATCGATATCAGTCAGGCTCAACTCGTGACGATCAAGTGTCTCCTGCACGGCACGCGCCGCCAGTTGTGACAGGTCTTCATCCTCTGCAAGCCAAAGCCTTTCCTCGATGCCTGTACGGGTTTTTATGTCGTCGGCATCGTATTCAGGGAACCGCGTGGCAAGCTCGTCATTGGTTACCCGTCTTGATCCGGTTGTCGTCGAGGGCTTGGACACAAAAACTGATCCCTGCCCACCCGACATGTGCGCCGGCGCTGATATTTCTAGCCCGTTGATCTTTGCTGTCTCTTTTGCAGATAGTGTGAATTTGGCCAGTTGCTCCCGAATTTGCGGTTTCTGGCGAGACGTGGATTTGGCAAGTCGCACCTCCATGATCGGGGCGCCGACCTGAACACTTTGCCCTTCCTCGACCAATATGCGCTCCACAAGGCCAGTAACCGGTACAGCAAGCTCGACCGCTGCTTTGTCGGATTCTGCATCTGCAACTGGCGCGCCAGCACTGACGGAATCGCCTTCCTTCACCCACAAGGACACGATTTGCACCACTTCATCTGCCGGACTGGAACCAATGGCGTTCATCACGTAGACATCGCTCGAAACCTCAATGTCCGGGTGCCACTCCAAATCGAGATCGCAAAGCTCTGCGGCGGCAGTAAAAATGCTTCTGACCGACGGGAGAACATCAAGCTGGTTGGCGAAATTGCATGGCACATATGTGTCGGCCCGCGCGACCAGTCGCGTCTTCACATGGCAATCAAGCGATTGATTTATCGTGGATATGATTTCTGAGCCAAACCCACAGGTTTCATTGTCCTCATGCGCGACCAAAACCTGACGGGAACGTCTTGCGGAATCCAAAACCAAACTCTTGTCCCAAGGCGATATACTGCGCAGGTCGATAACGTCGCACGCAACGCCTGCCTCTGCCACATGCTCGGCAACGGTCGTCAAAAGCGCAACCGTATTGCCCCATCCGATCAGTGTCAGGTTATCGCCCCGGCGTACGTGCCTCGCGCGTCCAATAGGTGTCAGATGATCTGCCAGATCGGTGGATGTGGTTTGCGCCCGGTCATTCAGGCAGTTCTTTGGATAAAAGAACAGGGTCGGTCGCCCTGATTTAAACGCCGCGTTGAGCATGCCCGCCGCATCCGCCGCCGTAGATGGCATCATCACATCAACGCCGGGCGTATGGGCCGCGACAGCTTCGAGCGTTTGTGCATGAAACGGGCCAAGGCCGGGGCGATACCCGCCACAGGTGATCATCACGATAACAGGACAATTCCAGCCGCCATTGCTGCGCCAGTACATACTACCAAGCTCAGAGATGATCTGGTTGAACGCGAGCGGCAAAAAGTCAGCAAACTGAAGAAAGGCCACAACGCGTTGGCCCGCAAGGGAACGCCCTATCGCTGTGCCCATAATGGTTGCTTCAGAGAGCGGCGAGTTCTTCACCTGTTGAGGAAACGCGGTGCTCAGACCTTTGGTGACGCCGAATACATCGCCCTTGGGGTCTTCGATATCCTCACCATATAAAAACGTGTTCCCGTCTTGGGACAGGTGATTTTCCAGAACGCCATTTATGGCCTCCGTCATAGTCACCTGCTGACCACTTGAAGTTCCTGAATACTCAGAAGCACCCACCGCAAGTTTAGGCGGCAGCGGCCTTTTGGCCTCGAACATTGGCTGCGGGTTTTCGCTATCCATGGCCTGTTGCGCCTGGTCTTGCACTTGCAGAGCAACCTCGTGCTCAATGTCATCAAGCGTTCCCTGAGAAACCCCTTGGTCCAACAAATGCGCTGCCAGCTTATCGATCGGGTCGCGATGTTGATGGCCCTCTTCGATATCGCTTGCATTTCGGTACACCGATTGATCATCTGCATTTGTGTGATCGCTCAGCCGTTCCGTGCGCATCACGACGATTGAAGGTCCGCGCGTGTCTCGGATATTGGCAATGGTCCTTTCAAAGACCTGCAGACACTCCTGAGGCTCCCAGCCATTCACGTAAGTGATAGGAATGCCAAAGAAACTCGAGGCATCGCGACCGCCTTGCGAATAGAACGTGCGGCCAACTGTGGGCACTGAGATCGAGAACTGATTGTCTTCAATTAGGAACAACACCGGAAGCGCCTCATTTGCGGCCTCCGACATCGCTTCATAGACTTCGCCCTGTTGGGTTGTGCCATCCCCCATTGCACACAAAACCAGCGGGCGCTTCGGCTGATCTTTTATCGACGCAGCAACACCAACGGCTTGCAAGGCCTGATTGCCAACGGGGCCCACAATGCTCAGGATATTGAGGCTTGGGTCGCTCATATGGGCGCTCATTTGGCGTCCGTTTGAATGCCCGCCCGCGCGACATAGAACCGACGTGAAAAAATCGCGCGCGCTCACACCGCGCGCCAACATGAGCGCTTTGTCGCGGTAGTGACAGTGCAGCCAATCCTGCGGTCCCAAGCAATGCTGCAACAGGCAACTGGCTTCGTGGCCTGCCCCGGAGACCGTGAAAAACGCCTCACCGCTTGCGACGAATTGTGCCTCTGTTCGATCGATAGCGCGCGCCAAGTGCATGTGGCGAAAGCTAGCTAGGAGTTTATCCGCCATAAAACACTCGTAAGGACGACAAGCGTCCTTTCCTTTTGGGTATCTAACCACTGCTCATATGACTTATCCAAACACCATACACAACGACGTTACAGCGCTTAGTTTCCTTACTAACGACAAAGTTGTAGCTGATGGTCAATCGAAGGCAAAAAAGCTCAGCGCACTTCTATGCTGGTGAAGTGCGATAAACCATCGGCTCATCAATGCTATTTGAAATAGCTTGAGTATCTAGTGCAACGGACGGTCTCAATCTGGGACTACGGCTAAAGCATTTTAAAATGAGCCTAGTGCAATAATTTCCTTGCACTGCAAACGCCAACTCTCTGGACCGTTTGGTGGCGCTCATTCCTGCTATCTCAATTTTATCATTCGTTTCAACGAAGCGGCCACTGGCGCAACGGCAGCGAACTTTTGCTTTGTCCGCGCCTTGATCCTTACCATCGTCATCTTCGCTGCGCGGTGCATCTATGGCGGCTTTTTCAGCCGCGTTGCCGTAGAGAATTTTTCGCTCTTGCAGCGATTTTCGTGCTGCGAGCGAGCGCAGCAAAAACTTAAAATGTCTCCTATGGGCTCAAAGCGGGCTTTGATACTTCGGGTATTATTCGCGAGCCGTTCCCAACAATGCTATAGCTTAGCCTCACACGCACCACGCGGACAGTTCAACCGTATTGCGCTAGCATCTCCTTGAGATCACCCAACGTGTTGGCTTCATCCACCGGCTTATCATGGCGCCAGCGTTTCATGCGTGGGAAGCGTAACGAGACACCTGATTTGTGCCTCGTAGATCGCGCGATGCCCTCGAATGCGATCTCAAAAACATGTTCGGCGCGCACTTGCCGCACCGGGCCGAAGCGCTGAAGTGTGTTCTTGCGCACCCACGCGGTGATTTGGCGGAACTCGGCGTCAGTCAGGCCGGAATAGGCTTTGGTGAACGGAACAAGCTCGTTGCCATCCCGGACAGCAAAGGTGAAATCTGTAAAAAGATTAGCGCGCCTTCCATGGCCTTGCTGAGCATAGATCATAACCGCATCAATGGTCAGCGGATCGAGTTTCCACTTCCACCAATCCCCTTTTTTACGACCAGCATGGTAGAGGCTGGAATTACGCTTGATCATCAACCCCTCAGCACGCGCATCCCTTGCGGTTGAGCGGATTTCTCCGAGCACCTGCCAGTCAACGAAATCCAAAACGGGGGAGGCACGAACTGGCGCCTCTGGCGGCAGGCCTTCCAGCAGTTGATCAAGCGTTGCCCGACGCTCCGCAAAGGGTGTCTCGCGCAGGTCCTTGCCCTCATGCTCAAGCAGGTCATAGGCCAGCATGATCACCGGCGCTTCTTTCAAGAGTTTCTTTGGCACCGTTTTGCGCCCGATGCGTTTCTGCAAATCGTTGAAGGGCAAGGGAGCTGTGCCGTCCCAGGCCACGATCTCACCGTCGATCACTGTTCCCGGTGGTAGGTAATCAAGTGCACGGGACAGCTCTGGAAACCGATCGGTCATAAGGTCTTCGCCGCGCGACCAAGTGAAATGTTCCCCGCCGCGCAGAATTAACTGCCCGCGGATGCCGTCCCATTTCCATTCGGCGGTCCAGTCTTCTGGCGGCCCAAGGCTATCGGGTGTTTCGTCGTCGATCCCATATGCGAGGCAGAACGGGTAGGGGCGGGAGAGATCTGCACTCGCATCGGACGCCTCGATGAGCGTTCGCCAGCTCGTATTGTCCGGTGTCCAGTCACCCATCAACCGGTGGGCCAGTTCTGCCTCATCTCGACCTGTTGCTTGCGCAAGTGCACGTGTCATTAGTTTGCGGCTGATCCCTACGCGAAAGCCGCCTGTAAGAAGCTTGTTGAAAACCAGCCGTTCTGCGGCTTCCATTCGATCCCAAGCATCGAGCACGGCTGTTTTGCGGGCGTCTTCGTCTTCCTTGTCCAAGGCGCGAAGTTCGGTAATCCATTCGGAGAGGCTGCGATTATGGGTTAGCGTGGCGTCTGGCAGCACAAGCGCGATGGTCTCTGCCAAATCGCCCACGATGGGATATGCCTCTTCAAAGAGCCAGAGCGGTATGCCTGCGCGCTCGGCGGCCCATTCGCGCAGACGCGTGGTCGTGATAGTCCGGCGCGGACGTCGACCGGAAAAGAGCGCCACAGTCCAAAGCCGGTCTTGATCGGGCGCATCTGCGAAGTACCGCGCGAGTTCAGCCACTTTCACGGAGGTTTTCGTCGTCTGATCGATGGTCGTGTAGAGGGCAGTGAAGCGTTTCATGTCGCCTCCTCGCCATCATCTAGTGTCTCCCCGGTGAATTCCGTGGGCACGACCTGAGCATTGTAGCCCTGTTCGGTCAGCCAACGCCCAAAAATCTCTGTATACCCGTGAGTGACGTAGATGTTTTCCGCCCCCGTCTCAGAGATCGCCGTATTGAGCCCTGCCCAATCGGCGTGGTCGGACAGGACGAAACCCCGATCAACCGCTCGTCTGCGTCTGACCCCGCGCAGCCGCATCCAACCACTGGCAAAGCCACTTGAAGCTGGCCGAAACCGCCGCGACCAGGTGGAGCCAAGCGCACCGGGTGGCGCGAGAACGAGTGCGCCGGTGTGATCATTGGCGTCTAGTTCAGTTGTGACATGGATCGTATCGGGCAAGTTCAAGCCTTGCGCACGCAGCACTGCGTTAGTGTTCTCAACCGCACCGTGGGTCAGGATCGGCGCGATGTTAGCGTCCAGAAGTGAGAGTACTCGCTGCGCTTTGCCGAGCGAATATGCTCCTAAAAGACTAAACTTGCCTGCTGCAGCATTCTCCGCCCACCACTTGTTGATCTCAGCGGCAGCAAAATCCTCGTCGGGCCAGGTAAAGACGGGCAAGCCAAAGGTACATTCGGTAATAAAGCTGTGGCAGCGGACGGGTTCGAATGGCTCGGACAGCCGATCCGGCGTGGTTTTATAATCTCCTGAGACAACCCACACCTCGCCGTCGGCTTCGACACGGATCTGCGCAGAACCCGGCACGTGGCCTGCTGGGTGAAACGAGACGGTGGCATCTCCGATCTGACATGTTTCTCCGAAATCAATCCCCTCTAACGTGATATCGCCCAACCGGTGTCGCATCACAGGTCCCGCAGCATGCGTAGCCAAGTACCGTGCATGCCCGGGTCGCGCGTGATCCGCATGCCCATGCGTGATCAACGCACGATCAACTGGTCGCCACGGATCGATGAAAAAATCACCGGCCGGGCAGTAGATGCCTTGGGGTTTGAACTCTAGAACCATGCGAGCGAGTGTAGTGCGTCGCCACGGTAAGAACAGCCTCTTGTAGCGCAAGGTTTGGCGGGTCAAGGTGTCGCAAAAGGAGTGTGCGATGCGATTTGTAAGATATGGTCAGCAGGGTGCAGAGAAGCCGGGGCTTTTGGATACTCAGGATCGTGTGCGCGACTTGAGTGGGATGATTGACGATTTGCGTGGCGATGTTTTGGCGAATCTGCCGCAGGTCGATACAGAAAGCTTGCCACTCGTGGAGGACAATCCACGATTTGGCGTTCCTGTGGCGGGGATTGGAAAACTAATAGGGATTGGCCTCAATTATACCGATCATGCTGCAGAGCTAGGGGCAGAACCGCCAAAGGAACCGATTGTGTTCATGAAAGCCACCTCGTCGATTAACGGCCCAAATGACGATGTGGTTTTGCCGCGTGGTTCGACAAAAGGAGATTGGGAGTGCGAGCTCGGTATCGTCATTGGGCGGCATACAAAGTATGTCGAAGAGCCAGAGGCGATGGATCACATCGCAGGGTTCACTATCGTAAATGACGTTTCTGAACGACGCTTTCAGCTCGAGATGAGCGGGCAGTGGACCAAGGGTAAGAGTTGCGACACGTTTGGTCCCATTGGGCCTTGGTTGGTAACGCCCGACGAGGTTAGTGATCCTCACGCGTTGGATGTCTCAACCCATTTGAATGGCGAGCAGATGCAAGCAGGTAACACCTCCACAATGATTTTCACGGTCGAGCAAATCGTTTCTCATCTAAGCCAGCTTATGAGCCTTCAACCGGGCGATGTTATCGCAACTGGCACACCGCCAGGAGTGGGCATGGGTAAGAGCCCACCGCGGTTTTTGAAGGAAGGCGATGTGATGGAGATCACTATCGAGAAACTCGGACAACAGCGGCAAAAGGTGACGCAAGCCAATTGAGTTACTTCATTTCGCTGTAGAAATCGACCAAGAGGTTTATGGCGCGGTCTCGGTCTTCTGGAACCTCCATAAAAATCTCATGACGCGCATCTTTAAACACATGTAGGTCGCATCCGTTCCATCGTTTGACACGGTTGTGGATGCGGTCCACGTCAACAATTTTTTCTTCTCTTCCCAGCAAGACCAAACACGGAATATCGGGTGAGACTCTTCTGTGCAGGCGCAACGTTTCTTTGAGAGCCTCATGAAGCCATTTGAGACCAGGACCGCCGAGTTGCAATTCTGGTCGTTCAATGAGTTGGCTTTGCAGATAGCGGTGCCCGTCTCTATCGCGCGTAAGCAGGTTTGTCTCAAACGGCTCAGTTACCGCATAACACTTCTCGGACGTGCTAGGGGCGTAAATTCCATCCAGACCCGTTTTGCTACCGAAAGTCGAAAGTCCCCACGCGACCGGGCGCAATACCGGAGAGATTGCAATGCCCCACATCGGGCCTGAAAACGCAACTGCGTTGAAGGAACTTCCGTCCATAACGGCTCTCAAGCCTATACATCCGCCCATTGAGTGGGTGAGTAAGCCCCAAGGTTTTGGCAGGTCCATCTCTGTTGCTGCTTCCAACATCGCGGCAACATCTTTTTGATAGTCCTGGAACTTCTCCACATGTCCAAGCATGCGATCATGATGGAGCCGGTCTGACAAACCCTGGCCGCGCCAATCTATTGCGAGTGTCGTAAAACCGGCCTTTGAAAAGTGAGCGACTGTTCTCGCATATTTTTCAATATATTCGGTACGCCCTGGAAAAACGAAAACTGTACCTTTTGATGCGCCTTCATAAGATGCAGGCCACACTCCTATGCGCAGGCGTACGCCGTCTATTGCGGTTAGCCAGAACGCTTCAACGCTACCCGAGACCTTGGTTATATCGTTGTGAAACGGCGCAGCCTGCATATGTAATTGATTAACTCAGCAGACCACCGAGCTTCATCGCAATCCCCATGTCACCAGACACGGCGAGGTTGCCCGACATGAAGGCGGCTGCTGGATCCATATCACCCGAAAGGATGGCTTGGAATGTATCTGCGTCAGCCGTTAAAGTGACTTCTGTTTCATCATCAGCGGCACGAACACCATCGCCATCAATCACGATCGAACCTTCGTCTTCAATCACAAATTTCGCGCTGCTGTCGAAAGAGCCAGTGATCTTAGCGCTTAGCGCTTCCACGGCGTTGTTAATTAGTTCACTCATTGGGTTCCTCCTGTTGATGAGCGCTTTGTGACGACTTTGGGCTATGATTCCCGAACCGCTGCGCTAAATTCTTTACTGTTATGCGCTTTAAGACCCGTTTTCTCAATTGTGCCGTAGCGACAATTTTGTCGGTATCGCTCTTTTCATTGCAGGTTTCCGCGCAAGACGCCGCTCTAGAGGGGCTTTTGAGTGAACTTAGCTCTGCACAAGAGGACGATGCGCGCCGAATCGCCGCGGAAATTGAACTCAAATGGGCGCAATCCGGGTCTTCCACAGCGGATCTTCTTCTCAAACGCGGCAATGATGCTCTCGAGATTGGTGAGATAGGACGCGCGATTGAGCATTACACAGCGCTTACTGACCATGCGCCTGAGTTCGCCGAAGGTTGGCACAGACGCGCGATTGCATATGCCGAAGCGGAGCTTTTCGGCCCGGCTATTGCTGATCTCGAACATGCAATTGCAATTGAGCCGCGCCATTACAATGCCATTGCAAGCCTTGGTGGCATTCTGCAGCGCGTTAATCGATATGACATGGCGAGAGAGGCGTATCAGCAGGTATTGCTCATCCATCCCCACCATAAAGATGTGCAAGCCGCGCTTGAAGCTGTGGAACTCGAAATCGGCGGCTCTGAACTATAACTGACAACGAGGTGGCCTATGGCCGAGCAGGCAAGGACCATGGCGGTCCTGGGCCCTACAAACACCGGAAAGACCCACTACGCAATTGAACGCATGCTGGGCTATCGTACTGGTGTCATCGGATTGCCGCTGCGATTGCTGGCCCGGGAAGTCTATGACAAGATCGTCGCCTTACGCGGGCCTTCGGTTGTGGCGTTGGTAACCGGTGAAGAACGGATTGTACCGCCACGTACACAGTATTGGGTCTGCACAGTGGAGGCGATGCCGATCGAAATCGGCGCAGATTTTGTTGCTGTAGACGAAATTCAGCTATGCGCAGATCCAGAACGTGGACACGTGTTCACGGATCGTTTGTTGCACATGCGTGGTTTAAAAGAGACGCAGTTTCTAGGTGCGCGGACTATGCGTGGAGCGATTGCTGACCTCGTGCCGGAGGCAGAGTTTGTTGAACGCACACGAATGTCGCAACTGACTTACACTGGATCCAAAAAGCTCGCAAAAATGCCACCTAGAAGTGCGGTTGTAGGGTTCTCGGTCGAAAATGTTTATGCCATGGCAGAGCTGTTGCGCCGCCAAAAAGGAGGTGCTGCCGTCGTTATGGGGGCACTGAGCCCCAGGACACGCAATGCTCAGGTTGAACTCTATCAAAGCGGCGAGGTGGATTACCTGGTGGCGACCGATGCCATCGGCATGGGGCTAAACCTAGACATAGACCACGTCGCCTTTGCCTCTCTAACAAAGTTCGATGGTCGTCGTATGCGAGAGCTTGCGCCAAACGAGCTGGCACAGATTGCGGGACGTGCCGGTCGTGGCATGCGCAATGGTAGTTTCGGCGTCACTGGCGAGGCGCCCGATCTGCCAGAAGGAATGGCAAAAGCGATTATGGATCACCGATTTACTCCGATCCGAAAACTTGAATGGCGCAACATCGCGCTGAATTACGCAGATTTGGACGCGCTGATCACTTCTCTTGAGGCTAAACCTGATCAAACCTGGCTCGCCCGGGCACGGGAAGCGGATGATTTGATGGCACTTCGGAGCCTTTCTCAGCAGAGCGAAATTCAGGCTCGCTGCGGCGAGGTCTCTGCCGTCAAGTTGCTTTGGGATGTCTGCCGCGTACCGGATTTTCGAGGTATTAGTCACCTTGAACATGCAGAGCTTCTGGAGAAGATCTTCAACGATTTGCATGAGCATGGAGTGGTTTCGGAGGATTGGTTCGCGGGCCATGTTCGCCGTATTGATCGCTGTGATGGTGATATTGATACGCTCTCCAAACGGCTGGCATACATACGAACCTGGACATACGTTGCTCAACGTAATTCTTGGCTTGTTGACGAAAGTCATTGGCGTGAGGCCACGCGCGCTGTAGAAGATCGTCTGTCAGACGCATTGCATGAGGCTTTGACACAAAGATTTGTGGACCGGCGCACCTCAGTGCTGATGCGCCGGCTCAAGCAGAAGGAGGCCATCGTGGCCGAAGTGAATGAAAATGGTGAAGTGACCGTCGAAGGCGAGTTTGTCGGTCGCCTAGAGGGTTTCAGATTTATCCAAGATGACACTGGCAGCGGACAGGAGGCGAAGGCTGTGCAACAAGCAAGCCTTAAAGCGCTCGCACCGCATTTTCATTTGCGTGCCGACAAGTTCTATAATGCACCAGACACAGAAATTGATTTCACCGAGCAAGGCGGCCTTATGTGGGGCGAACATGCGGTCGGTAAGTTGATTTCTGGCTCTGACGGTTTGAAGCCGCAAGTCAAAGAATTCGTAGATGAAATTGCGGGCGCTGACGTTGCCCAAAAGGTGCAACGTCGCCTGCAGCACTTTATTGATCGTAAGGTATCGACGCTGTTCGAGCCACTCCTTAACGTGCAACGCGATGAAGAGCTCGGTGGCCTCGCTCGCGGATTTGGCTTCCAGCTTGTGGAGGGTTTTGGGATATTGCCCAGAACGGCTGTAGCTGATGACGTTAAAGCGCTTGATCAGGATGCACGTGGGCAATTGCGCAAGCATGGCGTTCGATTTGGTCAGTTCACGATCTTTATGCCTGCTTTGTTGAAGCCTGCGCCGACAAGACTGCGTCTTGTTTTGTGGTCCTTGGCAAAAGAATTGGCGGAGTTTCCTGAAGCGCCGCCGCCGGGGCTGGTTACCGTGCCTTCTGGCGAAGGTCAGCCAGAGGGTGCTCATGCGATGGCGGGCTATCGTGCCGCAGGCGACCGGGCAATCCGTATTGATATGCTGGAGCGTCTGGCCGACATGTTACGCGTTGAAAACAGTCGTACGGGCTTTGAGGCAAATGCCGACATGCTTTCAATAACCGGCATGACGCTCGATCAATTCGCGGATCTAATGAGTGGGTTGGGCTACAAAGCCGAACGCAGCGAACGTGAGAAGGTCAAGCAGGCGCCCACTTGCGAGAGCGTCGGAGAGGCCAAACAAGCACCTGAAGCAGAGACATCTGTTGAAAAGCCTGAGGCTGAACAGGCGGAAAGCACTCCCGAGGTGCCGACAGAAGTAACGATGCCTGAAGAGCCCGAGATTGAGATATTTTACACCTTTACCTGGGGCGGAAATCGTGGCGTTCGACCGTCCCAAGATGGACACAGGCAGCGTGCAGGCGGCAAACCAAAGGGTCGTAAGCCTCAAAAAGGCAAAAGTAAGCAGCGTCACGACGATAAGCCGAAGACCTTTTCCGCCAAGCCCAAGAAAACCAAGGAAATTGATCCCGATAACCCTTTCGCCGCAGCTCTTATGGGGCTTAAAGAAAAAAGCTGACGCAACGCTTGTCTGACACAGAACAAAGCAAAATTCGGATCGATAAGTGGCTTTGGCATGCCCGGTTCTTCAAAACGCGTGGGTTGGCCACGCGGCTAGCGGCAGCAGGACGAATACGCGTTAATGGCCAGAAAAAATCCAAGGCGTCGTTCATGGTGAGTCGTGGCGATGTGCTTACCTTTGCTCAAGCGCGGCAAGTACGCGTCGTGCGCGTACTCGCACTCGGTGAAAGGCGTGGCCCGGCGGCAGAGGCGCAACTTCTTTATGAAGATGTCGATACTTAGTCTTTAAACCCTTCAACCTACTGCAATAAAATAAGAAAAACCGTTTTAGAATATGCCAGTATTAAAACGGTTCAGAAAGCGATACAGGATGCTTGAAGGATTGCAGAAGGTGCATTACCTGCACAACTGTATGTGGATTGATGAGCCCTGATGACCTATGTGGTTTTGGATAATTGCATTGCCTGCAAGTACACTGACTGTGTCGAAGTGTGCCCCGTAGACTGTTTCTATGAGGGGGTGAATATGTTGGTTATCCACCCGGACGAATGTATAGATTGCGGGGTTTGCGAACCAGAATGCCCAGCAGATGCAATTCGCCCGGATACAGAACCCGACGTGGAAGAGTGGGTCGAGTTCAATCGTAAGTATGCAGAGCAGTGGCCGGTTATCATGGAAAGTCGTGACCCTCTCCCCGAAGCCACTGAACGTGACGGAGAGCAAGGAAAGCGGGAAAAGTACTTCTCAGAAGAGGCCGGTGAAGGCAGCTGAACCGATTCGTTCATTTGTTCCGTGAATGACAGCTGAAGCAATCACAGATATACATCATTTAAAATGTTGATTTTCTTTGATTAAACAGGGGTGAGGCGGAAACGCGCTTTCGAAGGTTCGTTTTTTGTGATATGATCGAGCTCGCAAATGTAGCTAACCGACTTATATCTGAACCACCACGCGATTGCTTGGGGTTAGATATTTTTGCGTTTGAGCATACGACGTAAGAGGCGGCCGCACACCTTTTTATTGGCCGGTACGACGGACGAAGGCGCAGTGTCGATTGAGGATGACGTGAATGAGCAAATCGAAAAAGTCTGAGTTTCGCCCAGACGATTATGTTGTCTACCCGGCGCATGGTGTTGGGCAAATTGTATCAATTGAGAAGCAGGAAATAGCCGGGATCGAACTGGAACTGTTCGTGATATCCTTTGAGAAGGATAAAATGACCTTGCGGGTTCCAACGCACAAAGCGACCGAAATTGGTATGCGTAGTTTATCGAGCCCGGACGTCGTGTCCAAAGCGATGACGACTCTGAAGGGCAAGGCAAAGGTCAAACGCGCAATGTGGTCGCGCCGGGCTCAAGAATATGAGCAAAAGATCAATTCTGGTGATCTTATCGCGATTGCGGAAGTTGTGCGAGACTTGCACAGAACTGACGATCAAAGAGAACAAAGCTACTCTGAACGTCAATTGTATGAGGCTGCGCTCGATCGACTGACCCGCGAAGTTGCGGCTGTCAGCGGTGGAGATGAGTTGCAAGCGGCCAAGCAAGTTGACGAAGTGCTTGTCTCTCGCGCTGCGTAGAGCAAACGGTAATAACAAGAGGCCGCCGAGTTGAGCGGCCTTTTTTATGCGACTAATGTCAGTAGAATAACGATCTCGACGATCTGTTGCGTGGCGCCGAGCACATCTCCAGTTTGACCATCAATCTTGCGTTTCGCCAACATAGCCATGCATGACGTTGCGACGGCTGCCCAAAACAGCGCAACCCACACGCTGTCGCCCAATAAAATCAGCCCCAAAACAAACGCTATGCCTATCGCTATCGCGGCGGACGTTGTTTCCACTCGCCCGACGCTGTGGGACAACCCGGTGTCACGCGCGTGGGTCAAGGCGCTCATTACAACCGGCATGCACGCCCGAGACAGGACCGCGGCGGCGAGGATAGAACTGGCCGCCATTTCTGCTTCAAAAAGCCATGTTAGCGCGGACCAACGCAGTCCGAAACTGACGAGTAGGCTTAACACGCCATACGTGCCGATTTTGGAGTCTTTCATGATCTCCAGGCGTCGTTCTTTGTTCCAACCGCCCCAAAATCCATCGGCGGTGTCCGCCAAGCCATCTTCATGCATCGCGCCGGTGGTCACGATCAAGGTCGTGAGCGCGAGAAGCGCCGATAACGAGTCGGTCAAGCCTAACGTTTGTGAGAGAAGCCCAGCCAGCACTGCAAGTATCCCCGGTACAAGACCCGCCAAAGGATAGGCCCAGACGGCGACATTGCTTCGACTGCTGCTATGATCCGCAGAAACCGGCAATCTGGTCAGCAACGCCAAAGCCAGGAAAACATCGCTGGCAAGGACAATCGGCTGGTCGTTTTTGGTCATGCAAACGGTCTTTTTTTTCTGTGCCCCAGTCAGTGCATGCGATACATCAAACCGGTCTTGGCATGCAACGGGGGCTTTATGACAGGCCAATTTGGATCGCTGAAAGAGTTTGCCGATGCATTGCAAACCCTACCCGAACCTCACCAACAAGCATCGAAGCGAGCGTCTGAACGCAATGCGCTGTTAACCAAACCACAAGGCGCACTGGGGCGCTTGGAGGATATCTCCATTTGGTATTGCGGTTGGCGTGGAAATCCAAAGGCAAATATTGAGAACCCGCAGGTGATTGTTTTCGCAGGCAATCATGGCGTGGCGACGAAAGGGGTGTCCGCCTTTCCAACTGAAGTAACGGCGCAAATGGTAGCCAACTTCGACGCGGGCGGTGCTGCGATTAATCAATTGGCAAAAAGCGCCGGTGCTGAACTTTCCGTTTTGGCCTTGGAACTCGACACTCCAACGGCAGACTTTACCAAAGGCCCAGCAATGTCAGATGAAGAATGCACTGACGCGCTTTCAGCTGGTTGGCAGGCGGTTGATCCGTCTGCGGATGCGCTGGTCGTGGGCGAGATGGGCATTGGCAATACGACGAGCGCGGCTGCAGTGTGCCTTGCGCTTTTTGGTGGAGACGCTGCTGACTGGACCGGCGCAGGCACCGGTCTCGATGGACATGCGCTGCGACATAAAACAGAAGTTGTGACAAAGGGGGTCAACTCAAATTCAGCCGCCAAGAACGATGGACTAGTGGCCTTGACCGCGCTTGGTGGAAGAGAACTCGCTGCTATGGCCGGCGCAATAGTGGCGGCGCGCATGCATTCCATACCGGTAGTTCTTGATGGTTTCATTTGTTGCGCCGCAGCCGCGTGTCTTGAAGTCGCAAAGCGCGGCGCCTTAAATCATACGATTGCTGGGCATCTGAGCTCGGAAGCAGCTCATTCGCGCTTGCTTGAGCGTCTTGGTAAGAAACCACTCCTGGATCTTGGGATGCGGCTCGGGGAAGGTTCTGGAGGCGCGCTGGCGCTCAATATTCTGCGCGCAGCTTTGGCATGTCACTCTGGTATGGCGACATTCGAAGAAGCTGGGGTTTCAGACGGTTAACCGCCTTTATGCTTGCTTGCGATCATTGGTTTCATCGCCTGCTGCTTCTTCCAGTTGAGAAAGCAGCATGGTCTGAAGTTCTGCCTCTAGCTCTTTTGCGCGAGAGATATACGCGGTGTTCTCAATTGTTTGAATGTTGGGATCCCACAATGCGGCGAGTTCCCGTACGGAGCGGCGGTCGTAGTGATAGAAGGTCTTTTCCAGCTCTGACGCTTCGTATTCGCTGAGGCCGAGGTTCTCGAGCACGTAACGCCCTGCGCGCAAGGAGCTGTCGAACAGTTCTCGAACAATATCGTTGGCGCCTGCTTGATAAAGACGAAATACCTGCGTTCGGTCTCTTGCGCGAGCAACGATGTGTAAATCAGGACGCTCGCGTCTTGCGAACGCTACCAGTCGCAGGGTCGCTTCTGGATCATCGAGCGCTGCCACCAAAACGCGCGCCTCCTTAAGCCCTGCAGCATGAAGGAGTTCCGGACGTCCGGGATCACCAAGAAATCCTTTTACGCCAAAACGACGCATGCGTTGGATCGCTTCGAGGTCGTGGTCCAACACAACAGTGTCAAATCCGCTCGAGCGCACGATGCGATTGATGACCTGCCCAAAACGACCAATTCCTGCGATAATAACGGGACCTGTTGTGTCAATTTCATCCGGGTCTAATCGTTCTGCGGTGTCTGACATTTTATGGGAAAGGTAATCATAAAAAATGAACAGCAGCGGTGTGATCAGCATCGAAATCGCGACCACGAGCAGCAATGTTTCACGAAACTCAGGCGGGATCACGTTGTGTTGGCCGGAGAAACTAATAAGTACAAACCCGAACTCGCCTGCCTGCGCCAGACCTAGTGTAAAAAGCCACAAGTCACGACCACGCAGCCCGAAGAATCTGCCAAGCACATACAGGACGGTGCCTTTGATGAGTATCACCGCAATCGCTAACCCAAGCACAGGAAAGAACTGAGCGAAGAGCAAGGAGAAGTTGATGGCAGCGCCGACCGTGATGAAAAACAGACCGAGTAGCATGCCCTTGAAAGGTGCGATATCGCTTTCCAACTCGTGTCGAAACTCTGATGAGGCCAAGACCACGCCGGCCATAAATGCGCCAAGCGCAGGCGAAAGGCCTACAAGCGTCATGATGAACGAAATGCCGACAACGATGAGTAGAGCGAGCGCCGTATACATCTCACGCAGTCGGCTGGCATGAATGAACCGGACTACCGGTCTCGTCATGTAGACGCCGAAAAATATGATCCCTCCGACCGCTGCCAGAGTGACGAGCGTGACGCCCCAGCCGGGTAGGCTCTGAATAAAGGATTGAGCCGCCTCGTGGGCCGCTTCGCTATGTTCGCCCCCGTCGCCCGTCTCTGCCAATCGCTGGAGCGTTTCGCCGAGGATCATGTCCGGCGTTTTCGGCAGCGCAAGCAAAGGCAGCAAGGCCAGCATTGGGATCACTGCAATATCTTGGGTGAGTAGGACCGAAAATGTCGATCTGCCGCCGCCGGTCCGCATCAAACCTTTCTCTGAAAGGGTTTGAAGAACAATTGCGGTCGAT
>JBCDDS010000065.1:0-18884 GCA_039180185.1 Pseudomonadota bacterium | reverse complement strand
GTGCAACAGGCGATGATCTATGCTCAACAGGGTATCGACATTGGTAAAGAATGGCTTCTAAGCCCAGCTGCCTGGTCGCAATTTGCGTTGCTCATCGCTGCCTTCCTTGTGGCCGTATTGGTGTCCCGAAGACTGCGCCCTGCCCTCACACGTCTGCTGACCCCGTCAGAGGAACAAACGCATTATATCGCTCGGGCGCGACGATTTGCTTTAATCTTTGTCCCACTCACAATGCCGTTGCTGGCCTATGCCTTCACAGGTATCGGCGAAAGCGTCACGCGATCAATCTTTGGTTCTGGTGAGGTTATCGCCTTTGGCAAGCGGCTGTTTTTATTTCTCGCTGCGCGCGCGCTTGTGCGTGACATAATACAAGAGCCGTTCCTTAAACTGCTTGGTCGTTACATCCTGATACCAGTGTCAGCACTTTACGTGCTTGGCCTATTGGAACCGGTCTCGGCAAAGCTAGAAGAAACTGTTGTTCCTCTGGGCAATATGTCATTCGATTTGCTTTGGCTCATTAAGGCGCTCGTAATCGGCGGCATCATTTTCTGGCTTGGGCGCTGGTCCAATCAACAATCGGCGAGCTACATCGAAGCCCAAGAAGAAATGCCTCAGGCGACCCGACAATTGGCCGCGAAAGCAGCCGAGATCGGTATTTTCGGTATAGGCTTCCTTGTTCTGATGAACATACTAGGCATTCCGCTGACCTCACTCGCGGTGCTTGGTGGTGCCATCGGCGTAGGGCTCGGGTTTGGCCTGCAAAAAATTGCAGCCAACTTTATTTCCGGTGTCATCCTTCTCTTGGAAGGACAGGCCACTGTCGGCGATTACGTCGAACTCGACAATGGCGAGGCCGGTACAATCGTGAAAACGACAGCAAGAGCCATGATCCTGGAGACCTATGATGGCCGGTGGATCGTTGTTCCAAACGAAGATTTCATTACCACACGGGTAATTAATTACTCTGATGCCGGCAGCGCAAATCGATATGAGGCGCCGTTTTCGGTCAGTTATGACACCGATATCAACACTGTACCCGACATCATCGAGAAAGCAGTGGGCAAACTCGATTTCGTTCTTCAGGAACCCGACAAACCTGATTGTGAATTACGTGCTTTTGGCGACAGCGGCGTTGAGTTTGCTGTTGAGTTTTGGGTCAACGGCATTGACGACGGCAAGAACCGGTTCACGCCTCAGGTTATGATGACGATTTGGAACGCTCTGAAAGAACATGATATAGAAATTCCATTCCCGCAGCGTGTTGTGCATCATCGTGGTTTAATTGATGAGTCAGTGCCGCAGAGATAGTTACCTTAAGTATTTTAACTCCCCAAATGGTGCGTGCGGGAGATATTTCTCCCGCACTCTCCCAGCTGCACCAAGTGATGTGGGTCAGTTGAAACCAGCTTCTTGATACTTCGCCTTAAGTTCTTTGAATGCGGAACGACCGCCCCCGGTGCGTTCTATGGTTTTCCACTTAGCACCAGCTTTCTTTTCCTTGACCAGACACGACGTGGAGTCGCATTTGATTTTGAGCTGTGCGCCGTCAGCGCTGGCCATTTCAATATCGCCTTCAGCAAGCGCGGGGGCTGAAAATAACGCCAATGAAACTGTAAGCGCGGTAGTCTTGCAAAATGTGTGCCAAGCCATTTGGTTTCGTCTCTCCAATAAATTTCTGATCGGACGATAATTGAACCAGCTGGGTCAGGCACTTCACAATAGCGCGCATGTTCGTGAAAAGTGTAACCGATTTACGGCAGCTCTACGGTCTTGGTAAAGGCCGGGCGCGCCTCGAGAGCAGAGCGATATGCATTAATTTTTTCACTAGAGTTCGGAAATTTTGCCATCTCAGCCCACCGCAAGCAATGACATAGCACAATGTCCGGAATGGTCATGCTTTGACCCATCAGAAACGGGCCTTGGAGTTTGTCTGAAATCCGGCCGATGCTCCTTTCATACTCCCACATCAGTGTCGTCTTGATTTCAGGCACGCGATGTTTTTCCGGAAAAATGAAGCTATGCTTGGCCGCCATCCATAAAACAGCATCAATCTCATCGTTGATTTGTTGCGTCAAACCATCCTGCAACGCCCGTTCAGTGGACCCCGCCGGAAAGGTCAACGCGGCATGCTTGTCCGCTAAAAAAGTCATTATAGCAACAGAGTCTGTAAGCGCAGTTTCGTGGACCATTAGCACTGGGATTTTGCCAGAGGGATTAGCCGCCATAACCTTTTCACTGCGGGGGGCAACCGGGTGATGTGTGTATTCCAAACCAAGCTCTTCAAGCATCCAAAGCACTCGGAAAGCTCGAGAGGCGCGGCTGCCGATAACTTCGAACATGAGGATTTTCTCCACTAATCTATTTCCTGAAACAAATTCGCGTGTTTAGTAAGAATTGGCAACCGCCACAAGTTCAGCAGAGCATGTGCAACGATTAGCGCGCGACCAACCTTGCCAAACGGATCAGCGTGCGTTCAATGAGGGCCATGTCAGGCGCTGTTTGACCTGCGGAACGCAGATGCAGATCTGTATCAGTAAGAAGTCCCAAAGCTTCTTCCAATCTAGCCGCGCCCCAGTTTTGCGCCTGTCGCAACATGCGATCACGACGCGGACCAAAAACCGGCGGTCGCACCCGTGCTATGCCTTGGGCCGCTCCACCAGAGTCGGAAGCGGCCGTGTAAAGAGTTCGAAAATGCCGCGTCGCTGCCATACAAAGCGCAACTGGTTGCACACCCTGAGAGCGCAGACGCTTCATTACAGGACCGACTTCGCCAGAACGTGCCTCCGCCACGATGTGAAGCACGTCGTCCAGCTCTGCCTGCGTCGAAAGCGGAGCGCAGGCGGCTATATCTTTCGATGTGACGGCAGAGCCATCACTCAATTTGTAAAGGGCTAATTTTTCGACGGTCTGGCGAAAGTCTCCCGGATCGAGCGCGCGGGACAACTCTGTCAAATCTCGCATCGCCTCTCCGCTCACGGAACCTAGTCCAACTTTTGTAAGCGTTGCTTCGATTTCGGCGCGGGAAGGCGGGTCGTCATAGATTGCAGCAGCATATGCTAATTTATGCGCTTCAAAGAACTTACGCAGTTTCGAGGTGGGTTTCAGCGATCCTGCGGTAATGATCAGGTTTGCATCGCCAGGCCGCCAGTCGTCCATCGCTGCAATAACGGATGGTGCGACTGCATCATTTGCATCTTCAAGTAAGGCAACGCGTTGACCGGGAAAGAAACCCTGCGTCTTGATCGCATCGTTCAAGAGCGCTGCTTCCTTACGGAGATCCGCGGCAGAAATGCGCGCAAGTCGCATTTCCTCTTCACCGTTTGGACCGAGAAGAGCCGCGACTACTTCTTGCCGCCGCAAAGCAACCCGCATTGCATCAGCACCGTAAATCAGAAGACCAACTTTTTGCGGATCGGGTTTGGCGAAATAGGCAGGCGCGTCGCGTGGGTTAAGCTTCATACCGGCAGCTTATCGGCCTGCGCGACAAGCCCATTCACGATCTGATCCGACAGAATGATCATAAGGCGTTCTTGCGCGTCTCTTTCTGCAGCTTGGGTAGCAACTGTCGTACCCGTCGCTGAGTAGCTTACAAAATTTGACTCTGAGCCAGTAACCAGCACTGCGGTTGTTTCAAGGTCGCGGAGTGCGTATTGCACAGATCCCAAAAGGTTGAACCGCGTGGTCACGTTGCTTGATGAAATAGCGACAGCAGATCTGCCAACACGAATCGAAAGTGAAAGCCCATAGCGCGCGGCCGCCCCTCGACCAAGACGCTCTTCCAGCTCCCGCGTCAATAAGAAGCCTGACAGACCAACAGGTTCATCGACCAGAACAGCCTGAAATAGCCGATCTGCATCCCCACCGGGCGCTAGCGCTGGTTCAAAGCCACACGCGGCTAAAAGTACTGGCAGTCCGAATACGACTTGGCGGCGGTTACATGACGACATTTACAATCCGTCCTGGCACTACAATCACCTTTTTTGGCACAGCCCCTTCAAGGGACTTTTGAATAGCTTCTTGTGCAAGAGCAATTTTTTCAACCTCTTGAGGTGCGAGATCTGCGGGCACGTTTATTTCAGCTCTGCGTTTGCCATTGATCTGGATTGGCAAAGTGATCGTTTCATCAATCAACATTGCTTCATCGGCTTCGGGCCAAGGTGCGGCAGCGGCCAAACCCTCTGCCCCCAAAAACTGCCAAAGCTCCTCTGACAAATGCGGCGTCATCGGTGACATCAGTTGGGCCAAAACCTGGGCCGCTTGCTTTTTGGCACCAAGTCCTGCCTTCGATTTGGCCAAGACGTTGGTGAAGGCGTATAGCTTCGCGATCGCAGCGTTGAAGCCAAAAGATTCCACCCCGCCTGTGACGTCATGGATGGCTTTGTGCATCTCGCGCAATAACACGTCGTCTTCATCTGTCTTTTCTGTTCCAGTTTCACCCGATGCGATCTCTGTCACGATGCGATAAACTCGAGACAAGTGCTTAAACGCAGCTTCCGCACCCGCCGCAGTCCACTCGACGTCACGCTCTGGCGGGCTGTCGGAAAGCACGAACCAGCGCGCCGTATCAGCCCCGAACTGTTCGATAATGTTGAGAGGGTCGACCACATTGTTCTTGGATTTCGACATTTTCGCAGAAGGGACAATGTCGACTTCGGTCCCGTCACTTAAAAACCCTTTGCCATCTCGCAGATCAACCTCTTCAGGATAGTGATAGACTGGTCGACCATCGCTTTCCCGCGTCGTTTTGTAGATAGCATGCGTCACCATCCCTTGCGTGAAAAGCGCATCAAACGGCTCAATCGCTTTTTGGGGAAGATGCCCTGTAATCTGCATCGCACGTGCGAAAAATCGAGAATACAGCAAATGCAAAATAGCGTGCTCAATACCGCCAATATACTGATCGACGTTCATCCAGTACGCGGCCTCTTCCGGATCCGTCGGCGTGTCTGCCCGAGGGGCGGTGAAGCGCGCGAAATACCATGAACTATCAACAAACGTGTCCATCGTGTCGGTTTCGCGCAGCCCCGGTTCATCACACGAAGGACACTTGCAGTTGCGCCACTCGTCGTGCCGGTCAAGCGGGTTGCCGGGAATGTCGAAACTCACGTCCTCGGGCAGTACAATCGGTAAGTTCTTCTTATCCTCTGGTACTACACCGCAAGTGTCACAATGCACGACAGGGATTGGGCAACCCCAATAGCGTTGCCGCGACAAGCCCCAATCTCTGAGACGGAATTGCGTGACACCCTTGCCCCAACCTTTGGCCTCAGCAAAATCGATTGTGGCATCAATCGTTTCCTGACCCGTTGCGACATCAATTCCGGTGAAATGATCAACCCATCGCACTTTTTCGGTCTTGGGCGGAATGAAGGCCTCGTTTTCAACAGGTTTGCCATTCTCAAGCGCGAAGAATGTGTCGATTACCGGCAAGTCGTACTTGCGGCAGAAATCCAGATCTCGCTGGTCATGGGCCGGACAAGCAAAGATCGCGCCGGTGCCGTAATCCATTAGGATGAAATTGGCGATCCAGACAGGTAGCTCCCAATCGGGATTGAGTGGGTGCTTGACCTTTATACCTGTATCAAAGCCGAGTTTCTCTGCCTTCTCCAGCGCCTCTTCCGTCGTGCCACCTTTGGCACATTCGGCACGAAAGGCCGCCACTTCTGGATTGCCCGCAGCCAGTTCCTTGGCCAGCGGATGATCGGGCGAAATACCGACGAAACTCGACCCCATCAAAGTATCAGGCCGGGTCGTGTAGACCGAAATCGGCGCACCGCCATCGGTGCGATCAAAAGCAAATTCCAGACCGCGCGACTTGCCAATCCAATTTTCCTGCATAAGACGCACTTTTGCAGGCCAGTCGTCCAAGCCATCGAGCGCTCCGAGCAATTCTTCGGAATAATCAGAGATTTTGAAGAACCACTGGGTTAGCTCACGACGCTCCACGTCCGCGCCAGAACGCCAACCCTTGCCATCGATCACCTGCTCATTGGCGAGCACGGTCATATCAACGGGGTCCCAGTTCACGACCGCATTCTTACGATAGATCAGACCCGCCTCGAGCATGTCGATAAACATCGCTTGCTGGTGCTGGTAGTATTTCGGGTGGCACGTCGCGATCTCGCGCGACCAGTCGAGCGAAAAGCCCAGCGGTTTGAGCTGACCCTTCATGTCTTCGATATTTTGATAGGTCCATGTGCCTGGATGAATGCCCTTGTCCATCGCTGCGTTCTCAGCGGCCAAACCGAATGCATCCCAACCCATCGGGTGCAAAACATTGTGACCAGTCGCCCGTTTGTATCGCGCAATAACGTCGCCCATCGTGTAGTTACGCACGTGGCCCATATGAATACGGCCGGACGGATAAGGAAACATCTCGAGCACGTAGTACTTTGGTTTTTCTTTCGAGCGTTCAGCCCGAAAAATACCCGCCGTGTCCCAGGCTTCTTGCCATCTTTTCTCTATTTCAGCAGCAGAATAACGCGACATCGGCTGGCTTGACCTTTGGCTAAGAATTACTCGTTAGCAGGTGATATGCGTAAGGGCGCGCATGGTCTAGTGCTGCAGTGCAAAAATACGCTGTGAAAGCTTTGCGCACTTACTTTCGTTGGATATAAATCTTGCAATCAAGCAGGCCGAACTTCGTATGAAAATCCTTTTCATTCATCAGAATTTTCCAGGTCAATACAAACATCTCGCACCGTTGCTGGCATCTAAAGGTCATGAATGTCTGGCTCTTACGCTGCGTGTAGAAAAGCCGACGAAATGGCAGGGTGTGAGGATACTGCCCTATCACCTTCCCAAGCGAGACGGGCAGATGGTGCACCCATGGTTGGTTGATCTTGATTCCAAAGTGACGCGTGCAGAGGCTTGTTTTCGAGCAGCCAGAGAATTGCGAGAGCAAGGCTATGCACCCGATTTGATCCTTGCTCATCCAGGTTGGGGCGAACCGATGTTTTTGCGCGACGTATGGCCAAAGTCACGCATCGGACTTTACTGCGAGCTTTATCATCTTGCGGATCAAGAGCATTTAAACTTTGATCCTGAGTTTGCGAAGGACGATAATGAGCTACAGAACTTACGGATCAGACTCAAAAACTTAAACAATCAACTTCATTTTTCAGCCGCTGATGCGGGCATCAGTCCGACCGCTTTTCAGGCTGGTACTTTTCCTGAAGAATTTCGGGGAAAGATCACAGTATGCCATGACGGGATCGATACGGACGTGGCTTGTCCGTCGAACGACGCAGTGCTTCGAATTGCAGGAGTGCCGCAACTTGGATCAGAAAATGAAGTCGTCACCTTCGTAAATCGTAACCTAGAACCATATCGGGGTTATCATATCTTTATGCGTGCGCTGCCTCAGCTACTGCGAGAGCGGCCAAAGGCACGCGTATTAATTGTTGGCGGCGATGAAGTGAGTTATGGCGCTGCTCCGCCACGCGGTTCGACTTGGAAACAGATTTTCATTGATGAAGTCCGCGGTCAGGTCACTGACGACGATTGGGCACGTGTGCACTTCCTTGGGCGCGTGCCATATTCCCAGTTCCTTAGACTGCTGCAGGTAAGCACGGTGCATGTTTATCTGACCTATCCATTCGTTCTCAGTTGGAGCCTTTTGGAAGCGATGTCCTGTGCGACACCAATTATCGCCAGCGACACGGCACCTGTAAGAGAAGTTATCCAACCGGGCGCAAACGGGCGTTTTGTGAATTTTTTCGATCAAACCGCGCTGGTCTCTTCGGTGTGTGAATTGCTTGAAGATCCTGAAGCGAGACGGAACCTCGGCCGTGCAGCACGTAACACGATGCAAGAGCGCTATGATCTGAAACGCATTTGTCTTCCAAAGCAAATGGATTGGGTGTCACAAATTATGGACGCCAAATAAAAAGAGCCGCTTTCCCACTTTTTTGAACAAGTTATGCGGCTCAGAAACGTTGCGCTTCTCCGCGCAACTGACGCGCGCGCGTCAGAATAGCATCCTCGACGGCTTTCTGCGTTCCGGTTGAAACCGGGCCGCGTTGAGATTGTAACGCGACTTTCAGCGATCTCGCATCAAGCGCAGGATCACTGATCAAAATCGTGGCGCGGTATGCCTGACCACCACCGGGTGGTCTGCCAAATCCTGTCGTAATCACACCCGTGAACGGGTCAGCGTTTTGGATCGGAAGAAAGTCTAGAACTTCCAAGGACGCGGTCCACAAAAACCGGTTCACTTTGATGCCAGAGGTCGGATCTCGACGAAAGATATCGAAAAGACTTTCGCGATTACTTAGCTTTGCTTTATCACCCGGAGATTCCCGTCCAGAATCTACTGTGAAAGCCTCTTCATCAACTTTCGCATCGCGAAATGCACTGCAAGATGCCAACACGGACAGCGCCAATATGCACATCGTAACCGTCTTCATTCGCAATCGGATCATATGTTGGACCGCTTTTTGTTTCGTAACTTCCTATCTAACCAAACGGATTGGAGCAAGACAGTTTACCGCACTCCTTTGGTAAACTGAAAGTGCTCCATTATGTGAACCTTGTAACGGTCGGCTCAGCTATGGCAGAGATCGACATAAATCGCGGTAGTAGAGCTAAAAGACAGATGAGTTTGCAAGATATCGAAAATCGTATTGCAAAGGCTTTGGAAAAAGCCGGGAGACAAATGAACTCAGTCGAACTCATCGCCGTTTCGAAAGTTCAGCCAAATGATCGCGTGAACGCGGTTTTGCAACAGGGCCACCGCTCCTTTGGCGAAAACCGTGTTCAAGAAGCCGCTGGAAAGTGGCCGCAGTTTCGCGAAGACTTTGAAGACGTCACGCTGCATCTGATTGGTCCTCTGCAAACCAACAAGACACGCCAGGCTTTTGGGCTGTTTCAATCCATCCATTCCGTTGATCGACCTAAACTCGCAAAAACAATTGCAAGAGTGGCGCAGGAAGAAGGTCATTGCCCCGACGTCTTTGTACAGGTCAATACTGGAGAAGAGCCACAAAAAGCAGGCATTCTGCCGGCAAATACAGATGCGTTCGTGCGTGAGTGTCGAACGCTTGATCTGCCAATCAAGGGGTTAATGTGCATTCCTCCAATGGAGGAAGAACCAAGCTTGCATTTTGCCCTTCTAGCAAACATTGCAGAGCGTAATGGGCTTGCAGGTCTTTCGATGGGGATGAGCGGTGATTTCGAAAGCGCAATCGCGCTAGGTGCAACGCATGTCCGCGTCGGCAGCGCGATATTCGGAGCCCGCACTCCGCCTTCCGCATAAGACTTCCATCTCATAAGGGACTTGGTGCAACGATAAGGCGCGTTTCATAGTGTATCTGACGTGCTATACGCATCAGGTGGTCCCGCCGCAATCCGAGGCATCCTGCTGTTGGATACCCCTTCCTGCGCCAAGAGTGAATAAAGATACAAGATCCCCGCCCGGCCACCGCGCTAGGCCAGTTCCAGTCCGTGACAATAATCAAGTCATACATAGGGTCGGCTCGCCGCAGCACTTCGTGAGAGTGTGCGTAGGGCGCGCGAACCATCAAGTTATAGTCTTCCGACGTTGGGTCATCAGACCATAAATCACCAGGACGGATTGGAACTGCCCAATCTGCAGGTTTCTCAATGCGGTCGGGTCGATAAAGCATACCAACAAGGCGATGTACACCGATAGGCGTGGCGCCATCGCCTTCTTTTTTATCCTCGGTCAAACCTCGACGTCCTATGGTGCAAGGGTATTTAGCGCCCTTAAAGCGCAAACCTGTTGGTGTCAGAACCATGTCACGAAGCGTTCTACCAACGATCATTTGAAGCGATCCATGAAGCCTGTATCGATTTTGTCTTTTAATTGCCAAACCAGAGCGCCGGACATAACAAACCCAAACTTTTCACCCACAGCCGATTTGCCGCCGAGCGAAATGAGTTTCAGATAATCCGATTGCGGTTCGTACGCGATGAAAGGTGCACCATTTAGGGCCGCCACGAGGTTTTGCGCTAAAATTGGTGCTTGCCGCACAGCATAAACACCAGCTTTTGGCAAAGGTTCCGGGGCAAAATGTGCGCAATCACCTGTTGCGAATATTTTCTCAGAACTTGTTTGCAGAAACTTATTGGTCACGACGAAACCGTCATCAGATCGCAGGTTGGTTTGGCTCATGAAAGGATGCGGCGTTGCACCAGCAGCGCCAATTACAAAATTTGCAGCCAAAGTGGTTTCATCCGAAAAATGCACGCCTTGTTTGCTTAGATGAGTGATCTCACAGTTCTCGTGGAGCTCAACATCAAGGCCTTCGAGCGCACGTTTAACAAGGTCCCTTGGTTTGCTTCGCAACACGCTTAGAGCGCGGCCTCTATCAATTAAATGCACTTTGCCGTACTTCGCATTTTCTTTACGAGCAAATGACATGGCCATCGCCAATTCTGCACCTGCAACGCCCGCTCCGATCACAGCAATGTTGATAGATTCAGTGCTCTCCAGGCATGTCTCCCATGCGTCCGAGAATGCGGCCAGCGGCTTGGCCGGTACGGCCCAGTCGGCAAATCCAGGCAGAGCCGGCATTGCTGACGTTATACCAACGTCGATGGAAGCTATGTCATAGTAAACTTCGCTTTCATCTTCCAGTACCACTACCTGCCGATCGGGTTCCAAGCTCTTCGCTCGAGACGTGATCAGCCTCGCGCCCAATGGATCGGTCAGATTTTCTATTTTGATGTCCAACTCGTCACGCGAGTAATGGCCTGCGACGAATCCTGGCAGCATGCCGGAGTAAACCGCTCTTTCATTGGGTTCTATTACTGTGATTTTGACGTTCGATGGCAGTGTCCTGCGCAGTTTTAGAAGCGCCAGAGCATGCGCGTGACCGCACCCAACAAATACCAAGGATTTCTGCTCGCCGGGCATTGCGCGCCTTTAAAGTACTCTGATTTCAGAAGTAGCCAAGTTCTGGGACTAGTACCAGAACCATCAAAGCCTATACGCTCAAGTCTTGTTGAAAAGCCCGCTTACACCGCCGGCATCTGCTGTGTCGCACAGTGAATACCACCTCCCAGTTCGCCAAGTGCGTCCACATTCAACATAACGATGTCGCGCCCGGGATAATGTCGCGTCAAAGCGTCCCTTGCGATTTGATCAGTTTGCCGATCACCGAACTCTGCAGCGATCACCGCACCATTGCAGGCATAATAATTGGCGTAGGAAGCAACAAAGTCATAACTTTTGACGCGTCGATAGTTAGGTTCAGGTATCACATCCAAACTCATTCCTGCATCGAGCAGGCGATCATGCGTCTCCAGTGCGGCACGATGGAAAGGATCCCCTTGGTCCGGCGCATCTGGAAGATTGATCAACACGCGGCCTGGGCCCGTGAACCGAGCAAGACTATCAATGTGGTAATCCGTGACGTCTGCGCCAGATACTCCTGCTGACCAAATCATGCGATCCGCGCCATATGCTTTCAGAAGCAGGTTTTCGATCTGAACACGCGACATGCCGGGATTACGATTGTCATTTACCCAAGAACTTTCATTCGCCATCAAAAGGCCGTACCCATCCTGTTCGACACCACCCCCCTCGCCCTTCAGACCTGTCGAAAGCAATGGTAGGTCTAGTCGCGCCGCTACGATTTCCGCGATCCGGGCATCCCTAGTGTGAACTTGCTTTTCTCCCCAGCCGTTAAATTGAATATGACTTACTGCAAGTTGCCCCGCGTCATTGACGGCAAAAATCGGGCCCGAATCTCTGCACCAGAGATCTTCAGTGGGAACGTCCCACAATTCGACAGATTCTGTGAGAAGCCTTTTTGCCTTTGCATGTTCTTCGGCGGCGGCGAGTAGAATAACTGGTTCAAAATCAGAAATCGCGTTTGCAATATTTGCGATTGTCTGCTGCGTCGCATCCAAAAAGCCGCTGTCATGGTATACTTGTCGGCTTACCGGCCATTGCATGAAAGTGCACTGGTGCGCCATTTCCTCCGCCGGAACAAAGTAGCTGCTTGCATCTGCAGCGCTGCTAATCGACGATTTCATAAACGCACCTGCCATTGTGGCACTCAGCAAAAAGTCTCTTCTTTTCATAGTTTTGCGCTCTGTCACCCTCACTTGTAATCCTTCTTTAAAGGATCGAGGTAGGTTCAGCAAAACTACACGCTCAAAAAGAAAGCCCCGCACGATGGCGGGGCTTTTAGATTTGCTCAAAACTTCAGGCTACTCGCGGCTCTCATCAGCATCGACAAGCGTGTCAAACTCATCGCCACCAACGATGTCGCTGGCATCAGGCGCGGCAAGCGCTGCGGCTTCTGCCTCTTCGCGACGCACCTCGATGACCACGTTGTCACGCTGCTGGGCGATCTGGCGAATGTTGAGTGTCACACCGCCGGTACCAGCCGGGATAAGACGACCGACAATGACGTTCTCCTTCAGGCCGACAAGCTTATCGCTCTTGCCCTGAACCGAGGCCTCGGTCAGAACACGCGTAGTCTCCTGGAACGAGGCCGCCGATATGAAGGAGCGGGTCTGCAGCGAGGCCTTCGTAATCCCAAGCAGAATAGGCTCGCCCTGTGCTGGACGTTTGCCCTTCGAGATCGCCTTTTCGTTGGCCGCGTCGAACTCTGCCTTATCGACATGCTCACCTTTAAGAAGCGTGGTCTCGCCGCTGTCCAGGATCTCCCATTTCTGCAGCATCTGACGCACGACAACCTCAATATGCTTGTCGTTGATCTTCACGCCTTGCAAACGGTAAACATCCTGCACCTCGTCGATCATGTAATCGGCAAGCGCCTCGACACCCATGATGGACAGGATGTCATGCGGTGCCGGGTTGCCGTCCATGATATAGTCGCCCTTCTGGACGAAATCACCTTCCTGAACCGGAATGTGCTTGCCCTTGGGTACCATATATTCAACCGGCTCCATGCTTTCATCGGCTGGCTCAATGCTGATACGGCGTTTGTTCTTATAGTCGCGACCATAGCGAACGTAACCGTCGATTTCAGCGATGATGGCGTGATCTTTTGGTCGACGCGCTTCAAAGAGTTCCGCAACGCGTGGCAGACCACCAGTGATGTCCTTGGTCTTAGCACCTTCGCGCGGAATACGCGCTACAACGTCACCAGCTTCGATTTCCTGCCCGTCCTCGATGGAGAGGATCGCGTCAACCGACATCGGATACGTCACAGGATTGCCTGCATCATTGCGCACAGGCTCACCTTTACTGTCAGCGATCAAGATCTCCGGCTTAAGCTCATTGCCTTTCGGTGCCGCGCGCCAGTCCGAAACGATCTTCTGTGTCATACCCGTCGCATCGTCAGTGACATCCCGTACCGAAACACCAGAAGTGAGGTCGACAAACTTCGCCGTGCCGCCCTTCTCAGCGATGATCGGTAGCGTGTAAGGATCCCACTCAAAGAGCTTATCGCCACGGGCAACCTTGGCTTTGTCTTTGACAAACAACTTGGATCCGTAGCCGACTTTGTGGCTAGCCAGCTCTACGTCGTTGGCGCCCTTGATCGTGATCTTCATATTGCGACCCATCACAAGGATCTCGCCCGCAGCATTTTTCAAAGTCTGAGCATTTTCAAACTCGACTTTGCCTTCCTGGCTTGCCTCTAGGAAGGACTGCTGGCCGCCCTGAGCAACGCCGCCGATGTGGAAAGTCCGCATAGTCAGCTGCGTGCCCGGTTCACCAATCGATTGCGCGGCAATGATACCAACGGCTTCGCCAACGTTCACCATAGTGCCGCGGGCGAGGTCACGACCGTAGCACATAGCGCAAACGCCATCCTCACTTTCACACGTCAACGGTGAACGAATGCGAGCAGCTTGAATGCCAGCTTCTTCGACGGCATCGGCCATCCTTTCGTCAATCAACTGACCTTTGGCGACAATCACATCACCGGATACCGGGTTCGCCAAGTCATCGGCCGCGACGCGACCCAAAATACGCTCCGACAGAGATGCAACGACTTCACCGTCATTGACGGCCGGTTCTGCCGTAATGCCACGATCCGTACCACAGTCGATCTCGCGCACGATGCAATCTTGTGCCACATCAACCAGACGACGGGTCAGGTAGCCCGAGTTTGCGGTTTTAAGCGCGGTGTCAGAGAGACCCTTACGAGCGCCGTGGGTGGAGTTGAAGTACTCCAACACCGTAAGGCCTTCCTTAAAGTTTGAGATGATCGGGGTTTCAATAATGTCGCCATTCGGCTTGGCCATAAGGCCACGCATACCACCAAGTTGTTTCATCTGGGTGACAGAGCCACGCGCACCGGAATGCGCCATCATGTATACGCTGTTTGGTTCGCGCACCGCCCCGCTCTCGTCCTTTTCTTCAGACGAGATCGTGCCCATCATCGCGTCAGTGACTTGGTCGTTACACTTAGACCAAGCATCGACCACTTTATTGTACTTCTCACCCTGGGTGATCAGGCCGTCCATATACTGTTGTTCAAAGCCTTTGACCTGCTCACGGGTGTCTTCAACAATGCCCCATTTTTGATCTGGAATGACCATATCGTCCTTGCCGAAGGAAATTCCCGCCTTGAACGCTTCGCGGAAGCCCATCGACATAATCTGGTCGCAGAAGATAACGCTCTCTTTCTGACCGCAGTAGCGGTAGACCGTATCGATCACCTGCTGCACTTCTTTCTTGCGCAGAAGAGTGTTGACGAGCTCAAATGGTGCCTTGACGTTCAAAGGTAGCAGCGAGCCGATTTTGACGCGACCTGGGGTCGTTTCAAAGAGCTGCGTTACTTCGTTGCCCTCTTCATCAATCTGAGGCACACGCGCTGTGATCTTCGCGTGCAGATGAACCTCACCTGAATCGAGCGCGTGCTGCACTTCCTCAACGGAAGAGAACACCATGCCTTCACCTTTCATGCCTTCGCGCATGATCGAGGTGTAGTAGAGGCCCAGAACCATGTCTTGGGACGGAACAATGATCGGTGCGCCGTTGGCAGGTGACAGAACGTTGTTCGTCGACATCATCAGAACCCGTGCCTCAAGCTGCGCCTCAAGGCTCAGCGGAACGTGCACGGCCATCTGGTCGCCGTCGAAGTCAGCGTTAAAGGCGGAGCAGACCAGCGGGTGAAGCTGGATCGCCTTACCTTCGATCAGAACCGGCTCAAACGCCTGAATGCCAAGACGGTGCAGCGTCGGCGCGCGGTTGAGAAGAACTGGATGCTCGCGGATCACCTCATCGAGGATATCCCACACCTCCGGACGTTCCTTCTCAACAAGCTTCTTGGCTTGCTTCACAGTACTGGAGAGCCCCTTAGCCTCCAAGCGGCTGTAAATAAAAGGTTTAAACAGCTCCAACGCCATCTTCTTGGGCAAGCCACACTGGTGCAGCTTGAGCTCCGGACCGGTCACAATCACGGAACGACCGGAGAAGTCGACGCGCTTGCCGAGCAGGTTCTGACGGAACCGGCCCTGCTTACCTTTGAGCATATCGGAGAGCGATTTCAGCGGGCGCTTGTTCGCGCCAGTGATCACGCGGCCACGACGACCATTGTCAAAGAGTGCGTCCACAGACTCCTGCAACATCCGCTTTTCGTTCCGGACAATAATGTCCGGCGCGCGCAGCTCGATGAGCCGCTTCAGACGGTTGTTCCGGTTGATCACACGACGGTAGAGATCGTTCAGGTCAGAGGTCGCAAAGCGGCCACCATCCAACGGCACCAGTGGACGCAGCTCTGGTGGGATGACCGGCACGACGGTCAGAACCATCCATTCCGGGCGGTTGCCGGATTCGATGAAGCTCTCAACAACCTTCAAACGCTTGATGATCTTCTTGGGCTTCAGCTCACCAGTGGCCTCAGCCAGATCGGCGCGCAGCTGTTCGGCTTCGGCCTCCAGATCGATGTTGGCAAGCATCTCGCGGATTGCCTCGGCGCCGATATTGGCGGTGAAGGCGTCCATGCCATAGGCGTCCTGAGCATCCATATACTCTTCTTCAGAGAGCATTTGGCCATAGGTCAAATCGGTCAGACCCGGCTCAATCACTACGTAGTTCTCAAAGTAGAGCACGCGCTCCAGATCGCGCAGCGTCATGTCCAGCATGAGGCCAATGCGAGACGGCAGCGATTTCAGGAACCAGATATGCGCGCAAGGAGCGGCAAGCTCGATATGGCCCATCCGCTCGCGGCGTACCTTCTGCAACGTGACCTCCACACCGCATTTCTCGCAGACAACGCCGCGATACTTCATCCGCTTATATTTACCGCAGAGACATTCGTAGTCTTTGATCGGGCCAAAGATACGCGCACAGAACAGGCCATCACGCTCCGGCTTAAACGTCCGGTAGTTGATGGTTTCGGGCTTTTTAATCTCCCCGTAGGACCAGCTCAGAATACGCTCCGGAGAGGCCAGCGAGACGCGGATCTCGTCAAACACCTTCTGAGGGGCGACTGGGTTAAACGGGTTGTTTGTCAGTTCCTGGTTCATTTTGAATTCCTTGAAAGAGATGCGTTGGAAGAGGTATGGCGGGGGTTGAGCCCGCCGTTATTCGTCTTCCTCCGCATCCAGGAGTTCCATATTCAG
Organism: Pseudomonadota bacterium; assembly: GCA_039180185.1. Lineage (GTDB taxonomy): Bacteria > Pseudomonadota > Alphaproteobacteria > Rhodobacterales > Rhodobacteraceae > Roseovarius. Next base: position 2,369 of record JBCDDS010000065.1, on the reverse strand, counting down.
GCCAAGGCCGCGGACCTCTTTGACGAGCACGTTAAAGCTCTCCGGCACACCGGCCTCAAAGTTATCCTCACCTTTAACGATGCTTTCATAGACCTTGGTCCGTCCAGCCACGTCATCGGATTTGACCGTCAGCATCTCCTGCAGCGTGTAGGCCGCGCCGTATGCTTCAAGCGCCCAAACCTCCATCTCACCGAAGCGTTGGCCGCCAAACTGCGCCTTACCACCGAGCGGTTGCTGAGTGACAAGGGAGTATGGACCTGTAGACCGCGCGTGGATTTTGTCATCCACAAGGTGGTGCAATTTCAGCAGGTATTTGACGCCTACAGTGACCGGGCGAGAGAATTGCTCCCCTGAACGACCATCATAAAGGATCGACTGACCGCTTTGGTCAAAACCGGCCCGTTGCAGCGCATCATCAACATCGGATTCCTTGGCGCCGTCGAAAACCGGCGTCGCAATCGGCACCCCGTGGGTGACGTTGCCCGCCGCCTCGATCAGACTGTCCTCATCCATGCCTGCGATGCCGTCCTTGTAGACGTTGGAGCCATAAGCATGCTCCATCGCTTCGCGCACAGGCGTCAGATCGCCTGAACGGCGATAATCCTGCAGAGCATCGTCGATTTTGAGGCCCAGACCGCGCGCGGCCCATCCCATATGCGTCTCAAGGATCTGGCCAACGTTCATACGTGACGGCACACCCAGCGGGTTAAGGCAGAAATCGACCGGTGTGCCATCCTCTAGGAACGGCATGTCCTCCATCGGCACCACTTTCGAAATCACGCCCTTGTTGCCGTGACGACCAGCCATTTTGTCCCCTGGCTGCAGCTTGCGCTTCACCGCGATGAACACTTTGACCATCTTCATCACGCCCGGTGGCAGGTCATCGCCACGGCGAACTTTCTCAACCTTGTCCTCAAAACGCGCGTCCAGCGTGCGCTTCTGCGCCTCATACTGGTCATTGAGCGCCTCGACGACTTTGGCGTCTTTCTCATCCTTGAGCGCTAGTTGCCACCATTGGCCCTTACTCAGCGTCTCGAGCAGTTCCTCAGTAATCTCGGAATTGGATTTAACGCCTTTCGGGCCTTTTACGGCAACCTTACCCATGATCAGCGATTGCAGACGCGCGTAGATGTTACGATCCAGGATCGCAAGCTCGTCATCGCGGTCGCGGGCAAGGCGTTCAACCTCTTCACGCTCGATCTGCAGCGCACGCTCATCTTTTTCCACACCGTGGCGGTTAAAGATGCGTACTTCTACGACCGTACCGTAATCGCCCGGCTTCACCCGAAGTGAGGTATCGCGCACGTCGCTGGCCTTCTCGCCGAAGATCGCACGCAAGAGTTTCTCCTCCGGCGTCATCGGGCTTTCGCCTTTGGGTGTGATTTTACCGACAAGGATGTCGCCCGGCTGCACATCCGCGCCAATATAGACGATCCCCGCCTCGTCTAGGTTACGCAACGCTTCCTCGCCAACGTTAGGGATGTCGCGAGTGATCTCCTCCGGACCTAACTTCGTGTCTCGCGCAGCGACTTCGAACTCCTCGATATGGATCGAGGTGAAGACGTCATCACGCGCCACGCGTTCTGAAATCAGGATCGAGTCCTCGAAGTTGTAGCCATTCCAAGGCATAAACGCGACGAGCACGTTTTTACCCAACGCCAGCTCACCCAGATCGGTCGATGGGCCATCGGCGATCACCTCGCCTTTCGTGACCACATCGCCCACTTTCACTAGCGGTTGCTGGTTGATGCAGGTGTTCTGGTTTGAGCGCTGGAATTTGCGCATTCGATAGATGTCCACGCCAGGATCACCGATTTCGAGATCCTCTGTAGCCCGGATAACAACACGCTGTGCATCGACTTGGTCGATAACACCGGCCCGTTTCGCCAACACTGACGCGCCAGAATCGCGCGCGACAACACCCTCAATCCCAGTACCAACCAGCGGCGCCTCAGAGCGCAGCGTTGGCACCGCCTGACGTTGCATGTTGGACCCCATCAGCGCGCGGTTCGCATCGTCATTTTCGAGGAACGGAATAAGCGAGGCCGCAACCGATACCAGCTGTTTCGGGCTCACGTCGATTAGATCCACGTGGTCAACGGGAGCCAGCATATATTCCCCGGATTGGCGGGTGTTTACCATCTCATTGATAAACTTGCCTTTTTCATCAAGGGTCGCATTGGCCTGCGCCACGGTGTGACGCATTTCCTCGGTTGCAGACATATACGCCACTTCATCAGTTACCTGTCCGCCCTCAACCTTACGGTATGGCGTTTCGATGAAACCGTATTTGTTGACGCGCGCATATGTCGCCAAGGAGTTGATCAGACCAATGTTTGGACCTTCCGGCGTCTCAATCGGGCACATCC
>JBCDDS010000064.1:0-19032 GCA_039180185.1 Pseudomonadota bacterium | reverse complement strand
TAGCGGGCGTTCACTCATCACCTTACCAAATGTATACTCGATCATCACCCAGTAGAGTTCGTCCAGCTCATCGTCTCGAAAACCCATTCTTTCAAGTCCGACAAACACACGTTCGACAAAAGGCAAGATATGTACACTTGCGCTGTCATAGCGCGTTAAGGCATCGATGATCCAAGGTTCGCTTTTGAAGGACGCGTACAGCGCTGAAAGCACGGCGATCACGTCTTGTTCAGATTTTTCATGCGGTGGCGGATATTCAATTTCCAAAGCAACACGATCTAACATCGCAACCAAAAGATCCTCGCGGCTTTCGATGTAGTGATAGATGGACATCGTGCCTGCATTGAGGCTCTTGGCCACTTTTCTAATGCTTATCGCGGCTTCACCTTCTTCGCGGGCAATTTGCCTTGCTGCTGTAACGATTGCTTGCTGCGATAGCTTGGCGTGTGTCGTCGTTGTCATCGTGGCGGCATTATACCGGAGAATTGATAATTCCAATAAAAATCTGTGGCTTGCCAGGTATTCGTACACCGTACTATAAAGTGTTAAGAATCGCTCGTGGTACCCAGTTCCCAAAGGCAATCGGCGTTTTCCAAACGGGATTAGACAGTGGAACGGGGACCATGATGAATTTCGATGGCCGAAACGGCCAGATTTCTTCAAAATTTAACTTCATCGAACGTACGGCAGAAAAAGCCAATTTAGATCGTCAACGCGGTAATTGGTCTAAGATATTGCTGACGACGTCGGCACTGGCTCTGGTTTCGCCAAGTGTTGGTTACGCTCAGGACACCACTCAAGAGACATCGCTAGATCTTGGCACACTGGTTCTGGACTGGGAAAACTTGGGTCGTCCTGTCGATGAATCACCGGCGTCAAACACGCTAATCGATGCGGAGGAAGTAGGGCGCCCAGACAATAAGGACGTTTTTGACGTCATCGAAAATGTACCGAACGTGGTCGTCGAAACGGGTCCCATCCTACCGACCGTACGAGGTATTGATGGAAGCGCCGGTATTTTTGCTGCTACAGCCTTCACTGCGGGGTCCAATCTAAGGTTCAACGTTGTCGTTGATGGCGTGGCGCGCATACCCGGTGCGATCGGAACCGGCGGTCAGCTGGTGGCGCCCTGGGATGTCGGCCGGGTCGAGGTCGCTGTTGGTCCGCAAACCACGCAGGGTGGACGCAGCTCTCTTGCCGGTGCCGTCAACGTTCTGACGAATGACCCCGTTTTTGAAAATGAAGGAGCGGCGCGATTGTCCTATGCTGTGCGCGATGGGGAACCGCTTTTCAACGTCTCGGGGCTCTACAATCTTGCAGTCTCCGACTCGTTGGCGTTCCGAGTTGCCTTTGATGGACAGTTTGGCGACTCCTTCGTCGACATCACAGACCCGACCGTTGCTTCGATATCTGATGAAATTGAAGATATCGAGAACACGACTGTCAGGTTTAAAGCCTTGTTCGCGCCCCAGAGCGTACCGGGGCTTGAGATTGTGTTTGGCTACGAACGTGAAGACCGCGATCAGCTGAACAATAATGAGGTCGACATCGGAACCAGTTTCGTACTTTCTGATTTTGCGTCCAACAACTCAGAAGACGAGGTTGAGACCGATATCTTCTCTCTGCGCGCCTCATACGATACCGGCACTGGGTTATTCTTCCAGGGGCGTTTTTCATACACCGAGTCTAGCTTGAATATTCTACCGTCGAACATATTCTTCAACCTCACGCAGGACTTCGAAAACTATCAGGGTGAGCTTCTGGCTCGATATGAAGGCGATGGATTTTTGCGTCGTGGTGTATTTGGATTTGCCATCGAAGATCAGGAAGAGGATGGTTTCAACGACACTTTGGGTGTCTTCCCTCTTGGGTTTCTCTTTGATGTTGAAGGGGAATTCACGAACTGGTCGATTTTTGGCGAGGCGGAGTTCGCTGTGACCGATAGTTTCTTCGTATTTGGCGGCGGTCGCTATGAAGAACAGGATATAGAAAGAACAGTATTTGCAGATTTCGGGTTTGGCCCAAACTCGGCTTCGGTTGATACAACCGATCGGAACTTCTCTCCTCGTCTTGGGGTTCGTTACGAATTCGGTGACGCGACAAGCGTCGGCTATCAATTCAGCGAAGGCTTCCGTCCGGGTTCCGTGGACATTGATTTCTTCGGATCACCTCCCGTAGCATTTGAAGGAGAAACCTTGCAGCAGCATGAGATATGGCTGCGTCACACGGATGCCGGTGGGCTGTTTTCGGTGAACGCATCGGCGTTCTTCTACACGCTTGATGATGCACAGGTGCCCTTCGTTGGTCCGAACTTTTTGATCGGTAACGTTGATGAGGCCGAAGGCTATGGGTTTGAATTTGCCGGGCAACTGAATCTTGGGCGCAGCACAATAACAGCGTCCCTCGGTCTCACAGAAACCGAGATTACTGAATTGGGCACGGCACCGAATGTTGATCCCGCCTTGCTCGGCACAGACTTACCTAATGCCGCCGGTGTCACGTTCTCGCTCGGATATGTTTACGCAACGCGAAATGGCTGGGAATTTGGCGCCGAATTGCTACACGTAGGCGACCGCGCACCGGGTGTTTTTACAGATCCAGACTTGCCAAGTTACACCACGCTCGACTTGCGGGCGGCCTACAACACAGACTTCAACGGCAACCCGGTGCGATTTGACCTCTTCGTCAACAACGTCACTGATGAAAGGATTGTAGCAATTAGCGATACTTTCTCAGGAACTGAAACCGTGGGGGACCCTTTGACAGTAGGAATATCCGCCCGACTGGACTTCTAGAAACACCATGCGCGCGATCTGCTTGGCGGTTATTGCGTGTTTGGTGTGCACGACAAGTGCGTTTGCGGACACGGACAAAATCGTAATGGATGATCTTGGCAATACGGTCGCCGTGCCCAAGGAACCGACGCGGATTGTATCTCTCTTCGGCGCGCTGATCACGGTGCCCCTGTTTGAACTTGGAGCGCCCGTCGTTGGTACGACAGGAGATCTCGGATCAATCAGCGCCGCCGGCACGGAATGGGGGATTACAGGATTCCGTGAGCTCTTTGGGCAGTCTGCGAAGGACGCGGGGCTCATCAACGTGGGTAGCTCTGAGGCTTTGGACATAGAGGCTATTCAAGCGTTGGAACCTGATCTTATAGTACTGAGTGATGATATGCGCGCGCAGGCTGCAAGATTGAAAGGATTGGCGCCAATTTTTCACATCCAGTTGTTGGATGACCAGTCCTTCGGCACGAACGTTCAGGAAAGATTGGCTGCGCTCGTTGGGAAATCGACTAGGTATGAAGCCCTAAGAAAAACCTACAGCACGCGATTGAGCATTCTGAAGACCAAACTCGTTACCGAGACGAAAACCAAATCGGTTTCCGCCTTTATTGTTTGGGATCAAATCTATCCGCTTACCCGTCTGTCAGGCATAAGTCAGGTTTTGCACGACCTAGAGCTCGACCTCACCCCAATAAGCAAAGGTGATAATAATTTGTCGGTTCCGGTTTCGTCAGAGAAATTATTGGAATTTGAAGCTGATTTGGTCCTTCTGCTGGGAGGGTTCGGCCAACCCGACGAAGGAGAGCAAGGCACAAGAGCAAGCCTTGATGGGATTGTTCCCGGTTGGGATAGGTTTCTGCCTGCAGCGCGCGAGGATAGGTTGATTTTCATGCAAAGCACTCCAGTCATCAGCCCCAGTCTGGCCAGCGCGAACTGGGCCTTGGACGTGTTTGAGGAATACCTTAACCGCAACGGTGCGAAATGAAGTATCGCAGTAGAGCCAGCTTTACTTATCAAGACGCCGCGCCTCTCATTGCGTTCTGGGAACATGAGTTCGAAGAACATGGGATGGAGCACGAAAGCGTGGGCCTAAACTCTATTGTGGGCAGTGCAGAGTTTGGGCGTGTTCAGTTTGACATGGATGGAACAAAGGCAACGGTGTCGATTGCGACAGATGACGCCAGCATCCTCTATGACATTCAAAGTGGCATCTGCGATCATCTGAAGGAATTTGATCCCGGTGTTAGGGTAAGTGCTTGGTCAGGGGAGCACAAGGCAGGTGCGCTTCTGCCGAACCTTACGATCGGCACGGTGAGCGCAGTCGAACCTTTGAACAACGTATTCCTAAGGGTCACTGTGTCGGCACAACCCCAAGACTTGGCGCGTTTCGATGATGAGCATATGCATTTTCGTCTGTTGCGGCGCAAGAATGCACGGTGCGCACCTGTCTGGCCGCGCATCAACAAAAAAGGGACCGTCGATTGGCCACAAGGTGACGATGAACTAATCGACCGAAGCTATACTACGCGTCAAATCAATGTTGCTGGTGGCAACATTGTTTTCGATGTTTTTCGTCACGAACATGGGCCGACCTGCTTTTGGTTAGATCAAAACCCGATTGGTGAAATGATAGGCCTTGTTGGACCCGGAGGGGGCGGGACGCCAAAAGCGGAATGGGTTTTGATGGGTGGTGACGAAACCGCTGTACCTGCAATTCTTAAATCGATCGAGACAATGCCAAAGTCGACTAAAGGCAAGGTTTTCATGCTTCTACCAAGTCGTGAGGATGTGTTGCCGCTGCCAAAAGCGTCTTTACAAGTGACGTGGCTGTTTCGCGATGAACAGGACAATTTGGTCGAAGAAATGAAATCGATAACTGTTCCAGACCCAGGCAGTTCTGCCCTTTGGTTCGCGGCATCCAAAACAGAGGCGCGTGACATACGCGCTCATGGTCGCACCCTCGGAATATCTCGGGAAAATCTGAACTCAGCCGCCTATTGGGATTAGTTCGTCAGTTGCGCAAGGCGCGCAGGCGTAAAGCTATAACAAACAGCGGAACGCCGATGGCCACCAGTGTAAAGTTCACCGGCAAGTTTACAACAGTCAACCGCGTCAAGAGATCTGCTGCAACGACTAAGTTGCCGCCCAACATGGCCGTCAGGAAGAGCCGGAGCGTGCCCGAGGCCTGAGCGAGGAAATTTGTCAAATGTGGCGCCAGAACACCTAGAAATACCAATGGCCCAACCGTAGCCGTCGCCGCGCCCGAAATAGCAACTGCGCCCAAGAGCAGTAAGGGCCGCCGCCATTCGACAGGTTCGCCTATCGAGCTTGCGAGATCATTGCCCAGTTCATAAGCACGAGAAGGTCGACCCGCAAAAATGATAAGTGTGACGGTCAGCAATGCCCAGGGGACATATTGGCGAAAGAGCGTCCAGTCGCTCAAGGTAAGTGATCCGTTTAACCAGGATGAAATCTGCATCGAGAGCGCTGGTGGTGTATGCAGTATGGCCGTCGCGGTCATAGCAGATAGGAAGGTCTCCACTGCAATCCCCATTAGAATGATTGACAGGCCAAATGCGCGAGATCTTCCCACCAGCGTCAAAATAAGAAGGCCAGTGCAAAGCGACCCGCACAAGGCCAATGCCACACGGTTCGATTGTGCGAAATCGGGAAAGAAAACGATGCCAAGAACGACTGCGACGAGCGCGCCCTGACTAAGGCCCAAGAGACCCGGGTCGGCCAGTGGATTGCGTGAAAGCGTTTGGAGAAGAGCGCCAGCAAGAGCAATACTTGCGCCAGTCAAAAATCCAAGCGCAACGCGCGGTGCGCGTATATCCATCACGGCGAAGCTTGCGCCATCCTCTTTCGCGCCGCCATCAAACAGAGAAAGGACGTCTCGTACGCCGACGTCAAGACTCCCGATCGACAGCGACAGGAAAACCAGCACAATTGCGATCGCAAAAAAGCCAACGAATGTGGACCAACCGCGTAGGGTTCGCCTTACCCGTTGTCGCGTCAGAGCAGAGTGAACGTCTTGTGTTGTCATAGGCGACGCCCGCCCTCGACCAGATAGAACCGTCGTACCAGCAGTATGAAGAATAAACCTCCGACCAAGTTCAAAATCACCGAAGTATTGACTACGAGTGGCGCAAAAACGAAGCGCGCCACTAAATCAGCGGCGACACAAAATGTGGAGCCAACGATGATAGAAACCGGCAGTAGCCGCCCCAGATGTGCGCCTACGAACGGGCGAACGACATGTGGTACGACAAGACCGATGAATGCGATTGGCCCACATACCGCAACCGCAGAGCTACAGCCGACTACGACCAAAGCGAAACTCACAAACTTCAGTTTGTCGGCCGATACACCCGCGGAGCTCGCTTTCTCATCGCTTATGCTGACAAGCATAATGGGGCGGGAGAGGATGAGTAAGATGACCAAACACAGTAACCCAATCGGCCAGAGCACATGCAAGCGGTCGATGTAAAAGTGGTTGATGTTGCCCGATGTCCAGGAAAGTGCAGCATGCCGTAATCCGGCATTGCTCAACAATATCGCCTGCGTAATCGCGCTGTAAAAGATAGACACTATAGCGCCTGAGAGTATCAGGGTAAGGTGCCTCGGGTCTGGCCCGTAAGCCGCAAATCGAGCGACCAGAAGGCAGGAGAGAAACCCGAAAAGCCCACCTGCCGCCGCGATTGGAGCATGCAGTGTTGTAGGCAGCGCAAGGCCAAAGCCAAAAACTACCACAAAAAGCGTCGTCCCGGACGTGATGCCGAGCAAAGCAGGCGATGCCAAAGGATTCGCAAGTATGGTCTGTAGGACTGCACCGCCGGCCGCCATCATTGCACCCACGAACCCAGCGATCAGTATCCGGGGCAAACGCTGTTCTTTGATGACAAAATGTTCAAAGTCATTGGCGTCAGTTTGAAACACCGCCGCGAAAATCTTCTCGGTCGACACTGGAGCTGCTCCGTAGTTCAAAGAGAGCCATGTGAACCCCAAAAGCAAGGAAGCGGAAACAAATCCGGCCGCACTTGGTCTTTTGGCAATGACGGCGTACATGCTAGAGATGTTCGCTGATTTTAGACGAGGCATTCTCCACAACGAATACACGGCCTCGTTCGTGACTAACGACTTGTCCCGTTACATCAAAAACTTGTTCTATAATTGGCTTTGCGAACGCCGATTCAATACTATCATGAAGCGCGACGGCTCCCTTGTGCATCAGGACGAGGCGTTCGGCATACTGCGCCGCAAGATTCAGATCATGCAAAACCGCGATTACTGTTTTCCCAAACTGTCCCACGAGTTCTTTAAGTAATTGCAGCAGACTATGTTGATGCTGCAAATCCAAATGGTTGATTGGTTCGTCAAGCATCAAGATCTGCGCGTCTTGGGCCAGCACCATGCCTAAAAATGCGCGTTGTTGTTGGCCGCCAGACAGTTGATTGACGTAACTGCCTGCCTGCTCTGATAGTCCGACATGCAACAAAGCTTCGGCGACGCGTTCTCGATTGGCTCCGCGCCGTACAGAAAGAAATTCGGCGTGCGAGTATGTCCCTAGTTCTACAAGCTCTTCTACCGTCAGATAATCAGGACAGGCGTTGCTTTGAGGAAGAAACGCAATTTCGCGAGCAAGCTCCTTGCGCGAGTACTCATGGATTGGTCTCGAGCCCAATTTAACAAGCCCGCTCTCAACTGGGATAAGTTTAAGGATTGACTTGAGCAACGTTGACTTACCACATCCGTTTGGACCAACTACAGCAGTAAAACTACCGTCAGCGAAATCAACCGAACACTTGCATAGCACGTCAGGGCTTCTTGGAGCGTACTTTACTGTAAGATTCTGAACAGAAATCATTGATGTTCCGAAATAGTCGCTCGCTGGGTTCTGTATAATCTGCTGGTCTGCAGTTGAGTGAAACCTTATCAAGTTTTCGCCGCAGAACCACAGCGTTTGCCTTCCAAGAAAGTTAGTATGCGCAAATTATACGGCTTGCCATAGTTCACATTTTACGGTCGTTGTGGATTTTTTGTTGACTGTCACAATAACATTCAAATAACCCTGCCCAAATTTTTTATTAGATCGTTTTCGCTCGCTCAATTTCAGAGTGGCTTCACAAATACCAGGGTCAATCAGAACCCCTAGACGTAGCCTAAAGCGAGGTACGGAAGCGATTTAACTTTTATTGGTTTGATAGATCGGTGCGGTTACATGAACGTAGTGCTCGACCAATGGGTGATAAATACCGAAAATCGCGTTGCCTCGCGTCACGGGGAAACGCAGACACTTTCACCGCGCGCCGTTCGATTACTTGTCCAGCTATCTGCAGAACCAATCAGAGTTTTCAGCCGTGCCGAGCTTATGGAGCAGATCTGGCCACATGTGATTGTCAGTGACGAAAGCCTGACCCAAGTCGTCGCAGAGGTGCGGCGTAAGCTTGGCAACAAAGATTTGGTCAAAACAATTGCCAAGAGCGGTTATCAAATTGGCGTAGCTCCTAAAAGTTCGATGGCAGTAGCGCCGACCCACTGGTCCGCATATAGCAGTTCGATCGATACTTTGGAGGCGCACGCGCTCTGCTTGGAAGCGCGTGCAGAAATGGTGCGTTGTGGACAAGGTTCGCTGGAGCGTGCGTATGAATTGACAGCCGAGGCCGTGTCGCTTGCGCCAGAAAGCGCAGATGTCCGCGCCGAGTACGCGATTGCGCTTGTAAGATCGCATACCTATTGGTCCGAGGGGCGAGAATTGCTGCGCGAGGCGCAGGAACAGGCGTGTATTGCGGTTAGATTGAATCCAGAGCTACCGCTGGCGCTGTCCGCGCTTGGATATGCCTGTTCCATGGGTGGTCATTGGGATGCGGCTGAGGCTGCGCATACAGCCGCGCTGGCAAACAATCCTCGTGATCCCGTCGTACTACACAATGTGGCTTGGTATTTGATGTCTCTTGGACGCACCCGAGCGGCGGTCGCTTACTTTGAGCAAGTGGGCGATCTGGAACCACAAAACGTCAAAGGCTATATGATTGCCGCTCAGCTATTGCGTGACGTTGATCCGCAAAGATCCCGCCGTAATGCTGAACGTGCTTTGCAAAGAGCGCGCGCCAGAATTGGGGCTGACCCCACCGATCCCCGCGCTTTGTCAGCTGCTGCAACCATGATGGCTGTCTTAGGAGACCACCAAGCGTCGCATTCCGCAATGAACCAGCTTGACGTGCAAGAAAATGCACAGGCGATCTACCACGCGGCCGCTATGGCGATGATTGGTGACACTGAACAGGCGGTCCTGCTTTTGGAGGGGCTTTTTGATCACGGCTGGCGGGATACGTTCTGGCTTGATGCGGAACCAAGTTTTGCCGCGCTCACGGATAATCGCCGCTTTAGTCGCATGCGTCGGAGCCTCGCCGCAGCCTAAGTGAAAACTTTCAGAACAATTTCAGTTTTTCTTCAGTTCTTTTGACGCGCGACCCTCTAGCTCGAGCGCATTCAAACGCGCGACCATCTCGCGCCTTTTTCTTAGAGGACAGAAGAATGCCACTAGCAATAAATAGCACAGCCCCTGACTTTCTCGGGCACACAACCGAAGGCTCAATTTGGTTTCACAAATGGATTGGTGACGCCTGGTGTGTCTTGTTTTCACACCCCAAGGACTTCACGCCGGTCTGCACTACGGAACTCGGCCTTGCCGCTAAAATGAAAAGCGCATTCGACCACCGTGGCGTGAAACTCATCGGTCTATCAATTGACCGCGTGGAAGATCACTCTCGTTGGTCGGGCGACATCGAAAAGGCTATGGGGCACGCCCCCAACTATCCGCTGATCGGTGACACCGACCTGCGCATCGCCAAAATGTACGGCATGTTGCCGGAAGATGCATCCAACGACGCGGCTGCGCGTACGGCAATGGACAACGCTACGGCGCGAACGCTTTTCATCATTGGGCCGGATAAGAAAATCAAAGCGACGATTTCCTATCCGATGACAACTGGTCGCGATTTCAACGAAGTGCTGCGCATCATCGACAGCCTACAATTGACTGCGCGGCATCAGCTCGCCACGCCGGCCAACTGGGCTCAGGGCGACGACGTTGTGATCGTTCCGAGCGTTTCAAATGAGGAGGCTGAGAAGCGGTTCCCGGACGGCTGGGCCAGTCCTCTGCCATATCTGCGCTTGGTCGAAGCGCCAGCCTGAAAACACAAAACAAGGAGAAATGTGATGAAGGATCTAGAGTTCACCCGCCGCGGTTTTGGCATGTCGGTTCTGGCCGCCTCCTTTCTAGGCCAAACAGGAATGAGTATTGCCAGCACCGACGGCTTTCAAAACCCGGAACTTTTGATGCATCCCGAGGAAATTCTTGGGCGCTTAAACCAAATCAACAGTCGACCGGCCTATGAAAAGGACGGCACTGTGCTAATTGACGTGCGTCCGCAAGAAGAGTTTTCTGAAGGGCATATTCCGGGTGCGCGCCATCTTGCACCAAACGCGGTTGCAGCGACTGAAGGACCGGTCGACGGCGCGCTAAAATCGTTTGACAAGATTGAACAGATGCTTGGCGATCTTGGGATTAGCCCTGAAAAGCGCGTTGTCTTCTATGACGATCGCGGCGGCTTTCACGCCGCGCGCATGTTCTGGCTGCTGGAATATCTCGGTCATCGGAATGTCGCCGTGCTGAATGGCGGCTGGTCCGGTTGGCTTGCCGCTGGCGGCCCGCAATCAACAAGTGAATTGGAGCACACGAAAGCGAGCTTCGAAGCCGCGCCCAGCCCGCGCCGGTTTGCCTCTGCGGATTACATTTTGGCACACGAGAACGACGCTGAAACTGTAATCATCGATGTGCGGCCGACCAAGCTCTATGATAAAGGGCATATCCCTTGGGCCAAAAGCATTCCGTGGAGCCGGAACCTAAAAGAAGACAAAACTTTCAAGACCGCAGGAGACTTGCTCCAGCATTTTGAAAGCCACGGAGTTACCTCAGATCACAACGTGGTTCTGCATTGTCAGAATGGTCTGGCATCCGCGCACAGTTATGTTGCGCTGCGTCTGCTTGGTTTCCCACGTGTTCGTGTCTACCACAGATCATGGGCTGAATGGGGAAATGACGCCTCACTGCCAAAAGCCATCAGCTAAACAAAAAAAAGCGCATCCCTGATTGGGGTGCGCACGCCGTGTATCAATCGCTGAGTTTTTCCAGTGTTTCATCCGCCCGTTTGGTTGCCGCCTCAAAACGGGACTCAAAGTCCGCAAGGTTCTTTTTGGGCTCCTGGTAGAAAGCTGTCAGTTTCAAGGCACGCATCAGCATCTTGTTCAGCATGCGACCGCGAAACTTCATTGGACGATCAAAATCAAAGAGCAAAATCACCCGTTCCTCGTCGGTGTCGTTCCAGACCTCGTGCTCATACGTGTCGTCCAGTACGATGACTTTTCCTGTCTCCCAGGCCCGAATTTCCTGATCGACGCGGATGCGGCACTTTTCGCGCTCTTTTGGGATAATCAGGCCAAGATGCGCTCGCACAATACCCTTAGTGACGCCCGTGTGTGCGGGAATGTGATAGCCTGGCGCAAGGATAGAGAACCAAGCGGTCTGAATATTGGGCGTACGGCCCAGTAGATTCGCAGTAACAGGGGCGGATTTACAGTTTTTGGGAAGCGGTTCACCAAACCCGTAAAGCACAAATGTCTTCCATTGCTTGGCAACAGCGATGCGGTACTGATCTGGTGAGACCTGCTCAAAACCAGGGATTGCTTCGCGATGTTGCAGAATTCCTCGCACTTCCTCTGCTATGATGTCAGATTTATCTTCAAATTCTTTGAGAAACGGAAAGTGCGACGCGTCGATAAACGGCGTATCGGGCACCAAACCCTGCCGCGATTGAAAATCCGCCGCCCACCGCATGATACGCTTTCCAAGCTTCTTGACGAACTTGCGCTTTCCCTTTTTTAGGCTTTCAGGTTTTGCAGGTTGTTCCGCCTTTTCCATCGCGAACGGCTCCCGTTTCTCAGCGATATAATCGCGCATAATTTGCCGCTAAACGCGCCCAAGATTCAACCATCATTCGGCGGATTCATGCTACTTACTGATCAAAAATTTGAGCACGCTAATCCGCATAACTGAAGAAGAACTTCACCAGCGAAAAGGGATCAAGCGACAGATTTGGCAATGGAACGGAACTTTAGGATGATCAGCAAAAGCAAAAACGCGGAGGCACAGATTGCCGCTGCGCCACCACCATGGATTCCGAATGCCGGAACCATAGTGAAAAGCAAAATCGCGTAGGCAATACCGACCATCGTGCGAATGATCAGCATTGCACCGGGAAAACCAAGCGCCACGATTGCGGACTCCAATGTAAGACCGCAGAGCTCCAGCATCGCCGCGACGGCCAGCATAAGAACGATCGGATAGGCGAATAAGAATTCGTCACCGCCAAGGACCCAAAGTGCTTGGCGTCCAAGTGCGAACATAAGCACCAGGGCGATACCACCGGCTAATGTGGAAGCCAGGGTGGTTTTTTTGACGACGTATTTGATCTGTTCTGGGTCGGTGACTTTGAGTTTCGCGAGTTCTGGGAACACGGCCCACGCAAGTGCCATGGAGGGTTTGCTAAGCGCGTTAACGAGGTTGCTGGCGATACGAAATCCGCCAGCCGCTATGGCGTCGACCGACCATCCAACGATTAGCACGGGCAAGTGTTTCCAAACCTGTTTGAACGAGAAGTCCAGATTTGTCGTCCAAGCAAACGGCCACAATCCCTCGTTCTCTTCGCGGACACCTTTCACATCAAACGCAGAGGCACTGCGCACCTCTGGTTTTTGAATGCGCAGCTCCCGCAACGCGGCCCACCAAATGGCCACTGCGGTGATCAACTCCGCAAGAACCCAGACTAGCATGTACGAAAATACCGAGGCGTTTATGCTCCACGCGATAAGCGCGCCGACCAAACGTACGCTCGGCAGCACCGCCTCGGAAAAGGCCGCGATGTCAAAGCGATCAAATAGGCGCAGTATACCAAGTGGTGTGCCACGGATGTTGAAAAGAAGAAGGACACAGGAGTAAGCCGCAATCGTTTCTTCCGTTTCCGACCAACCCAAAAGCGGGCCAATGATATAGACACCGATGATGCCGATAATGGCGCCAACCAACGCCGATCCCGCATCAAGAAACATACTAAAATTCAGAATACGCCGGAGGCTTTGCGGTCGGTTTTCCTCCAAATGCGCGGCGCCATACCGAATAACGGTTTGCCATGACTCGAACTTTGCCAGCGCTGCAATCGCCTGCACATAGGCAAGGATCAAGGCGAAAATGCCAAACTGTTCTGCCCCAAGGCTGCGCGCCACTAGCCCCATGTAGACAAGGCTAAACACACCACCGACGCCTTTACCCGCCAAAAGCCAAACCGCATTCTTTAACGCGCGGCGCACCGGGCCGTCAGGCTTGATCGCAGCTGTGTTTTTTTGGGTGTCGACCAATGAGTTCTCCTGCGTGGTACCTCCCTATGGTCCGCAATGGGTGGCTTGACTAGAGTTAAGTGGTTGAAGAATGTGATTTTCGACGGTCGAAGATTTCTCGCACCATCTGCAGGTCAGAGAGCTTGTCGACATCAATTGCCGCCTCGGCAAAGGGCAAAATGATCGGCTTGATCTCAGCGCCGAGCCTTCTGGACAGCAGTTCGAATACCTTTTTCGTGTTTGCCCGCGCCAGTAAAACGCGCAGAAGGAAAAGCAATCCGAGACTTCTCATAATCCGCCAAGGTTGCTTGCGATGCTTTTCAACTCTGCTCCAGAATTCGAGCACGCCAATGGCGACCTCCCCGCGTAGGAAAAATAGGTTGCATCCAGACAGGTCTTTTTCGCCAATTGGGAGATACGTGCGCTTTGTGCTGGGATACTCCGCTTCAATCGTCGCTCGCTGAGCGAAACCTATGCAGATATCGGCGTCACCATCATCACATTGCTGTAGAAAGTTTTGGAGCATATGGACCGTGAGAAGAGGATGATCGGCGGTCGTGACCAAAAGCGGCGTAGAAACTGGCCCCTTCAAGGCAAGTGCAAGGCTTGCTGCAGGACCCGCGCCCTTTGCAGGTAAGATCCTGTGATCAACATGACCTGTCGCTTTAGCCAGGTCTTCCTCTTCACCGCCAAGTATCCAAATTGGACCCTTGATGCCAGCACCAGAAAGAGCACGCGTGACATAGGACAACATCGGAGACCCGGCTATATCGATGACAGCTTTGCTTTTGACGTTCTCGCTTTCACAAAGCGGATCACCTGAATCTCGCGCTCCTGCAAGGATCAACGCGTTTACGGACGCGTTCATTCAATGTCTTTCTCGAAGATGCGATAGGTCTTGTAGACTTCCATGCCATAGGTGCGGCACATGCTGATCAGGTCATCATTATCCTCAAGAACCCAACTTGATTCGATCTCTTCTACACCTTGATCGTATTGCGCGCGTATTGCGGCTTCAAAACTCGTGATAGCCGCCAGAAGCCCTATCCGGGTTTTGTGGTACTCACGCCTGAGCCCAGCTAGGGGCAAGCGTGCGCGCTTCGGTCCGCGAATCTTTAACCGATAAAGAAGTTGCGCCCAACCAAATGGTAGCAAACGTCCATCCAATCCTTCTGCCAGTTCATTCAAATCTGGCAAAAAGAGCGCGAATGCGATGGGCTTGCCTTTATACTCTGCAATCCAAAAAGACTTGGCATTCACCAAAGGCCGCAGCTCTTTGGTCATATGTTCGATTTGTTCGTTCGTGAAAGGGATGAAACCCCAGTTGAGAGCCCAGGCGTCATTGAAAATATCGCTTAAAAGAACGCCGACATCTTCTTTAAAGTTTGACATGTTCAGATGCCGAATATGAAGGTCGGGGTATTCGTGGCAGGCTTTTATAATGCGAGTCAAAATCGGCGGTAGTGAATACTCTTTGGGAAACCGAAAGTGAAACGCGACAGTATCCTTCACTTTGGACAGTCCCGCATTTTCGTAGGATGCAACGTAGTCGGGGCGCCCATGTGGCATCAGGATCATTGGCGGTGTATCGAAGCCGTCGATCAGTAATCCGCACTCTTCGTTGATCGAGAAACTAAAGGGCCCTGTCATACGCTTCATACCGCGTTCGCTTAACCAGGCTTCAGCCTTCGCAAGCAAGGTCGAGACCAAATCAGGATCAGGATGAAGCGTATCGAGAAAGCCAAATTGACCGGTTTCGTCCTTGTAGAGCTCAAGATGCGCTGGGTTGACCACGGCGGCGATGCGTCCAACAACCTCGCCACCTTTGCGCGCCAGAAAAAGCTCATAAGTCATTTGCGCGAGCGACAGGTTTTTCTTCGGTGAAAGCTGATCAGCTTGCATCATACGCAGCGGCGCGCGCCAGTTGGGGTCGGATCGATAGGCCCGAAAAGGAAGTTCCAGAAACGCAGCTTTGTCTTGCTTGGTGCGAACCGGCGAAATGTCATAGCTCGCATGAGTACCGGCGAGTTCTACGATGGCTTCCGAAGTGTTCATGCGCTGACCCGTTTCTAGCTTTAACGATTTGGAGTGAGTTGAACAGCGACTCCCTTAATCAATAGCGCACCAATTTGTAAGCAAAAGTTACGTGTATCGTCTAGCGCTTGACAGTCTCTTAGTCCAAGCATCACCATGCATACGTTGAAATTTCCCGAATAGTGTCAAAGGGGCTGACGCGAGTGTTCCAACGGTTGGACCGTTACTTGATCGGCAGAGGTGTTCTGTTGTTTCTTGGCTTTTTGGGGCTAGCCTGTTCGATCCTGTTGATCGAACGTTTGGTGCGTTTGACAGAGATTCTGTCCGGCGCGGAAAATCCAGCATTTAATGCTGTTCGATTAATCAGCCGTTTATTGCCGCATTACATTGAGCTGGCGTTGCCCGGCGCTCTTCTGCTGACCACGATCCTGACGATAAATCGTTTGAGCCGGTCTGGAGAGATTGTTGCGATGCTGTCTTCCGGTATTTCGCTGTATCGCATCGCTAGACCCTTCGTAATCATCAGCGTTATCCTCGCGACGCTCTCTATTTTGTCTTCGGGATACTTGAAGCCGTTGACGAGGTACAATTTTCGGGCCGTCGTGAACGAACTGGGACAAGACAACCTGGTTGCTGCATTTCAAGACTTTAAGTTCTTGCAATTCGACAACTGGACGATCTGGACCAGTGGCATAGACACCAAGAGCATGAAGCTCGGGGAAACATTTATTTTTGAGACAACGGAAAGCGGCACCGAGCGCTTCATGATCGGTGGTGCCGGGACACTAGAGAAAACACCAGAATCTGGATGGGTGATTTCGTTGGAAGACGCTATGATCGGGGATCTTCCGGAACAAATAGAGGACGGAAAATCAACACATGTCTCCGCGCGCAAAATCGACTGGCAGATGCCTCTGGACCAAGCCGCCTTCCGTTCGCGTGGCTTAGACGAACGCGAATTGACGTTGACTGAGCTTCTTACGCGCTCTTACCAGAATACAGAGTTTGAGGTGAACACGACCGTCGCGACTGCGGATCTGCATGATCGGCTCGCGCGCGGGGTACTGTTGGTGTCCTTGGCCTTTTCTGGTGTTTTCCTTGGTCTCAATCTTGGTAGAAACGTGCGGTCCGGTGGCTTGGTTACGGGCATCCTTTTGCTTTTGGTTGTGCAGAAGTTATTGGAATTTGGTCTGCTGAAAGCACAACAAGGAACAATACCCAGCTGGGCAGGATCGTGGCCGGTCATTGTGGTTTTGACAGTGTCGTCGCTCTACTTCTTCAATCGGGCCAATGGCGCGCAGCATTTTCGTTTTGGTCTGGTTCTGAAACGTTCCAGCCCGTTCTCAAAAGCGGCTCCTGCAGAATAGTGCGCAGACTTACTGGATATATGTCGTGGATGTTCGTTACGCGAAATTTAGTGATCAGCTTCGCTATGATTGCGATATTGGGTGTTCTGGATGCGCTCAGCAAAGGTGATCTCCTACCACCCGACGCAGGGCTTGGAGATAACCTGCGTTTCATGTTCCTTCGCGCTCCCTTGCTTTACGAACAAGTGTTTAGCTTTGCTTTTTTGCTATCTCTCTTGGTCACCTATGTGATGCTGATCCGACGAAATGAGCTTGTTGCGATAGCTGGCGCCGGGATGTCCGGAGCTCGTCAGATCAAGGCACTGGTGCCCATCGTTCTATTGATGAGCGTCGCATCTCTGGTTTTGATCGATCAGGCTGCGCCCCGCGCACAGCAGGCGCTGACATCCTGGTTAGGACCAGAGGCGGTGACCAAGAATTCGGAACCTTTGGGAGAGCTCTGGCTGGCCGACGAGGATGTACTTGTGCGGATAAAGACCGTGGAGAAAGACCAGCTTTTCGATTTGACATTCGTCGAACGTATCGATCGAGGGCGGGTCAGTTCGGTCAGCTTCGCAGAAGAAGCAACAGCAGATGATGACGGATGGCGTTTGAGCAATGTCACTCAAGTTCGATTTGACGACAATGACGTCAATCCGCCCCAATACTGGACCAGTAGTTTAACACCCGAAACCCTTCGACTCCTGTCCTTGGAACCTCGGTATCTTTCTGTAACCGATCTATGGGATCTGTCGCAATTACAGGGGTCGGGCAATCGGTCGTCTTCAGCCTACCTGGTGTGGATCTTCAGCCGTCTTGCGCTTCCAATTGCTGCTATTGGGTTTTTGATAATCACTGTTTCAACTATGCAAAAATTTGGTCGCAATCCAAATGCCGAGCTGACGCTCGTTGCCGTAATGGCAGGCGGTTTCGTTTACGTGGTCGTCGACAATATTTCCAAAACTCTGCCTGAGAATTCGCGCGTTGATCCCGCGCTTGCCGCGCTTGCGCCGGTTGTCTGTCTGTTGCTAGTGGGGTTCTTGCTGGCAAGCCGAAGCACAAAAAACTGATGGACGCGTCTCGCACCGCTTTCTTGATCAACCCGAAAAGCCACCGTGTTGCACAACATGGTGCCTGGTTGGAGCGTGTCGGCCGCAGTGATGTGAATGTTATGCAGATCATTGACTTTGCCAGTCTGCGCGACGATCTTGAAGAACTGGCAAAGGATGGAGCAGAGACATTTTTTATTGAGGGTGGCGACGGCACACTGCTCGCCATCTTGTCTGCATGCGCCGATCTAAAGGATACTTTCCCAACGTCACTTCGTTTCGCCATCTTGCCGGGTGGCAGCACCAACTTGGCCTACAAAATCACAGGGTTTAAGGCACGCAATGCAAAACACCTGAAAACGCGAATCGAAGCGCTCTTTGAAAGTGGCCAAGCTCGCGTTGAATTCCAACGCGCTTTGCATGTGGACTGCGAAAGTTTTGGTGCACCTCAAGTTGGGTTTTTGTTGTCGACGGGAACGCTTTCTCGCGCAATGTCCTATGTGCAAAGAGAGTTTCACGGAAATGGTCATCGCGGTTCATTTGCGGTGGCAAAGGCTGTTCTTCGGTTTCTCGCAGCGCCAATGAAGTATCTTGACCATGACAACCTGCCTGTCGTCCGCGGATCACAGCTATCGTTTCGCGCAGGTAGCATCACCTACGAGGGTGACCATTGTTTGAGCCTCACCACGTGCTTTCCACGTTTGAGTTTAGGTCTCAATCCGTTTTGGGGTGCGGAAAGCGGAGACATGTCAATGACTTATGCAGGTTGGCCTGTAGAGAGTTTTAGTAGAGGCTTGTTGCGTGCCTTATTCTGGAAAAAACCGCAAAAGCTCCGCGAGGCTGGTTTTCACAGCCACCGTGTTAATAAGATGAGTTTGCTTGCGAGTGATCCAATTATGATAGACGGCGAGACCTACGAAACATCAGGCGGTGAGGTAACCGTTTCTCTAACTGAGCCTATTGGTTTCTTGAGATGAAAGATTCCAAGGCACTTAAGAAGATCTTTGATCTTCTAAAATCGGAACAGACCGCTTTGTCAGAAAGTGCAAAGCTTGTGGCTGATGCGATAAAGGCACGACACAGTGATGCCGTGCTAGCACTGATATTTTATGGCTCCGCCATGCGCGACGTTGATGATCCTGAGAAGATGCTGGATTTCAGCGTTATCGTGAAAAGCTACGACCTGATTTATCGCAATCCTGTTCTGAGATTGGCTACCGCCGCCTTACCGCCGGGCGTCCATTATATACAAATTGAGGACGCCAACGGGCGAAAGCTGCGGAGTAAATACGCGATAGTCTCAGAGGCCGCGTTCTACCGGCGTGTTAGCAGCGGTTTGGAGAGCATGTTTTGGGCGCGTTT
>JBCDDS010000063.1:0-19301 GCA_039180185.1 Pseudomonadota bacterium | reverse complement strand
CATGCCCCGGGGTATTACCGGGGCATGGCGAGATGTGTCAGATCAAAACTGGGTGGAAACTTCCCACTTCGCGATCAGCTCATTGAGCGAGCCGTCATCCTTCATCGATTGGATCGCTGCGTTGAACTTTTCTTTAAGTTCGGTATCGGATTCACGAATACCCATGCCGACGCCACCGCCAAGTGCAACATCCGGCCCGACAAATTTCAGCTCAGCATCTTCATCCACAATGGCAGCAAGGTATGAGCTGTCTGCCAATACCGCATCTGCTTCCCCGTTTTTGACGGCAGCAATGGTTTCTTCAGGTGTGGAAAACTCAACCAAGGTTGCACCGCTTTCGGCGATGTAGCCCGCCTGAATCGTACCGGTCTGAGCTGCGATCACGCCACCTTCCAGATCAACACCATCCGATTTCGCGACGTAAGAGGAGGGATCTGGTGGTGTGTAGTTTGTCGTGAAGTCAATCACTTCATCGCGCTCATCGGTGATCGACATACCGGCGATAATGGCGTCATAGTTGCCACCGACCAGGTTGGGAATGATTGAGTCCCAATCATTTTTTACCCATTCACACTCCAATTCCGCGCGCTTGCAAAGCTCGTCGCCAAGCTCACGCTCAAACCCATCGATTTCACCTGCGTCGTTGACGAAGTTCCAAGGTGCATAGGCACCCTCTGTGCCGAGCCGCACCGTATCCGCGGCAAATGCCATGCTCCCGGCCAGCGCCGCGGCAACAGCTGTCAGAACTATTTTTCTCATGAGGTTTCTCCCTTTTGTCCTCGTTTTACTCTAGGCCGCTAGTGTCGAACTTAGAAACTGTTGCAACCTTTTTGATTTCGGCGATCCGAACAATGCGTCTGGCGCGCCTTCTTCTTCAATCACGCCTTGATGCAGGAATATAACATGGTCTGAGACATCCCGCGCCATTTTCATATCATGGGTGACGATCATCATGGTCCGCCCCTCAGCGGCCAGATCTTTTATTACCCGTACAACCTCTTGTTCGAGCTCTGGATCAAGGGCGGATGTGGGTTCATCAAAAAGCAACGCCTCCGGCTCCATGCAAAGAGCTCGTGCAATTGCAGCACGTTGCTGCTGACCGCCGGACAGTTGGGCAGGGTAGACGTCGCATTTATCTCCAATGCCAACTTGATCGAGGTATTTCCTGGCGGCTGCTTCGACCGTAGCTCGGTCGCGACCAAGAACGGTCACTGGCGCTTCCATGACGTTTTGCAGGATTGTAAGATGCGCCCAGAGATTGAACTGTTGGAAGACCATCGAGAGGTTGGTGCGTATACGAAGCACTTGCTTTGCATCAGCAGGATGCCGAGCCGACCCCGTTCCCTTCCAAGTGACCGGCTCTCCCTTAAAAAGGATTTCACCCTGTTGGCTATCTTCTAGCAGGTTTGCGCAGCGCAAGATCGTTGATTTGCCTGAACCAGACGAGCCGATAAGCGAAATAACCTGACCCTTAGACGCCGTAATGTCGACGCCCTTGATTACTTCCAAGCTGCCATACGCTTTATGCAGATTTTTTATATCGATAACAGTCGACGTATCGGTCAAGGCAGCTCCCACGACTCTGTGCAAAACCCCGACCCACTAGGGCGCAAAATTGTGGTGGATGCAACGATCAATGCCAAAAACGCTGCGGTTTAATCGAAAACTCTACTTATGCGCGAATTTTTAACACGGAGAGCTTAGTGGGAGTGGAATGGCGAGATACTCTTCAGGCGTCATCTTCACAACGCCTTGCAGGCAAAGAGTATCACGATCTTCCTGTGAGAGACGTTCGATTGCGTTCGCTATTGCTTCGAAAATCTTTGTTGGATCGCAATTTTTTGCGGTTATGAACGGCAGCGCGGGTGTTTGTTCTGTATGTCCAATGACTCTAAGCTTTTCTGCGAAACTCTCGTAACGTTGGATTAGTTTCCAACTGACAACATCAAGGGCTGCAATATCCGCTGACATCTCCGCCACAGTCTTTGCGGATGCCGCGTGGCTGCCAGTTTGTACAAAACGAGTGAACGCGAAACCATTATCACGCGCATAGGCCTCAGCCGCGGCCCAGCCGCTTTGCGACATCGGTTCGTTATAGGCCAGAACGGCATCGGCATTTTCTAATGGTGCTGTTCGCGGATCATCTTTATGCGCCACAAACACTGAGCAATAGTATCCTGAATTACTCAACGCCAAGCCATGGTCCGGTGTGCCGACAAGAGCAACCTTGTCATGCAGTTTTGCCCGGAAAGGTAGACCGCAGGTTTGCGACAGCAACAAATCTCGCGACACCCAGTCTTGCCAAACATTGCTATCGCGAGAAAGCTTTACTGGGCCTGCTTTCAATTCTTGTCGTATTGCTGACCAGAGCCGATCAAATGCACCATGAAGTTCTGGCCGATCATACATCGGCAAAGACACGATCATTGCTGCGCTGCAACCTTTTGCCGAGCAATGGCGCTGTCGCGGTCTTTTATGCCTAAGAAATTCGACGCCATGCGGATCAAAGCGTCTTCTGATTGATCTCTAGTGCCATCAGCCAAAGCCACTTGCCAAAGAGCTGAAATCACATCCAGACGATCCTCATAGGCGACCGCTTCCTTAATCGCACGAGTGAATCGCACGGTATCGGGGGCTTCTTTTTCGAGCGTTTCCGCCTGCTCGCGTAACGTCTTGGCTTCCACTTCGGTCAAACGATATCGCGCTTTGGAAATGCTCTCGATTCTCTCAATCTCATCGCTGTCATAGTGTCCATCAGAGCGAGCTATACGCACCAAAAGAGCCGTCAAAGCAAGACGTGCATCGCTGTCCTGTAACTGCTCGGGCTTCGGTACTGTCAGTCTTTTTAGAAGATCGGCAAACATGCCGCTGATATAATCGTCCATGCGCTGGCTGCAAACGTAATTTCTAAACGATGGAATTCCACAGAATTTCACCACGTCCAAATACCGACACAATTGGTTCAAAGATTACGCACTTTTAGGTGTCATGTATTCACTCGCTGTTTATTTCTTTGGTCTGGGTAATTGGTATGACGAAAGCTGCCAAATCTGAGCAATTCGATTGGACGAAGGGGACGAGCGAGGCTCATCTTGCTGCCGCGCAAAGGCTTTCGACGGAAGAATTGCGCAAGCTTGTCGCTCGATATGATTGGTCGATGCACGCAGAAGCGGTCTTGGGGTGGGCGCTGGCACAGAAGAATATCGATCTCGGCGCTGTACTGTCTTGCTTCTTCAAAGGAGACCCGCAGCGATTCAATTACATCCCCAAGTACGATCTTTTCGAAGACATGAGACCACTGGCTCGTTTGCTGGATTTGATTTGTTTGCGGGTTAATTCGGGGTTTTACCTCGTTTGGCCGGATAGCAAGCTAACCTCGCCGGACCAACTGGCGGCTTGGATAAGCATGCAAAAGGAAGACCGCGAGAAGGGCATCCAAGGGCGATTTGTCCTCGATGAAATGATAGTCAAGAGCGTGCTTGAAGGGGGAGTGCGCTCATCGCTTGGTCGTCAAGCGCTGCTTGGACAAGCTGACAGTAAAACCTCCCTGTTGCGGGATATCTTTAGCCCAATCCTCGAACTTGGCGTATCTCGTGAGGACCTGAAGTATCTGCCTCACGAGGACGGCGAAAACTGAACACTCAGATCACATCCATCAAGTCTGACCTTCGCAAACGCCTCTGCTGAGTTGACGCGTTGAGACTAAAACCCGGTTGGTTGCATCTGTAGACCGGCCATTTCCCATGCTCTGAGACCACCGCGATACCAGTATACGTTCGAATAACCGGCGGCTGCCGTACGAAGCGTCGCGTTATAGCTCAGCCAACACATCGGGTCGGAACAGAATATGACGATCGGTACGTCTCTGCTGCCGTTTGTGATCTGCTGTAACCACGATGATGCTTGTTGCTGTGTTCGATCATTGAATGAGCCTGGCGAGGCAAGGGCGTTTGCCGAATATGCGCCTGGAAGGCTGTAATCCGCGCCAAGAACGTCGATCAGCAGTATCTGCACGCCAGCTTGCATATTTTCGACGAGAACCTGCGTGGTCACCAATTGCGCTCCGGGAATCGATGTCGGTGTCGGTCCATGGAACTGATTTTGACGCAGCGTGTTTTGAGGAGGTACGCCAAAATCGCGCATCTCGAACGCGGTTATCTGTGGGTCAACCAGACCCTGCACAGGTGGTTTGGCATCCGGAATGGTTTCGTCTTTCGGTGGAGGTGGCGGTACCGGACCAAGATCCGAAACTTGACTGTCATTCTCTGGCACAGGCGGCGGAGGCGGTATCACGACCGTTGTCGTTGAATCGTTGCCGGGCTCAAACGAACTATCGTCGAAGCCACCAACTGAGTTAGGTGGCGGAGGCGGTACATTGCTATCACTGCTGCCTTCGAAACTACCGTCGCCGAAGCTGCCATCGTCGAAACTCTGCGACAATGCTGGTGTTGCAAAACCGAATACTACGGCCAGCACAATTGTATTTTTCAATTGGTTTATCATTTGTGACCTATCTGCTTTCCGGTTCAATTGCTTTGGATAGTTGTGCCAATCCAATTGAAGTAATTGGAGACACGGGTGTAGACGCCATAGAGTGAGGCGTGACCACAGGCGGCTTGTGCGCCGAGAGGAGCTTTGCCCCAGCTAACAATCCCAACTTGAATCCATCCACCGTCAGAACGGCGCATCATCAACGGACCACCACTGTCGCCCTTACAAGAATCCCGTTGGCCGGTTGATACACCAGCACAGATCATGTTGTTGGTCATCGCGTCGCCGATGTTTGGCGCGATGATCTGGTAAGCCTGTTCCAACTTGTCGCGTGGAATGTTGTTTGACTCGCCGATCGCTGCAAGAAATCCACCCAGATCTCTACGCGTCTGCTCTGCGAAACCACGATTGCAAGTGTCGTTTGAAACAACATCTATCTCGGTCTCCATAAGTACCCCTGGCACGCGATCACCGTCGATTAAACCCCATCCAATGGAGACGGCTGGACCCGGCTGCAGTTGAGAGCCATCTTGCAGTACTGGTATCGCACCGACAGGACCCGAGCTTTGTTGAATTGGTTCTGAAAGTTTCAGAAGCGCAATGTCATGATCGATTTTGATTGGGTTGTATTGAGGGTGTGGGAACACGCCGATCACGCGTCTAAAATCACCTTCCCAAAGCCGCACGTCACCCGAACGGATTACAATATCGGATGCGGGTGTGATCTGCATTTGCAGGTCCTGCACGCAATGCGCAGCTGTTAACACCCACTGCCTGGCGATAAGAGAACCGCCACAGAATTGAGATAAAACGCGACTTTCCTGATCATTCCCAACGTGTTGAGACGCGTGTAAACTGACCTGCCAAGGCCAAGTGCCCTGTTCGGCGGGCCGACCACCATAAATTCTGGTATCGTCAGCTTCTTTGACCAATTCGCCGGCTTTCTTCGCTTCATACACGTAGGACATCACGTTTCCCGCATCGCTGGATCGAGCCACAACACTGTCCAAGGCGTTTTGCGAGACCGCTGGTGATGTGAGGCAAGCCGTAATGGCAAGGCTTGTCGTCAAAAGTGTTTTGCGCATAGTGAGTCCTTTCAATTTCTTGCAAGCTGGCCAGCTTGCGACAGGGCTTCTTTCCTTGGAAGAAGCTGTAAATCAAATCGTTCGACCCAAATGTTTGTGACGCCAAACGATTGCATAGTACCTCGGGTCGCATTGCGTTTGCTCAAACCGCCCAAGAAGTCCTTTACTTGACTGTTTGCAGATCGCGTGCCTGATGCGCCGACCGCAGCTCCGCAATTTTCAAGTTGCCCTTCTAGGTTCAGCGCTTCTTGATTTGGACCGGCGTCTGTAATTACGAAAAATAAGCGTTCAGTACCTGCAGAAAATGCAATCTTTCCTTCTGCCGTCGGGCAGTCGGAGCAGAATTCCATGGGCGCGCCGACCAAGGCTGGCTGTGCAACGCCTTCGACGCGTTGAAAATCAGCGTGAACACAAAACTGGCTGTCGATATAGACACGGTTCACGTCTCTTGCAGGCCCTTGCACCATGCCTATTGCGCCAAATCTCAGCACGTCGCATTGCTTTATGGCTTCTCCCAAATTCATTTCCGTTTTGAGTACAGCGTCCTGTCTTGCGACGGCGCATTCGGAGAATAGGTCTGGTGGAGCTTCGTTTGCGAGGGCACTGGCACGCGATGACTGAAGTTCGGAAATGATGTCGACAGGAGATGGGAACAGAAGCGATGGCGTGCTCGCAACGCTACCAAGTAATTCAGCGGTTTCTTCCGCCGAAGCAATCCGTTGTAGCAGCGGTTCAAGTGGCCCGTCAGACGGTCGCCATTCAAGACCAACCGGTGTCTCGCCAACCGTGATTTTTGGGCCAAACCACAGCGATCCTTGGTGAATACCAGCTAACGTTTTTCCATCTTCGAGCAACTGGATGTTCGTGCCACTTTCGCTGTTCGATTTCTCGATTGCCGTCCGCAACGCGACGTATAGCGCGTGGTCTTGAGGGGCCAATTCGCCTGTTGTCAGGTCAGTAGGCGGTGTGATCGTCGTGGCGATATCCAGGGGTTTTGCCACGACGCGAGCGAACTTGGCGTCCTCTGGCAAGTTGCCCCGACGCACGCATGCCTCGTCAACGCTCGCTGCACAGTCTTCACCGACAGCAGCCAAAGAGGAAGCAAATGCCTCACTGCGTTCTACTTGCGCCAAACCT
Source organism: Pseudomonadota bacterium (assembly GCA_039180185.1). Lineage (GTDB taxonomy): Bacteria > Pseudomonadota > Alphaproteobacteria > Rhodobacterales > Rhodobacteraceae > Roseovarius. Next base: position 12,588 of record JBCDDS010000063.1, on the reverse strand, counting down.
AGTACTTCATCGGCCGGAGCAGCAGCGTCAGAGACCAGCGCGACAATCGTATTGTCTCTCAGACCATGCAGTTTGCCGGCACTGAGTTTGGCTCCGTCGACTGCAAATTGACGAATACCGATCACGTCGCGACTGCCGAACACGGGCGCATCTATCAAATTGCCCTCCCAGAGCGGCGTTTGCAGACGCGCGGCCCCCGGTACTATTCCATCATTGAGGTCAACCAAAACCGCTTGAAAAAGTTGTCGGTATGTCAGGTTGGCATCGCTTTGAAGCCGCGCGGCAAGCCGTGACGTGAAGAGCCCATACCAACTGTTCGCTTCATTCTCGTCAATTTGAATTTCGCGAGCAACTTCGGATGATTGCGCGGAATAGAAGGCTAAATATCCGCCGGGCAAATCGTCATCGCCGGGACCTTCAACCACTGATGTTTGTGCGCTTTCCGAGGCTTGTGGAAGTGACAGGCCCAATGCAGACGGCTCAACGTATCGGTTTGCGACGCGCGGTGATCCTGCGCGCAAGCCAGAGCCTGAATGGCAGCTATCCAAAACGAACCAGACGTCCGCGCCCTTTGCTCGCATTGCAGCGACCCGCGCACCGATTTCCTCGTCAACGATTGCATTAGGGATCGTGGATGTGCCCGGCTCTGCACGCATCGTATCAGCGGGCAGAAACACTTCGTCCTTACCATCTGACTCGTCGCCGCCACGGTCGGCTTGTTGAGTGCCATGCCCTGAGAAGTGAATATAAATGAAACTGTCTGGTTGAGCATCGGCTACGAGCCGGTCAAGCTCGTTGATAATTGCTTGTCGAGTAGGAACGTCTGCATTTTCCACACCATCCGCCAGCACGCGAATGTCAAAATCACCGCGCGTCTGCAGGACATCCCTAAGCAAGCGCACATCGTTCGCAGGACCTCTTAAATCCGACAATCCGATCGTTTCATCGTAATTTGAAACGCCAACCAGTAACGCGAGAGATTGAGCATTGGCAGATTGGGAGCTGATCAAAGAGATCAGCAACAGCACCTTAACCAATAACAATGTACGCAGCACCAAACCGCATTCCCCCCAGAATGGACTCGAGCCTAATTAATCTTGCCTAAAAGTCCAGTTGCATGTTTTCTGAATGCAAATTGCGGGGGATAGGGTTTTGAAAGCCGTTCGACGGGTAAGTCTATTTTTGTTTTGCGCTGCTTTTAGTGTTTTGGTCGGCGCCGTAACTGTTCGGGCAGAACTGAGTGCTGAGATACTGATAGGTGACATACCACCGGATCGGGTTGATGAGCTGATCTCGCAAAATGCTAATGATCCAAGAGTGGTGTTCGACCTATTAGCTCTGAAATCAGCGCAGTCCGCGCCGGGTCAAGCTGCTGAGATAGAAGTTGTTCGTGCAGCATTGGCGCAAAGGTTCCCACAAGTCATAGATGCTGATGTTGGTGCAGTGCTGCTTGGTGCAGCGGACAGTTTTCTTGAGGCTGGCATGAAACAGGAAGCACTTGAGCAGCTGTATCTTGCTCTCGAACGGTTTCGCGCCAGCACCACCAACCCAAAGATACTGGGTGATTTGTTAGAACGCATCGCAGTGCTAGAAAAAGACTTGGGAGATGCGAAAACTGCGGCTGATCTGCGCAAAGCAATAGGTGAGTTGCCTGGTTCTCTGGACGCGCCGCCCGGGACAAGAAGCAATGATCCCGGTTTTGTGTCAGTCGAAGTGTTCTATGCGACGGATAGAAAGCAAACCGGAGAGAGTCATCCCTCACAGTTCTTCGGGTACGACCGCACAGATGGATTGAACTATGGCAAGTTGGAAGTAACGATTCCAAGAACGCAGGTGCCCGGTACGCTTTCAGCGCCTTCAATTTGGAGGCTTGAGTTTTCAGAGGACCCCACAAAGCACACAATGTTGCAATCGATTACTCCTGTGGAAAAGGACGCGTTTTTTGCGTCAATGAGACAGGGGCTTGATGATCGAGAGTCATCAGACGCTTTTATATTCATTCACGGATACAATGTCAGTTTCGACACAGCTGCGAAGCGCACGGCGCAGCTTGCTTACGACATGAGTTTTGAAGGTTTGCCAGTGCTATATTCCTGGCCGTCACGAGGTGCGACCACCGGATATGTGCCCGATACCGCAGTGGTTCGGCTGAGCGGGCGGAGACTTACTAAGTTTCTCGAGGAGTTTGTGAGAGAATCGGGCGCAACAAAAATACATGTTATTGGGCACTCGATGGGCAACCGTGCATTGACGGATGCGCTCGAACTTATGGCGCTTAGAAATGCACCATTGGATGAACCGCTTTTTGACCAAATTATTTTTGCTGCGCCTGACGTGGACCAGGGTCTTTTCTCAGCCATTTTGCCGACAATCAAACCCTTGGCTGAAAGGCTAACGCTCTATTCATCTGATCAGGATTGGGCGCTTGAAGCTTCGCGCAGGCTTCATGGCAACGCACCGCGCGCAGGGCAGGCTGGCGAAGACACGCTCAGTCACAAAGATATCGACACCATCGATATGTCAGATTTAGGCGAAGACATGCTTGCCCATAGCTATGTTTCAAATGATCAATCGGCTATATTGGATATCTCTACCCTGTTTTGGAAAAGCGCGGACCCGACGATCCGTTGCGGGTTAGAGGCACATCCGGAAAAAGCGCAGATTTGGCAGTACAGAAAAACTGATTGTTCGAACCTTAGCATGCTGAACGTCGTTGGACATTTGCGTAACAAGCAAGCCGAGACAGCGGCACAAATCAAACAAGTATTACGCCAGGATTTTGAGAACGCGCCCCAAGCGCTCGATATGGAAGCGTTGCTTCTATCTCTGGCTGCACAGTGACGAGAATTAAAAGTTTTTTTCGACCATGCCCTTTTGAAAGTAGAGTTATGAGAAACCTGATTGCGTTAGTTCTTATTGTACTTTTCCCCTCGCTCGCACTTGCCGACTTGGATCGCGCAATCGAAGCTTACAATGCCGATGATCTTGCCAGCGCAAAACAAGAAGCGTTGGCTGCTCTTGATGACGGATTATCTGACGAAGACCGCCTTCTGGCTTTAGAGTTAGTGATGCTCTCTGATTACTACGCGGGCAGAGAGGATTTGGGTTTTCTGCAAGAATTGCGAGACTTCGAAGTCGAAGTTGCTGCTCATTACGGTCAGAATGCTCTGGAACGCGTAGAGTTTTTGTCCGCAATCTCTGATTTGCAGTATCGCTTGGGCAGGTTGAAAGAGTCGACGGTAACCGACGCCCTTGTAATTCGTATAGCGGAAAACTTTCCGGAGGCGGAGGAAGACTTTCTGACCGCGCTTCACAATATAGCGGTCACGTACAGTGGAACAGATGAAACAGAAAAATCACTGTTATACGCGTCGCTTTTTGACTTTCATGCCAGCGACAGGAAAGCGGCGGATCACCCGAGAGCAATGGAGGCCGCTGCGATAAAGGCCTTGGCGTTGTTTTATGACGGTCAAATGACGCGAGCGGCAGAACGCTTTCTCAACTACACGATTGAAGACTGGGAAGCATTCGCGTCTTTGGGACAGTACGAGGCTGACTTGGCTATCGAACTTGATGAGGTCATGGCTTCAATTCAGATCGATGACCAAGACGCCTTTTTTGCAGAAGTAAATGCCGTGCACGAAAAGATCTGGGCGCTTGACGAGCTCTTCAACGAAGCAATGTCGGAAGAGGCGAAGCGTTTGGAAATTTCGGCCCGTCTTACGCAACTACAACAGTCTGGAGATACTGAAGCTTTCGAAGATGCGTTACGCGGAATGGATCAAAGCAATTTTTTCATAGGTGACGCGACCATCGTCAAGATGGACGCTTACATGCAAAAAGCGTACGCCGATGATCCTGTGGTGTTCGTTTTCGCAAACATGATCCTGCGCAACCATCTGAGAAGCGGAGAGATTTCGCGTGCGCGTCCTTACCTTTCAATGATTGCGTCAACACCTGCCGAATATCTTGCGGCGACGAGCATTCCAATTGCTGAACTTGCCGCCGCAGAAGCGCAACAAGGTGCTTTAGAAGACACGCTGGTGAGTGCCTTGGTCGTCAAGGCCATTGAAGTCGACAGTATCGTTCCAGAGAGTGACCGTTCGGTTGTGTTCGATCTGGTTCGTGCAGCTGCGCGATCTAAGGAAGTGGCGGGCGACTTCGAAACTGCCCTGGAGTTCTACAAGAAAGCGGCGGTGCTTGGCGAAAACCTACAAAATGACGCTGTCACGCATATGCTCTCAGAAGCGACTGCGGCGGCGGTAAGCTCTGGTCGTTTGGTGCAGGCGCGTGAACTTGCAGATCAATTCTACAGCTCTGCCGCGTCGCGAGAGGATGAAGCCGGGATTATCTCGGCCATTGGTCAATTGGCAATGATCGAAGCACAAGCTGGCAATAGGGACAAAGCTTTGGAGTTGAGCGAACAACGACTGCAATTGGTTCAAGCCCAAAAACCATCCGTACCGGAAGACATTTGGCTCGCAAAAGCGAACGCATTGGTCGTTCGCATGTTGCTTGGAGAATCCCTCACCGGCGACGCCAAAGAAACTCTGATCGACGTATTAGACGGATCCGAATTGTATGGGGCGGCGATAGGCAAGGAGCTTTTGGAAACGGTTGCACTAAAGTTGGAGCTCGAACCCGGTGATTACCCCGGTAATACATTTTTCGCCGAACTTACAAACTCACAGAAACCACAAGTTCTGGCTTTTTTGTCGGAGATGGCAATCGCGCGCGACGACTTTGAAGAAGCAGCAGAATGGTCAAAGATTGGGTTCTCCGTCGCGGTCCAACCTTCGGACGCGTATATGCGTTTAAAGCAAGCTGAGGGCAGACTGGCTCTTGCAAATGACGATGCCGTTGCAGGTCTTAAGTCCTTTCGCGAAATCTCAGATGTGCGACTGCAGCCAGCCGTAAGGTCACGCGAAGGCGCTTTGGCGCATTTGCCCTATCACATCTCTGCAGCCGCCATACTTGCAGATGATCCAGTGATGGGACAAGATTTTCGATTTCACAAAGAGATGTTCATGATGATGCAGCTCTTCGGATCTAACTCCTCAGGCAGCGCTTTGAACGCGGCGTTTGTACGAGAAACAGCCGGAACAGATATTGGTGGTTTGCTAAAGGAACGACAAGAAATTGAAAGTGATCTTCAATCCTTGGATGCAGCGATATCGCGATCGAAGTATTTTGGTGAACAACCATCCAGCATAATCGAACGTGCAACGGTTATGCGCGAACGCTACACCGAAATCTCCCGAGATTTGGCTGATCAGGCTCCAGAGCTTTCGGCGATGATTGCCTCAAATCCGGTCCGGATGACAACGATAGCTGAGCAACTACAGCAAGATGAGGTTTTGATCACTTATGTCACTAGTGATCTTACGCATCCGCGGACGGGGCAGGCGGCATCGTTTGCTTTTGCTTTGAGCCGCGAACATGTGCTTTTCGTACCCATTGCATCAAGGGCTGAACTATTGGCGGCTTCGTCTGCTCTACGCTGTTCGGCTGCATTGACCGATCCGTCCTGTAGCGCCGCCCAGGGTCAAGGTACGCGCGGCACATTTGGAACCTTCGCTGGTGTTGCGCAGTCAAATCAAGGTCCCACTTTTGATGGTGCGCCAGCCTATCAGGCATATCAAGAACTCGTGGCCCCACTGGAAGATATACTAGAGGGCAAGTCGCGCATAATCGTCGTGCCGGACAGAGCTTTGGCGGCAATGCCGTTTCATTTGATGCTTGAAAGCCCGATGTTGCCGGGTCAGGCCATCAATGAAAGCAAATGGTTGATCCGCGATTATTCAATCGAGGTCGTACCTTCGGTTTTAAGTTTTTACTTCATACGTAATCAAAACGAAAAGAGCTCTGGATCACAAAGCTTTCTAGGTATTGGCGACCCCCTCATTGGTGAGCAGCGCGATGGACCTATAACTTTTGATTGTGGTCCAGAAGCTGACGAAGGGATACTATTCGCAGATGCCTCGTCCGCAATTGCAAGGAGTGCCGGTACAAACCGCACTACAAATGTGGCGGAACTTCTGGCGCTCCCCGACTCCCGATGTGAGCTCAAGAGCGTCGCGGCAGGATTTCCGGACCACAAGATTCTTCTTCAAGACATGGCGACCGAAACAGGCATAAAGGCGATGAGCGCTTCCGGCGAGCTACGCAACTATTCGGTGATCAGCTTTGCCACTCATGGACTGGTTGCCGGTGAGATTGGCGTCAATGATGCGGCGCTGGTTCTGACACCACCAGCAGTGGCCACAGCGAAGGATGATGGGCTTTTATCGTCCGCCGAAATTGCAGGATTGGAACTCAATGCTGAGCTTGTCATCCTGTCTGCTTGCAACACGGCGTCTGGAGATAGCGAGGAAGATGAAGGTCTTTCCGGGCTTGCGAGCGCCTTCTTTGCGGCAGGTGCCAAGAGCTTGGTAGTATCCCACTGGCCGGTCTATTCTGACGCGGCGGTTAAGCTCACGACAAACACACTAACAATGCTTAGAACGAAACCGGAAACGACACGCGCAGATGCGCTGCGGCTTGCGATGCTTTCCGTGATTGACGATCCGGATGCGACGGCTAGAGAGTTACATCCCAGCTACTGGGGGCCATTCATGCTTGCGGGAGATGGCCGTGGGCTTTGATGCCTAGGGCCAAATTACGGTCCAGAACAAAAGATAAGCGACAATTGTCCAGGCAACAATCATAACAGCTCTTCTTACAGGCGCTTTGAAGTCAAGGCGTCTCGACCGGAACCACTGATCAACTTCGCCATCGGTTTCGGGAAATTTCGAAAGGTCTGTTACCGCACACTTTAAACCCTCATATCCTTCCTGAAGAGCCACGTAAAAGACGATCATGTTGACCGTGTAGAAACCCAATACCAAGGCTCGTTGAGTGACCAGAAAAGTTTGAGCCTCAAAAAAGAAGACCAAAATGCCGAAGATAGCTGCATGCAGATAAATTATTCTGAACCACGTCATTTCAACGCGCCCCATCTGCAAATGGTAGAAACCGACGATCTCGCTGTATGATAGGTTTGAAACTTTTTCCATAGATTATGCTTGCGTTATTAAGAGGTTATCGTGCTTCCGTGAGGAATTCGATCGGTTATGCAATTAAGCTCAGAATTCCGATACGTTCAATATTTTGTTGAAAGACAAGGATCGTTCGACCTACTCTAGAGAGGATGTTTTTCATTTTGGGGGATGGAATGCAGCGTTTCCTGCTTTTATTTTTTTGTGCGTCAATTTCTTTGGCGGGTCTTCAATTCGCGATGGCGGATAATCATCAACCACCCGCTCCGCCGCAGCCACCTGGTGCGACACCACCGCCACCGCCGCCACCGCCACCGCCTGCGCAGCAGCTCAAAGTTTTCTATTCAATAAACGGTCAGGTTTTTGGCCCTTTCAACAAAGAGCAGTTGATTGCAAAAATTGCCGCACGAGAAATTAACCGCAGAACCCTCGTTTGGATGGAGGGGATGACGGATTGGCAGGCTGCGGCAACGGTAGCTGCGGTTGCACCGCTTCTGACGGCTGTACCACCAGAGCAAAAGTTTGATGCGGCAGGTTACGTTGTTGGTACGTGGGAAAGTAAGGCTCCTGGCCATTTCCCTGATGGCACGCAGTTTCAAGCCTCTTTCAGTGTTACGTATCGCCCTGATGGGTCCCTGACAGGCTTCGGACAAATTGTTGCTCAACACCAATACGGTCAGTTTGTCGCCAACATTTCCATGAAAGGAACGTGGCAAGTAGAAACAAAAACAGACAACAGTTTCATCTTAAAGACAAACGGCACAACAACGATGACCACCGCAAATCAACCTCCAAACACGCAAACCAGTAATGACGCGGTGCTTTACACGATTATTGATCGCAACACTCTCGCTTCGAAAGACGGCACGAGAAGCTACCGCGTCAGCAATTAAGGAGGATCGATATGTTCAGACTTATTTTATTCCTGGTCGTTTTCAGCGTTCCAGCTTACGCACAGAACGTGGTTTTAAACGCACCACGCAACAACGTGAATGTCCCGCCCCCACCAATGCAGATTTATGTGTTGGTGGATGGTCAACAGGTCGGACCAATGGATGCTGACAAGTTTCAATCCATCTTGCCTAATCCCGAAGCCGCGGCATCAACATATGTTTGGATGCCCGGTATGGCGAAATGGGAACTCGCGTCAACCGTTCCGCAATTGCAGGGTATCATTGCCGCGATCGGTCAAGGTGATGGCTCGGACGGGAACTTTAAAGTCACCGACATACAGTCTTACTCACTCGGCGTGTGGATAAGCCAAAGATTTGTCTGGACGTTGGACGGGCAAGATCACAACGCCATTGTTCAAATGAAGCTTCTGCCAGATGGAAAGTTTGAAGGCGCGACGTTGTTCTGGGCACTTGATACGCCCAATCCTGATATAAACGTCTATCATGAAAAAGGGGATTGGACGATGTCCGGAGAAGGCGACAATGTTTTTCGTCTGGAACGGAAGTACGCTTACTCACAAGTGCTAAAAGATCAACTTGTCGGTACAGGCACAGCGTCGGAGCAGTTTATCGTATCGCCGGACGGGCCCAACGCTTTGAAAACAAAAGAGGGTATCATATTCGTTCGGGTTCCTGAGGCGAGCTGACGCACATGCAAAGGCGCAAAGTCCTTTTTGGCGGTTTTGCGTGTCTGCTCCCTGCGGGCCTGAAGGCGTCCACACCGGGGATCTTTATAGCTGAAAACGGAGCTATTTTAGGCCCGTTCGATGCGACTGCGTTGAAGGAGCGGATCAAGTCGGTCGCTGACGCCCAGAATGTCATGGTTTGGCATCAGGGCATGACAGACTGGGCTCCAGCCACGCAGGCCCCTGCGCTGGCAGAGTTCATCGCCACTCTGCCGGCTAAGACACCGTTTGACTTTGCGTCTTACGTGATTGGAACCTGGCTGTGCACCGACTTCGAATACAAAACGGAACATGAGCACAGAGAAGTCACATTAATCGGTCGTAAGCAGCTCTCATTTGACAATGAGGGCACGTACTCCGGATACGACTATGCAGAATACATCAATCAAAAATGGGTTCCGACACAAGATCCTGGTGAGATGAAGTACACAGAGGAAAGTTTTTACGTCAACGATCGGCTCAGTGGGAATTACGTTGTCAAACCAATTGATCAAGACGGCATTTTTGACGTGTATTTTGACGGAAAAGCGAAATCAGGATCAGGCAAAGTAAAACCCGAAAAATTTTCCTTTACGTTTATTGTAAAGGGACCCGATTTGATGGAATCCACAGCATATGAAGTTTTTCGGCGCGAAGTTTGAAGAAAATGCTTGGTTTTTAGCTCAAGCAATTGAAAAAGTTGGAGGAAAACAGTGTTAGTTGAGAAAAGTTCTATCAGGTTTCTTGTTTTTTTGTTCGCTGTTTTGGGAGCATCTGTGGGGTTTGCTCAGTCAGGCTTGGAAAAGCACCTTGGACCGGTTACGCCCTCTGTTGAACTTGGTCAGGACGGGTTCTGGACGTTAGCGGCTGATGAGAATTGGTTCACGCTCACGAACGATGGTGACCAAGGCGCGGTGAAGTATTTCTGGCGGGGTTTATCGAATTTTGAAGGGCGGGATTTCACCTTGAAAACCCACGTTTATACGCAAGCGTCTCAAGGGGATCAAAGCCACGCCGGTATTTTGTTCAACTTCCGCGAAGGCAACCGCTACATGGCCATAACGATATCCAGCGACGGTGGCGCCTATATTTTTGTGCGCACTCCGGACGGCTTCAACATCAACAAAGCAGAGGGCGTCGTGGCGAAACTTGACGGCTCAGATGTGTTGGAGATGTCCGTGGTCGGCAATGACGTGAACACGTTTTTGAACAACGAGACGCTGTTCAACATCCAACTCGAAAATGGACCTTCCCGCAGAATTGGGGTTGTAGCAGTTGGTTCTGGGACATCGGCCTTCACCAGACTTACCGCGCAATGATGTATTGACCCAGCGAATGACGTTCAAGTTTGAACATTAGACCAAACGCGATGTCTCAACTGCGGCGCGCACAAAATCCGCAAACAGGGGGTGCGGTGCGAAGGGTTTTGATTTGAGCTCCGGGTGGAACTGTACCCCAATAAACCATGGGTGATCGGCCCATTCTACGATCTCCGGAAGGCGCCCATCTGGCGACATTCCGGAAAAAACCAAACCGCACTTTTCCAACTTGTCGCGGTACTTAATGTCGACTTCGTAGCGGTGGCGATGTCGTTCATCTATCGAGGTGCCGCCATAAACCTCGGCGACCTTGGTGCCCTCTTTGAGCACAGCGTCATATGCGCCCAGTCGCATCGTACCACCTTTGTCGTCACTGACCTTGCGCTGGACCTTTTGGTTGCCCTGCACCCATTCTTTGAGGTGGTAGACAACCGGTGTGAAACGCTTCTTACCCGACTCATGATCAAATTCCTCTGACCCTGCGTCCTTCAAGCCTGCCTTATTGCGCGCGGCCTCAATCACGGCCATCTGCATGCCAAGGCAGATCCCAAGATAGGGAATTTTGCGTTCCCTCGCGAATTGCGCCGCTTTGATTTTACCCTCGGTGCCGCGCTCACCAAAGCCACCGGGCACCAGGATGGCGTGGTAGCCTTCCAGATGCGGTGCTGCGTCCTTACCATCGAAAACCTCCGCATCCACCCATTCGATATTGACCTTAACGCGGTTGGCCATGCCGCCATGAGTCAGCGCCTCTTTGATCGACTTATAGGCATCCTCAAGCTGCGTATACTTGCCGACGATGGCCACATTGACCTCGCCATCGGTGTTGCTGATCCGGTCGACCACGTCGTCCCACTTGGCCATGTCGGGGCGTGGGGCAGGGGAGATGCCAAAGGCGTCAAGCACCGCCTGATCAAGCCCCTCACGATGATAGGCGAGCGGTGCCTCGTAGATTGACTTCAGATCATAGGCGGCGACCACGGCATCTTTGCGTACGTTACAGAAAAGCGCGATTTTTTCGCGTTCCTTTTCCGGGATTGGTTGTTCAGAGCGGCAGACCAGAATATCCGGTGCAATCCCGATGGATTGCAGCTCCTTTACCGAGTGCTGGGTCGGTTTGGTTTTCAGCTCGCCCGAAGCGGCCAGCCACGGCAAGAGTGTCAAATGCATGTAAATGCACTGGCCGCGTGGGCGATCATGGCTGAACTGACGAATGGCCTCGAAAAAAGGCAGGCCCTCAATGTCACCGACAGTGCCGCCAATTTCACAGAGCATGAAATCGACCTCATCATCGCCAATCGCTATGAAGTCTTTGATTTCATTGGTCACGTGTGGGACCACCTGAATGGTTTTTCCAAGGTAATCACCACGGCGTTCTCGCTCCAGCACGCTGGAGTAAATCCGGCCAGAACTGACCGAATCCGTCATGCGCGCGGGCACACCAGTGAAGCGTTCATAGTGACCAAGGTCGAGATCGGTTTCCGCGCCATCATCAGTGACAAACACCTCGCCATGCTCAAACGGAGACATGGTGCCGGGATCCACGTTTAGATACGGGTCAAGCTTGCGCAAGCGAACAGAAAAACCACGCGCCTGCAACAACGCCCCGAGCGCGGCTGACGCCAGCCCTTTGCCCAAGGATGAAACAACCCCACCTGTAATAAAAACGTATCTCGCCATAGAGTGGCAGCCCCCGCAATAAGCATTCACCAGCGTCTTACGCGCCGATTTTCGTCGATTTTTGTGAGGCCCCGAGCGTGTGATTTATCGCAGCACCACGGGATTTAAGGATAAACGGATTCGGGGTGAACGCGCAAGACGACCGCAACATGATGTTGCAAAAAAAATGCCAGCCTCAAAGGATTGTGGTGCTCAGATTACTCTGCGCTCGGGATAAGTGGCGCGTCATCGCCCGATGTTGGCGGCAAGAGGCCCTGACCTGTGCTTCCCTCGTCATCGGTGGTCTCGCCTGTTCGGCCAGGTAGATCGTCGGTTAAGCGGTCTAGCACCGACGTGGTTCCAGAATTTTGCGCCGCAATAACGGTGAGCGTCAGTGTGGTTGCGAAAAGCGCTATACCTAAGATCCAGGTGAGCTTACCCAATGCCGTCGCCGCTGCACGCCCGGTCGTTGCACCACCGCCGCCGCCAATGCCGAGCCCACCGCCTTCAGACCGCTGCAGCAAAACAACGCCAATCAGCGCCAGTGCCAGCAGGAGGTGAATGAGCAGGATTACGTTTTCCATATGTTGCGGCCTTCGGTAGAAGCGTGCGGTCAATCGAATGAGCGGTATCTAAGCAATTCCGAGCCTGCCCGCAAGCGTGCATCCGCAGATTGATGCTTTGTGCGGATCAATTACAAAAATGGCTCAAATTCCGGTTCCAAACCCCTGCACAGATCGCTATACCCACGAGGGTTTGGCGACGCCGAGGGGGAATTCATGGCCAACGTGGTTGTTGTGGGTGCGCAGTGGGGCGACGAGGGCAAGGGCAAGATTGTCGACTGGCTGAGCGAACGCGCCGATGTGATCGCCCGGTTTCAAGGTGGACACAACGCCGGGCACACCTTGGTAATCGATGGCAAGGTTTACAAACTCAACGCATTGCCTTCTGGCGT
>JBCDDS010000062.1:0-19367 GCA_039180185.1 Pseudomonadota bacterium | reverse complement strand
TTTGATGGAACATGGCAACCCGACCATGGGCGCCATTCTGGAGGCGCATCCGCACCGTGTTGCGCTGACGCGCTTGGGCCGGGTGGAAGTCTATCAGATGATTGGAGGCCCTGACACCGGCGGCAAATCCCCCGAAGGCCCGCACACCCACGTTCTGCCGCAGTTGATCCGTGTCAAACGTACTCATGCGACTAGCACGCCGATCCCTAAGGGGTGGACACCGTGCTGCGGGTTTCACCCAAAAAGCCCGGTGATGGGGCGGCTCGGAGAAGACAAGGATTTTGATGCGGTCGCCTTTAACGCGTTTCAGTCTCTTCTGTCGGAATGGGGCCCGGACGACTATATGCGCCAAAAGCAAGATGTATGGTTAGCTCTTGGACAGTCTCTTGAGCCCAACGAATGGCAAGCGCCCGTAACGACCATAGCGCGCGCCGGTCTCAGAAACGCCATCCGCCAATGGCGCAGACGGAAGGGCGATAGCGACCTGCTCTTGGCCTGGGCGCAAAAGTTCGACACAGGAGACGAAGACACAGAGATCGAAAATCCAGGACATTAATCTAGAAAGACGATTACTGTTCCGCTGGTTTTCTGCGGAAGACCCGAGTGTTGAATTGTGACGTCAAAGCGGACATTCGTTTCATTTGACCTCTAACCAGCCTGGTCAGCAAAGCTACCATTGATGCAAAAGCGTCCGACTGAAATCATTAGATGACCGCCCTGGTCCAATAATCATTGTTCAAGATGTCCGAAGACTCAGGCTCCTTCGAGCTCGAGTTACAAATCTTGCAAATGCAGCTATCTAAACGGATACGGCGTTCTTAAGGTCGTTAAATTCCAATTCGTTCGCATGTCCGTTCAACTTGCATCGTCCGCGTTCCAACACGAGAAAACTGTCACCAAGTTGAGCTGCGAAATCGAAGTATTGTTCCACTAAGATGATGGCCATGTCGCCCCTGGCTCTGAGAGACTTAATGACTTCGCCGATCTGTTTGATGATATTTGGTTGAATACCCTCTGTGGGTTCATCCAGCAATAAAAGCTTCGGTTTTGTGACCAAAGCTCGCGCTATTGCGAGTTGCTGTTGTTGCCCGCCTGACAGGTCGCCCCCGCGGCGCCTTAAGAACTCGTTTAGAATAGGAAACAAGTCGAAGATTTCATCTGGAATGCGCCTTTGATTGGGCGGTAAACATGCAAAGCCCGTCTCCAGGTTTTCCTTGACTGTAAGGAAAGGGAAAATTTCCCGACCTTGAGGTACATACGCCACGCCTTTTTGAGCAAGCGTGTGGGCGTTGCTTTTGCCGATGGCTTCGCCGTCTAGTATAAATTCACCTTCACTGTGTGGATGCGTGCCTGAGAGTGCTTTCAGAAGGCTGGTTTTACCAACGCCGTTGGTACCCATGACACAAAGTACTTCGCCAAGTGCCGCCGACAAAGAAACATCGTGCAAAATCTGACTGCCGGCATAGTGCAACGTAAGACCTGTTACTTCAACAACACTATCGGCCAAGATACACCTCAATGACTTTTTCATTGTTGGTTACGTGGTCAATCGATCCTTCCGCCAACACAGCGCCTTCGTGCAACACAGTCACTTTACATCCGAGACGGCGAACAAATTCCATATCATGCTCTACGACTACGACCGCGCGAGTCTCGGCGGCTTTTACAAGAATCTCCGTAGTATGTTCCCGCTCCGCGGCTGTCATGCCTGCTGCCGGTTCATCTACGAGCAGTAAGCGAGGGTCCTGTGCAAGTAGCATACCTATTTCCAACCATTGCTTTTGCCCATGGCTTAGTTCTCCTGATTTGCGATCTAGAGAACCAAGTAGACCTATTTCTTCTGCCAACTCTGCAACGCGTTCTCGATCAGATGCAGTTGGTTTGAACGACAAAACCGAAAACGGTCCACGCTTTTTTTTGAGCGCCAGCATCAGGTTTTCCGCAACGGTCTGGTCCTCAAACACTGTGGGGCGTTGAAATTTTCGCCCAATTCCCGCACGCGCGATTTGGGCTTCGTTCATTGCCAGAAGGGATTCCGACTTTTCTCCCCAAAGAATGTGACCTTCATCGGGTTTGGTTTTCCCAGTCACCATGTCCATGAAAGTAGTCTTGCCAGCCCCATTCGGACCAATAATGGCGCGCATCTCTGCCTCGCCGATCTGAAAAGTAAGATTATTGACCGCTTTAAAACCGTCAAAGGATACGGAGACGCCGGAAACTTCTAGAAGTTGGCTCATTTATCGGCTTCCTTTTCGCGCAACGCGCCCTGGTCAGGGCCGAGATCAGCACCATGTCGGTCGGGTCTCTCTCGGTTAAAAATTACGTCAAAAAGCCCACCCATCCCACGTGGTGCAAAAAGCGTGACCGCGACGAAAGATAATCCAAGTAATACAGTCCACCAATCGACCCATTGGATGCGATAGAAACCAAGATTGATGTCTGGTGCCTGACCACCGGTGAACCAGGTTGACACCAGAGATACAAAAGCTGCACCAATCACCGCACCATAAAGCCGCCCGCGTCCTCCGATCGCCACCCAGACAGCTAGATAGATGGAAGCAATTGGTGCAATTTCGGCTGGGTTCACGATGCCTGCCTGCGGATAGTAAAGCGCGCCTGCAATCCCCGTTAGAATGGCGGTGAAAGTGAAGATAAAAAGCTTGTAGGCCTCAACAGAATAGCCGAGAAACCGCACCCGCGCCTCATCATCCCGGATTGCGCGGATCACGGAGCCAAATTTGCCAGAGATGATCCAGCTACAAAGTAGATAGGCCGTGGCAAGCGCCGCGGCTGATGCCCAGAAAAACCAGATCGAGACGGTCGACTGCGGCACGTGATCGAGTCCTGGTAAATTTTGCAGACCAGAGAGACCATTATTGCCACGCAAGCCGCTGTCGTTCTGGAACAAATACAGTGAAAGAGCCAATGTCATGGCTTGGGTCAATATTGAGAGATACACGCCAGTCACCCGACTACGAAATGCAAGCCAACCAAAGACCAAGGCCAGCAGACCCGGCACCAGAACCACAGCCATCACTTGCAAAGGGAGTGAATGCGCAAAGGCCCAGATAGGCGGGAATTCCGAAGCCCCTACAACGCCGAAGATTTGGGTCGCGATCCCGTCCGATATCTCCTGTTGTGTCGGTGGCAGAGGTGCAGCTGCAAGGTTCTTCACTACGATAATCTCTGTGCGCGCATACATTAGCCACATACCGATGGCATAGCCGCCGATCCCGAAAAACGCCATGTGCCCAAGACTCAGAATACCGCAATAGCCCCAGACGAGATCCATTGCCATCGCCACCAAACATAGGCAAAGCGTCTTGCCCAGCGTCTTAACAAAGCTGGTCGAAATCACTCCAATACCGAAGCCCTCGGCCAGCACTGTCACCCCTGCGGTAAAGAGCGCCAAAAAAGCTATGAAGATCACCACAGAAGGATGTTTCACAACAAAAGGTTTGTGTCCAAATCGTCCCGCAGAAAGCTCAGACATCCTAAGCCTCTGCCGCCCGACCCTTTAGCGCGATGATGCCACGCGGCCGGAATTGGATGAAGAGGATGATAAAGAGGATCATGTAGGTCTGCGCCGCTAAAGTATTTGAAGGGTTCAACCACTCAATCCCCTTCTGCAGTGTGCCCACTAAAGAGGCGCCTAAAAGCGTTCCCCAGATGTTACCCACTCCTCCAACAACAACCGTCATAAAGCTCTGCACAATGTAATCTGCTCCCATCTCGGAGGTTACTTTCGCATAGAGGCCGATGGCCACGCCCGCGATCCCTGCGATGCCGGAACCAAAGCCGAATGTCAGCATATTGATCTTGTCCGGGTTGATGCCCATCGAGGCCGCCATACGCGGGTTCTGTGTCACCGCGCGCACTTCGAGCCCCAGCCGAGTGCGGTTCATCACAAACAGGAAGAGTGCAAGAAACAGCAACGCCAGAACGAAAATAGCAATACGGATGTAACTGATTGAGATCACATCATTGATCACCCAAGAGCCATCGAGCCAGCCTGGCGCCGTAAGTGGACGCGCCTGCGTGCCAAAGACGTTCTTGGCAATCTGCTGTAGCGCGATGGAGACACCAAACGTTGCCAGCAGTGTCTCAAGCGGCCTGTGATAAAGCCAGCGCACCACCAGCCGCTCCATCGCCACACCTGCCGAAAAAGTCACCGCAAAGGCCAGCGGAATGGCCAAAACAATCGAAAGCGTATGATTGGGCACAAAAAACTGCACCACATAGCCGGTATAGGCCCCCATCATGATAAATTCGCCGTGGGCCATGTTTATGACACCCATAACGCCAAAGGTTATGGCAAGCCCTATGGCAGCCAGAAAATAGATCGACGCCAGAGAAACGGCATCAAGCCCCAGATCCGCTGCCTGGCTCAAAGCCACCTTGTTCTCAATGCTTGCTAGAGCCGCTGCAGCTGCCAGCGCTACTGGTGGCGGGGCGGCAACATAAGTTTCAAAGAACGTGTGAGATGTCAGCAAGGCCTGGCGATTTTCCGTTGTCACGCTTTGCTCTGCCACGCCTTGGGCGACCAGCGCGTCATAGGCCGATTGTCGAGCCGCATCAGTATTGAGTGTGGACACCTCAATTCCCGCAATCTGTCCGTTCTCAATATTGGCAACAAGAACCTCGCGGCGGTCCGCGGCAGAGATCGAGGCGGTGGCCAACCCTTGCGAGACCAATATTTCATAGGCCTCATCCTCAGAGATGTCTTCGCCTATCTTGAGTGTGCGCGCCACAGCGGCGCCCTCAGGAGCGGTTTGGGCGACCTCGCGTTTGACCGCCAAGAGCGGGTTCAAAGCGGCCCGCACATCGACACCAAGATCACCTTCGAAATGCTCAATCGCGGCAATACGTTCTTCTTCGCCTGCACCAAACTCAATCGTAAGCAACCGTTCAAGTCGTTGCATGCGCGCTTTTAGCCCGGCATCGCTTTCCGTCTCTACGACGTCACGCAAGGCAAACAAATGAGTATCTTTCGGATCCCGAGCAATCGCGTCGAGTGCCTTGCTGCGTGTCCAAAAACTGTCATCAAGCAGCTGGAATTTCACCAATGCAGCAGCGATTAGACCGCGCACACCGCTATTGGGCTTGAGCTGCCTGAACTCTTTGTCAGAGACAGTTCCTATATCTGCTCCGTTGGCAAAATCGAAAATACGAAGCGTCTTACGATCCACTTCTTCTGCGAAGACGAAAAGCCCGCTCTCTTTGTTTCGCCAGACCTCTTTGGCTTGCCACGTCTCAAGTACAAGCTGCACTTCGGGCAAACCACTTTCGACAAGCGCATCGATAACCGGCTGAATAGATTTACGCTTTGGCTTTGCAATACTGGCGCCATGCTCCTGCAGTAGTTGCTGTATTGGCGCGTCAGCCTGCTGAGCGAGAGCCGGCAGAGCCAGGCACATACACAAAAGGATCGTCAGAAACTGTCTCATGCCTTCCCCCCAAATGGCGAAGGGCGCGAACGCCCCTCGTTCTCTTTATTTTGCAGGATGGGTAAAAAACCACATGCTCTTAGTAGTTGGATTTGATCTGAACGCAGCTGTTGGTCTCGGTGTTGAACATACCGCAGCCGAGCTCTTTCCAGTCAGACTTCAGAACAGCTGATTCAGGCAGAAAATCGGTCCAGGCGTCGCCCGGCACTTCTGTTGTCTGGCTGATGATGTCGAATTGACCGTCTTCCTGGATTTCACCGATCAGAACCGGCTTCGCCAGGTGGTGGTTCGGAAGCATTACTGCTGTACCACCTGTCAGGTTCGGAAATTCCTGACCATACATTGCCTCACGAACCGCATCAACGTCGGTTGTGCCCGCTGCCTCAGCCGCGTTCACCCACATGTTGAAACCAATGTAATGGGCTTCCATCGGGTCGTTGGTCACACGCTCTTCACCCATGCGGGCTTTCCACGCCTCAACCCAAGCTTCGTTGGCGTCTGATTCTGCCGACTGGAAGTAATTCCAAGCAGCTAGATGACCCACTAGATTGGTTGTATCAAGACCGGCAAGCTCTTCCTCGCCGACCGAGAAGGCGACGACTGGAATGTCATCGGCCGATACTCCCGTTGCAGCCAGTTCCTTGTAGAAGCCCACATTGGCATCACCGTTGATCGTTGAGATCACACCGACTTTCTTGCCGTCGGCGCCAAGCGCTACAACATCGGCTACGATCTTGGACCAGTCGGAATGTCCGAATGGCGTATAGTTCACAAAGATATCGTCAGCGGCGATACCTTTGTCCTTAAGGTAGCTTTCAAGGATGTTGTTCGTGGTTCGCGGATAGACGTAATCGGTACCAAGCAGCGCAAACTTCTCTACTTCTAACTCTTCGAGGAAGTAATCCGTGGCCGGGATAGCTTGTTGGTTGGGCGCAGCACCGGTGTAGAACACGTTTTTTGAGCTTTCTTCGCCTTCATACTGCACAGGATAGAACAGCAGGCCGTTAAGCTCTTCGATAACCGGCAGAACAGACTTGCGGCTCACTGATGTCCAGTTACCAAAAATTACGTCAACCCCATGGACTGTCAGCAACTCGCGCGCTTTTTCTGCGAAGAGCGGCCAATCTGAAGCCGGGTCAACGATAACTGCCTCGAGCTCACATCCTAGAACGCCGCCCTGTTCATTTTGTTGTTCCACCAGCATTTCCATGGTGTCTTTGAGCGTAGTTTCAGAAATCGCCATGGTTCCTGACAGCGAGTGCAAGACGCCCACTTTGATCGGTGCTTCACATGCCACAGCAGGCAGCACGCTCGCAAAACAAAGGGCGGCTGCAGACGTCAGTAGTTTTTTTGACATTTTTTTTCCTTTTGCACGGCGTGCAATGGCGTTGCGATTTCCCATGAACATCGCCATACCCCCTACACGCATTAAGTTGCGGCGTGCGGTGGTGATCTGGTGTCCTAATCCGACATCACCGCACAAGCGAACAGGTTTTTTCAACCTCGCAAGCTTGTAAGCTTATTGATTTCCAAAGACCGAGTCAGGGCGTGCGATGGTGGCGAGTATCTTGGCGCGGGTGATTAAAAATTCACCGCATTCCGTAATTATGTGTAAAGATTAAACGGTTCTCTGCTGCGCTGCAGCATCGCTCAGCTGTCTAACAACAAATTTTCACATTGATTTTTGCGGAAGTTAGCTTGTTTTTTTGCCCAGAGCGCTCGTCTGACGTCAGTTCTGAAATGCACAACGCTTAAAAGGTTCGCGTGCGCCATTTTGGCGTCGATTCGGTGAGCAAGCAATCTCTTTGCTTCAGTGCTGTCCTGAACGGCGTTTAGAATTTTAACGAACGTTTCGCGCCGTTTCTGTATCAAATCGGCATCTGGGTTGTTCATTAACCACGCAAATTCCATCTCAGCGGATAGCAGTCCAGTGCAATTCGCAATTATTTCAGGTAGTTGCCTGTCTTCAACAGCCGCCGCTGGGTAAGTCAAAGTACACAAGGCCGCCAAACCTAAAGTTTTTATTCTGCTCATAATTTGAGCTTTCCACGCGTTTTTCAGCCAATCAAGTAAGCGGTCTGAAAACTTTCTGAGCTGTTGCATTTGTTCGATATCGCAGGACGCGGAAAACAAATGATGAATATGCACAAGAATTGGGCAATTCGATCATCTGGCAATCGATGACTTTGCTTTTCTCTGGCAACATGCACGTGCCTTTGAAACAGTCTGCCATCGAACCTGACCGGAGGCTTTATCATCCTTCACATTAACGCGAAAAGAGCCCTCGCCGTGCCTATGCAAGCGCTCAGAGCGAAGGGAGACTGCTTTGTAAATATCAAACAAGAGAACGGCATCAGTCGGCTTTCCGACATGCGTATGTCGGGGTGCATCAAGGTTTTTTTTACCCGAGAGCCCAGCCGTGTTGATGCGATTTTGGTCAACTCCGCTGGTGGATTGACCGGTGGCGATCGAATTACTGCGGAGATCCACTTGGAAGCTGGCGCAAAAGCAGCCGTTACTACGCAAGCTGCTGAGCGCGCCTATTGTTCCACGGATAATCATGCAGACGTTTTCAGCACGCTTAAAGTGGGATCTGGGGCTAGCCTTTTTTGGTTGCCGCAAGAACTTATCCTGTTTGATGGTGCGGCTTTGTCTCGCCGCTTGCATTGTGATCTTGCAGAAGATGCGCAGCTTGTTTTGGTCGAGCCCGTTATATTCGGTCGGACCATGATGGGCGAAGAACTCAGCGACATCTGGTTCAGCGACCATATAATGATTGATCGCAGCGGCGCGCCACTCTACCGCGATGCAACGAGACTTTCCGGTGGTATGAAAGATGTTTTGGCACGATGTGCCGTAGCGGGTGGCGCAGGCGCGATGGCCAGCCTTGTTTGTGTCGGCCCGGACGCAGAGGCGCAGTACACGTTCGCCCTACGGATTCTCGATAGCACTGCGGGCGCATCTCTTTTGCAACCTGATGTGCTGATCCTGCGGATTTTGGCGCAGGACGGGTTTGAACTTCGCCGAAGTCTACTGCCGATTTTGGATCGTCTCACCAATGACACTCTACCTGCATCTTGGAGACTATAAATGAACCTAACGCCCAGGGAAAAAGATAAGTTGTTGGTTGCGATGGCGGCCGAAGTGGCCAGAAAGCGACTGGCGCGCGGGGTGAAACTTAACCATCCTGAGGCGATTGCCTTAATCACCGATGCTGTGGTGGAAGGCGCGCGCGACGGGCGCTCGGTGGCTGACATGATGCAGGCCGGTGCCCAGGTGATTACCAGAGAGCAATGCATGGAAGGTGTCCCAGAGATGATCCATGACGTACAGGTCGAGGCGACCTTCCTGGACGGTACGAAGCTGGTGACCGTGCATAACCCGATAAGGTGATTGTCATAGGTCATTTCACAACAAGAGAACAGGGAGCAGTGCCATGATACCAGGCCAAGTGTTTGTCGCAGAGGGTGAGATCACGCTCAATGCCGGGGCAGATGCGATCACATTGGAGGTGGCCAACACCGGCGACAGGCCAGTGCAGGTTGGTTCGCATTACCATTTCGCCGAAACCAACCCCGGGCTCGCGTTTGACAGGGCAGCGGCGCACGGTCGGCGTCTGGATATTGCTGCCGGCACGGCAGTGCGCTTTGAGCCGGGCCAGCGGCGTGAGGTGCAGCTAGTTCCTATCAGCGGAGCCCGGCGCGTGTTTGGATTTAACCAGCGTGTCATGGGAGATCTTTAAATGCCTGCTTCAATAAAGCGAGTTGATTATGCCGCCATGTTTGGCCCCACAGTCGGTGACAAGCTGCGGCTGGCCGATACAGACCTCGTCATTGAAGTTGAGCGCGACTTGATTGCTGAACGCGCCGGGGCTGCGGCCACTGGAGGGTCGGGTGATAATGCGCTGCTTTACGGCGAAGAGGTTAAGTTTGGTGGCGGTAAGGTCATTCGCGACGGTATGGGGCAGTCGCAGGCCACGCGAGCTGAAGGCGCTGTAGATACAGTCATCACAAATGCGCTCGTGGTTGATTACACCGGCATCTACAAGGCTGATATCGGCCTGAAGGACGG
Source organism: Pseudomonadota bacterium (assembly GCA_039180185.1). Classification (GTDB taxonomy): domain Bacteria; phylum Pseudomonadota; class Alphaproteobacteria; order Rhodobacterales; family Rhodobacteraceae; genus Roseovarius. The sequence continues at coordinate 9,849 of JBCDDS010000062.1, read as the reverse complement.
CATAATTGCGGGCATCGGGAAGGCTGGTAACCCGGACACGCAGCCCGGCGTTGACATCATCGTGGGCCCCGGCACGGAGGCGATTGCTGGTGAGGGTCGCATTCTCACCGCAGGTGGGTTTGACAGCCATATCCATTTCATCTGTCCACAACAGATCGAAGATGCGCTGCATTCGGGCCTGACCACTATGTTGGGCGGTGGTACCGGCCCTGCGCATGGCACGCTGGCCACGACCTGTACGCCGGGTCCTTGGCATATCGGGCGCATGCTGCAGGCAGCAGATGCGTTCCCAATGAACCTGGCCTTCGCTGGTAAGGGTAACGCCTCTCTGCCAGCCGCTTTGGAGGAACAGGTCAAGGCAGGCGCTTGCGCACTTAAACTGCATGAAGACTGGGGCACGACGCCGGGCGCGATTGACTGCTGTCTTAGTGTCGCCGATGAGATGGACGTCCAGGTGATGATCCACACCGATACACTTAATGAAAGCGGGTTTGTCGAGAATACCGTCGCCGCTATGAAAGGCCGAACCATTCACGCCTTCCATACCGAGGGCGCAGGCGGCGGGCATGCGCCGGACATTATAAAAATTTGTGGCGAGGAGCATGTGCTGCCGTCTTCCACCAACCCGACGCGACCCTTCACTGTCAATACCATCGAAGAGCATCTCGACATGTTGATGGTCTGCCATCATCTCGACAAATCAATCCCTGAGGATATCGCCTTTGCTGAAAGCCGGATCCGGCGTGAGACTATTGCAGCAGAGGACATTTTGCATGACATGGGTGCTTTTTCGATCATCGCTTCCGACAGTCAGGCGATGGGGCGCGTCGGCGAGGTGATCATTCGCACCTGGCAAACCGCAGACAAGATGAAGAAACAGCGCGGGCGGCTCGCGGAAGAAACCGGCGAGAACGACAATATGCGCGTGCGCCGCTACGTGGCGAAATATACGATCAACCCGGCGATTGCGCACGGGATCAGCGACCATATCGGAAGCATCGAGCCCGGCAAACGCGCCGATCTTTGCCTCTGGAGCCCCGCGTTTTTTGGCGTGAAGCCGGATATGGTCTTGCTCGGCGGCACTATTGCGTGTGCTCAAATGGGCGATCCCAACGCCTCGATCCCAACCCCGCAGCCGGTCTACTCGCGTCCGATGTTTGGCGCCTACGGCCGCTCGGTGGAGCATTCGGCTGTGAGCTTTGTCTCTGAGGCCGCACGGGCCGAGGGGATCGGTGAGCATCTGGGTTTGGCCAAGGCAACGCTGGCAGTGAGCAATACGCGTGGCATCGGCAAGAAGGACCTGAAGCTCAACGACGCAACGCCCGAGGTTGAGGTCAATCCAGAGACTTACGAGGTGCGCGCCGATGGGGAGCTTTTGATCTGTCAGCCTGCCGAAGAGCTGCCCATGGCGCAGCGTTACTTCCTATTTTGATCTCGAAAATGGCTTTAAAACAGTTCAAACATGTCTTGTTCTTCTTCCTCCGGTTCCGGGATCAAATCGTATTTTGGAGTAATCAAAGGGAGACCAAAATCGGTCTCATCCTCCGTTGTTCTAGAGGTATGAATCAGCTCTGCAGCGCAAGAAATCGGACGCTCATCCGCCAAACAGGTATGCGCAGGAGCAGTGGCATCTTTCGTGTTGTGCTTGTCGATGCAACTTCTGTTGGTTGCAGGAGTAACGCAAACGATTTTCCGTTCGATCTGAGATGGCAGAGTTCTATGCCGAGCCCGAGACCCATCGCTTCTAGATACCCTTGTCGGCGGTCTAATTTTCAAGAAGCACTGCAAAATTCGTTTCAAAAACGGCATAAAGCGCAGCTTTGCAGATTATAATAAAATGGGAGTTAAAACCGCTCACATGCTGACAGCGCAAATCTACAAAACCATTGGAATAACCACTGCGAATGACAGTGCGGAACTTGATTACGAGGGTCGCTTCTTGCGCCGCAAGGTGGTGGAGCTTGGCTCGGGGCGGCAGCTCTTGATCAATCTGGCGCAAACAACCTCGCTTGATCACGGGGGGCGGTTAGTGACGACCAATGGACTTGAGATCGAGGTGCGTGCCGCCCCCGAGGCGCTTTACAAAGTGACCGGGCCTGATCCGACGCGGCTGGCCTGGCATATCGGCAACCGGCATACCCCTTGTCAGATAATGGGGACACACCTGCTTATTCAACGCGATCCGGTGATCGGACACATGTTAGAACATTTGGGAGCGACGGTTGTGGAGATAACGGAACCATTTACACCAGAGGGCGGCGCCTATGGCCACGGGCGCACCCACAGCCATGAGCATGGACATACCACTCATGCGCATTGAGATCGATCTGATAACCCTCACCCAATGGCTCTCACCGAGCTTTCCCATCGGGTCATTCGCCTATTCCCATGGGCTCGAGGCGGCAGTGGCGCGGGGATGGGTGCAGAACGCAGGTAGCTTGCAGGAGTGGCTCTCAGATATCGCTCTGCACGGCACGGGGCGCAGCGATGCGATATGGTTGAGATTAGCCTATCGCGCCGAAGATCGTACTGAATTGCTGGCATTGAACGCCGAGGCGCGCGCCTTTGCGCCAGCCAAAACGCGATTGATAGAGGCTGAACGGCAAGGTGCGGCCTTCGCCAAGACCGTGCGTGCCGTGTGGGAGATGGACCTGCCCGATTTGCTTGTGCCCCTCGCGGTCGGAGCTGCTACGCACCAGAAAGACATCGACATCGATTTGGTCGTGCCGCTTTACCTGCAGGCCGTCCTTGGCAATCTGGTCAGCGCGGCGCAGAGGTTGATGCCTTTGGGCCAAACGGAGGGTCAAGCGGTACTGGCGGCGTTGCAACAGGCGTGCTTGCAGATCGCCCAAGAGACGGCCGACGCCGAGCGCGAGGATATCTATAGCAACGCATTTGCCTCCGACATCGCCGCGATGCATCACGAAACCCTCGAGCCAAGGCTGTTTCAATCATGACCCAAGTCAACGGACCTGTGCGCATCGGCATCGGCGGCCCTGTGGGCGCCGGAAAAACCACCCTGACAGCCCGGCTTTCGGAACGTTTGAAAGATCGGTTTTCCATCGGCGTGATTACCAATGACATCTATACCCAGGAAGATGCAGAGGCGTTGACGCGGATGCAGATCCTGCCCTCGGACAGGATCATTGGCGTGGAAACCGGCGGATGTCCTCATACAGCCATTCGTGAAGATGCCTCGATTAATCTGGCTGCTGTGGCCGAAATGCAGAAACGACATCCGGATGTTGACTTGGTGCTCATCGAGAGCGGTGGAGACAATTTATCTGCTACGTTCAGCCCGGAATTGGCTGATGTCACGATCTACGTCATAGATGTCGCTGCCGGGGACGAAATCCCCCGCAAAGGCGGGCCTGCAATTAAGCGATCCGACATTCTTATTATCAACAAAACTGACCTTGCACCCCACGTCGGCGCTTCGCTTGATGTGATGAAACGCGACGCGGCCAAGGCTCGCTCGGAAAAGCCTTTTGTCTTTTCTGCTTTGAGACACGGTGATGGCATCGATGAGATACTCAAGCTGCTATTCGCAATAGCTGGACTACCAGAACAAGCACTGGAAAGTGATTAAAGCCATTTTTGAGGAACACGATAAACTCTTCAATTGCAAATAAGCCGGTCATCCACACTTGGAATTCTTATGCAAAATCAATTGAATGCCGACTATCTGGCGAGCCTAAGCCTGTCGGTACAGTTTTCGTGCCAAATGACTCATCGCGGTGTACTGATGAATTTCAAAAGGTATTGATATCAAGGGAACTAGGTTCGCCACGTTAATTGTCAGGCACGCCCGGCCTCTGAAGACAACATAAGGGCATTTATACCAAGCTTGGCCAGTGCTGCTTGCCATTTGCCGCCATCGTCCGCATCAAACACAATTGCCTTATCAGCGTCGACGGTTAGCCAGGCGTTTTGCGATATTTCCGATTCCACCTGTCCGGGACCCCATCCGGCATAACCCAAAGCAACGATATTGCGCACAGGTCCGCGGCCAGAGGCGAGGTCTTCCAGAATATCGAGCGTGGCTGTCATAGCGAAATCGTCGTTCACGTCCAAAGTCGAAATCGTCGAGCGATAGCCATAATCATGTAAAACAAAGCCGCGGCCGTGTTCCACCGGCCCGCCAAAATGTACCGGCATATCGCGTGCCTTGCTGGATTGATCAATTTTGAGTTGGTCGAACAGATCGCGCAAGCGAAGATCGTCAGCTTGCTTATTGATGATCAGACCCATTGCACCTTCATTGGAATGAGCGCAGACGAACACCACCGATTGCTCAAAACGTGGATCAGTCATGCTCGGCATGGCCACAAGCAGTTTTCCGTTCAGATCGATCTCGCTCAAAACCCTGAGTCCCAGTGCTTGTACACGAAACATGGAGGTTAAGGTACAAACGCGCAAGTGTGGTATTGCTGCGATAAAGCAGATTCTCGCTTGAATGTGAGTTGGAAATACCGCTTCGATTTGCCATGTGAAAGCGATGCTCGGATTAAAAAATCTCGTTACGGCGCTGTTGCTTGTCGTCTTCGCCGCTCCTGCTCCATTGCAGGCGCAGAATTTTAACGTGGACGAGATTGTCCAGGCACGGGTTTTGACCGGCTGGCGTTCTTCGAATGGTTCGCACATCGCTGGTTTGCAGCTTGTTCTTGGTGAAGGATGGAAAACCTACTGGCGCGCACCGGGTGAGGCCGGAATACCGACTCAGTTTAATTGGTCGGGATCTCGAAATCTTGCTGGTGTGACTGTAGAATGGCCTACGCCGAAAGCGATACCGCAGGGCCACTTTTTAACAATCGGGTATGACCAGGCCGTGGTGCTACCACTGCGCGTCGCACCACGCGACGCAGGCAAATCCATACGTCTGGCTGGCGAAGTACTTTTAGGGGTTTGTCGGGATGTCTGCATTCCTGTCACAGTTTCAGTAGCTCAAGATTTGCCGTACTCGGCAAAAAAACGTGATCCCAAAATTGCCGCGGCAATAGCTGATAAGCCCTATTCTGCAGCTGAGGCCGGCGTCCGCAAAGTCGCATGCCGCCTCTCGCCGGTTGAAGGCGGCATAAAACTAAGGACAGAGATAACTATGCCGTCGGTTGGTGGTTATGAGGCTGTTGTTGTGGAAGCAGCGAATCCAAATCTTTGGGTGGCACAACCAAGGTCGAGACGTTTGGGCAGTAAGCTCGTGGCCTACACGACCATGCATCACGTTGACGATGTTGCTTTTGCGGTCAATCGTTCGGAGCTGCGGATCACGGTTGTTGGCGAAAAAATAGCTGTAGATATTAAAGGCTGCTCTGCGGGTTAAGCGTTATTTCCGTTGCTGATGTTCATCAAGCCGCGGCATGATCTCCACAAAATTACATGGCTTATGACGGTAATCGAGCTGGTGGACAAGAATCTCATCCCAAGCATCCTTGCAAGCGCCAGGGCTGCCCGGCAGCGCGAACAGATAAGTGCCACCTGCTACGCCACCTGTGGCACGCGACTGCACCGCGCTGGTGCCGATTTTCTTCATCGAAACGATGGTAAACACCGTGCCGAACGCATCTATCTCTTTTTCGTAGACTTCGCGATGCGCTTCGACGGTCACGTCTCTGCCAGTAAGTCCCGTGCCTCCAGTAGAGAGCACTACGTCGATCTCGTCATCATTAATCCATGTCCGCAGTTGATCCGCGATCTGCCCGTGCTCATCGGGAAGAATTTCGCGTGCGGCGAGCGAGTGGCCAGCTGCTTCAAGGCGGTCAACAAGCACATCGCCTGAACGGTCTTGGCTCAGATCACGCGTGTCGCTTACAGTGAGGACCGCTATGCGCACTGGGATGAACTGTCTGTTTTTCTCCGACATACGCGCGTCCTTTCAGCTTGCCGAAACGTCAAACCAGTTCGGGCGCGGGCCGAGATTAACGATCCGCGTTTTGCCAATCTGACCTGTGACGCCCCAACTGTCGTGAATGTGGCCGCACATCGCAAGCTGCGGTTGGATGCGCTCAATTGCGTCCCGGATAGCCGTCGATCCAACCGACACACCAATTGACGTCTGGTCCGCTACGCCTTTGGGCGGCGAATGCAAAAGCAGGATGTCAGCATGCTCACAAGGTGCGAGTAGCGTTTCAGCCTCTTGCTCGCTGAGATCACAGGACCAGTCACCAAAAGGGGTCGTGGGAACCCCGTAACCAAGTCCGAAAATCATCAAACCATCAACTTCCGTGCCGGAGCCGTGGAGTACAGTAGTGCCAGGTAATGCCTCTTTTCGCAGCTCTTCGGCACTTTCGGCATTCCCCGCAATAACCACCATCGGCTTTTGAACTCCAGACAGTAACGCCATGGCGTCACTGAGCCCTGCACGATGGTTGCAGAAATCCCCGGCACCGAGCACAAGGTCGGCCCCAGCACTGGCTTCTACCAGCACCGCCGCGTTCGCACGCGACAGGTGCAGATCAGAAAACGCCATGATCCTCATGCTTTGCCCCGCAGCCTCGCATCCAGCTCCAAAAGATCAGCCCAAGCCTCGCGTTTGGCCGCTGGATTTCGCAAAAGATACGCCGGGTGGAACATTGGTAGGCAAGGTTTGCCATAGGCCTCTGTCCATTTGCCGCGCAGACGAGTTATGCCACGCACGCCCAGCCCTACTTCACAGCTGATATTGCCCATCAAAACCACCACATCCGGATCGACCAGCGCCACGTGTCGTTCCACAAAGGGGCGCATCATCGCCATTTCTTCTTTCGTAGGGTCACGGTTTTGCGGTGGCCGCCACGGCAGTACATTGGTGATGTAGACGCCTTGATCTGGATCGGCGTTCTGTCGGTCATGGTCAATCGCGATCAGCATGCGGTCGAGCAACTGACCGGCTCGACCGACAAAGGGCTTGCCCTGAATGTCTTCATCTCGTCCAGGGGCTTCGCCAATGATCATGAGGCGCGCCTCTACAAAACCATCGCAGAACACTAGATTTCGTGCCCCTTGCTTTAGCGCGCAGTGCTCAAATGCGTCGAGACTGGCTCTCAATGCTTCCAGATCCCCAGCGCCCGCCGCGACGGATTTGGCCACCACCACAGGATCGGCCGTCTCTGCAGTAATGGGAGCGCTCGTGGCTTTGCGTGGCGCGCTTTGCTTGGGCAGGTCGTAACGATTTACCGGCTGATCGCCGGTCGCCTCATCAGCTCCAAGCTCTATCTGCCATTGCAAAAGCGCAAGTGACGCCTCGGGTGTCGGTTCAGAATTCATCGCGTGTAACCTAGCGCGCCCGAGCTTTGGGGAAAACCGGTTTTGGCACATTGCTCCGCCGTTCGCTTTTGACTATAAGCCCGCCGCGAGAGGTATAGGCACAAGGCATAAGGAGCACTTGATGGCGTTTCAACATGCGCATCTGCTCGGGATAGAGCCACTTTCGCCTGTTGATGTTGCCACTATTCTCGATCTTGCCGATCAATATGTCGATCTCAACCGACGCGATGTCAAGCATGGTGATGCGCTGGCCGGTCTGACACAGATTAATATGTTTTTTGAAAACTCTACGCGCACACAGGCTAGTTTTGAGCTGGCAGGAAAGCGGCTGGGTGCGGATGTGATGAACATGGGCATGCAGGCCAGTTCGATCAAAAAGGGTGAAACGCTGATCGACACGGCGCTCACGCTCAACGCTATGCATCCTGATCTGCTCGTCGTGCGTCATCCGCATTCTGGGGCGGTTGATCTACTGGCACAAAAGGTGAATTGCGCGGTCTTGAATGCAGGTGACGGCAAGCATGAACATCCGACGCAGGCGCTTCTTGATGCGTTGACCATTCGTCGTAAGAAAGGGAAATTGGAGGGTCTCACTATCGCGATTTGTGGCGACATCGCCCACTCGCGCGTGGCTCGGTCCAACCTGTCGCTTCTGCAAAAAATGGGAAATCAGGTTCGATTGATCGGGCCGTCGACCCTGATGCCCAGCCGTATCGCGGAAAGTGGCGCACAGGTCTTTGGCAGCATGGCAGAAGGGCTTGATGGCGTAGATGTGGTTATGATGCTTCGGCTTCAGCGAGAGCGCATGGATGGCGGTTTTATCCCGTCAGAGCGTGAATATTACTATCGTTATGGCCTTGATTCCAAAAAGCTCAGGGCGGCAAAACCCGATGCCATAGTCATGCACCCGGGCCCAATGAACCGTGGTGTGGAAATCGACGGTGAGATAGCTGATGATATCACTCGATCTGTCATTCAGGAACAGGTTGAGATGGGCGTCGCTGTGCGGATGGCCGCGATGGACCTGCTGGCACGTAATTTACGAGCAAGGCGAAGCCCAGAGGTTATGGCGTGAGCGATCGTTTCGACATCAAGGCAGGCGAGCGTGGTGTTGTAAGACTTTTCCGTATCGATTTACCATCTGATCAGGTCAAAGCGTTCAGCAATCTTGATCGGATGACAGGACGTTGGCCTCTGAAAGAAGCGTTGGGCATTGAGGACATCAATGACACGTTCATCGATGTGTTTTCCGTAGAAGATCTCGGTGAAATGGGACTGGCCGGGTACATGAACGATGGCCTGGGTATATCGCAAGACGAGTTGGCAGCAGACGGCACTCTGCTTAACTCGGTCCAAGGCTGTGTTTTGGTTATGCTTTCTGGTGCTTTCAAGGGTTTGGCGGTAACCCTGTTACCTTCTGCACCGCTGCGGTGGATCGGCACCTACAAAGAAGATCGAGCACCGGTGCAGTTTGAGAAACTACCTGATCAAGGGGCCGAGACGGCAGTTCCAGATGTGCCAGCGAAGAAAAAGCCTTCGGATGCAGCAATGTCAGGAAAAGTCGCCATGCTTGCACTATTGGTGTTCTTTGGTCTTACAGCCTTGATGATCTGGATCGCCGCATGACGTATCCGATGCATCTGCCGATCCCGTTATCAATAAGGTCTGCCTCATGAGCCTAGCTTTGACCAATGCCCGTTTGATTGATCCTGAGGCGATGACGGATCGAGCTGGTGCGATTGTGATTGAGGACGGTCGGATCAAGGAAGTGGTCCACGGCGGAAATCCGGATCTCGGAGTTCAGAGCATCGACTGCGCGGGGATGTGCCTTGCGCCAGGCATCGTCGATATTGGTGTGAAGGTTTGTGAACCCGGCGAACGGCACAAGGAGAGTTATCGTTCCTCCGGGCAAGCGGCGGCAGCTGGCGGCGTGACGACGATGGTCACGCGACCAGATACCGAACCTTCTATCGATAGCCCCGAGACGCTCGAATTCGTAGCGCGACGTGCAAATGCGGTTTCGCCAGTGAATGTGCTGCCCATGGCCGCGCTGACCAAGGGTCGCGCAGGTCGCGAGATGGCCGAGATCGGCTTGTTGATGGACGCCGGTGCCGTTGCCTTCACTGATTGTGACCATGTGGTGCAAAACACCAAAGTTCTGTCACGTGCGTTCAGCTACGCTCAAGGTCTCGGCGCTTTGGTCATCAGCCACATTCAAGAACCAGTAATGAGCGAGGGCGCAGCAGCGACATCGGGCGCTTTTGCCTCGCTCAAAGGTTTACCATCGGTCTCACCAATGGCGGAACGGATCGGGCTCGAACGTGATCTGGCCTTGGTTGAGGTTGCAGGCGTTCGTTACCACGCTGATCAGGTCACGGTTGCCACGGCGTTACCGGCACTGCAGCGGGCAAAAGAGCAGGGCTTGGACGTCACGGCGGGAACGTCAATCCATCATCTGACGCTGACTGAGACAGATGTGGATGACTATCGGACCTTTTTCAAAGTCAAGCCGCCTTTGCGATCCGAGGATGATAGGACGTCAGTCGTTGAGGCGGTTCGAACCGGCACGATTGACATCATAAGCTCCATGCACACGCCCCAAGATGA
>JBCDDS010000061.1:0-19457 GCA_039180185.1 Pseudomonadota bacterium | reverse complement strand
GCTGATGTTCAAAGGCGGGGTGAGGCGGATGACATTGGAGAAGAAGGATAGGTAGAGCCCCTCGTTCATCGCATAGCTCATCATCTCGGTCATCGGTTTGGCGGCCTCGCCTTTGGCTCCAAATGGCACCAGCATCTCGCGAGTCTCACGGTTTTTAACCAGCTCCACGCCGTTGAACATACCCAGGCCGCGCACCTCTCCAATCGAGGGGTGCTTTTCGGCCAGCCGCCGCATCTCTGTGCGCAGGCGTTCGCCCATCGCGGTGGCGTTGGCCAACGTGTCCTCCTCTTGCATCGCGCGGATCGCGGCGACGCCCGAGGCGCAGGCCAGAGGGTGGCCCGCATAGGTCAGCCCGCCGGGCAGGGGGTAGTCTCGCAGCCAGCCTGCCAGTTCCTCAGAAACCGACATGGTGCCAAGCGGCACATAGCCCGAGTTGATCCCTTTGGCAGAGCAGATGATATCAGGCTGCACCCCCCAATGATCGATGGCGAACCACTTACCGGTCCGACCAAAGCCGGCCATGACCTCATCCATGATCAGCAAGATACCGTGCTTTGTGCAGGTCTCACGGATCGACTGCAGGTAGCCATCTGGCGGTACAATTATGCCGTTGGTGCCCACGACTGTCTCTAGGATCACCGCCGCGACCGTATTCGGGTTCTCATACATCAGGATCTCTTCCAGATGCGGACCACCCTGACAGACCGGGCAATCGGCCGGGTCCTTGTGCCCCGTTGGAAGCCGGTAGGTATAAGGGTCAAGCATGCGCACCACGCCGGGCATGTCGCCTCGGGTTAGGTGGTGACGCGGATCGCCTGTGAGGCTCAGCGTGCCGCCCGTAGAGCCATGATAGGAGCGGTAGCGCGCAATGATCTTGTTCCGCCCCGTAAAGTGCCGCGCGATGCGGATCGCGGTTTCATTGGCAGCCGCGCCGCCGGTGGTAAAGAACGTGGCGGTGATGTTCTCCGGCGTGATCTCATTCATGATCGCGGCCAGTTCACTACGCACGTCAGAGCCCATGGCAGGGCCAATATAGCAAAGCTTATCGGCCTGGTCCTTGATCGCCTGCACGATTTTGGGGTGCTGATGGCCCATATTGGCGTTCACCAGCTGGCTTTGAAAATCAAGATAGCGGTTGCCGTCGCTGTCCCAGAACCAGCTGCCTTGCGCACCGGTGATGACTTTGGGCTTACCGCCCTGTTTCGACCAGCTTTGTAGGTAGTGATTGGCGTGCATCTCCTGCACCCATTCCGGGTCATCCGTCGGGTAGGCGTTCTTGAGGTCTTTCATCGGGGCCTCCTATTCGGCGGCTTCTAACACGGCGTCGGTGCGGGGCAATTTCGATTGCGGATCATAGGCGGCCTCACCAAGAACACGACCCGAACGCGGCTCACCAGCGATCACGATCTCAAGTTCGGTGCCCGGTGTCGCAGCATGCGGCTTGACATAAGCGAAGGCCAGTATTTTGCCGACGCTATGACCATAAGCGACCGAAGCTGTCGCGCCAACCACCTCACCATTGAGGCGCACCGCCTCGCCGCCGTGACCGTCATGTTCGCCATCGGGGTCAATCTCCAGATAGGCGCAAATCCACGGGCCCTCTCCGCCCTCCATTTGGGCGATGCTGGCCTTGGTTTGCTCCAGCCCAAGGTAATCCTTGTCAGTCTTCACAAACCGCATCACATTCGCCTCTGGCAGGGTGACTTCGTTGGTGAGTTCACCTGCACCGGGAAACCCTTTTTCCATGCGCATGGCGTTCATGGCGAAGGAGCCGTAGTTTTCGATGCCAAACGGCTCGCCTGCGGACCAAAGCGCCTGATAGACGTCGACGCAAGCGGCATTTGGCATGTGGAATTCCCAGCCAAGTTCACCCGCGTAGGACATCCGGAAGGCCCAGATTTTATGCCCTGAAACGGTGATTTCCTGTGCTGAAAGCCAACGAAAGCCGGCATTTGACAGGTCAGCATCGGTGCAGGCGGTCAGCACGTCGCGCGACTTTGGCCCATTAAGCGAAAGCGCCGACCAGCTTGATGAGCGCGCGGTGACGGTCGCGTCTTCCCCGTTCATGTTGTGGTGCAAGTGATCGAGAAGGCGCTGCTCAAAGAAGGCCGCACAGACCAGATAGAAGCGGTCTTCTGCCATGCGCACGATGGTCGTTTCCACCTCAATTCGCCCTCGCCGATTCAACATATGCGTCAGCGTGATCGAACCGGTTTTCTGCGGCATGCGGTTGGCTGTCAGCCGGTCGAGTAGGGCGTAAGCGTCTGGGCCACTGACCTCAACTTTGGTAAAGGCTGTCACGTCCATGATGCCGACGCTTTCACGCACAGCACGACATTCATGGCCCACCATGTCGTGTACCGCGTTGCGGCGGAAGCTGTAGTGATCGCGCTGTTCCAAACCGTTACGAGCAAACCAGCGAGGTCGCTCGAAGCCGTAGACTTCTTCATAAACCGCGCCTTTGGCTTTTAGTATTTCATAGAGAGGTGAGGGTTTTATCGGGCGACCCTCAAGTCGATTGTAATGCGGGAACGGGATTTCATGACGCAGCTTGTAGTCTTCATGCGCCTTCACCACCTGCCAATCCTTATTGGCATAGGTGCCAAAGCGGCGGGGATCATAGTCGCGCATGTTGATATCGGCAGCGCCATGCACCATCCATTTGGCCAATTCGCGGGTCAGACCTGGCCCCCAACCAATTCCGATCTGCGTGCCGCAACAGCACCAGTAGTTGCGCACGCCAGGCGCTGGACCAACCATCGGGTTTCCATCAGGTGGGTGCGAGATTGCGCCGTGTACATCCCGCGTGATCCCCAGCTCGGCAAAGATTGGCATCCGCTCCAGCGCATTCTCCAGCCAAGGCATGATCCTGTCGTAGTCCGCATCAAATAGCCAGTTTTCATATTCCCAAGGGCAGTGATCGTGCCAAACGGAGTTCACGTCGTCCTTCTCGTAAATCCCGATCAGGCCCTTCTTCTGCTCCATGCGAATGTAGCCGGATACCAGTTTGTCATCGCGGACAACCGGCAGTTCTTGTTCAAGGTTTTGGAATTCCGGCACCTCGTCGGTCACAAAGTAATGGTGGGTCATCGAGGTCATTGGAAGCTGTAGACCAGACCACTCGCCCATTTGCCGCGCATAAGTGCCGCCCGCGTTCACTACGTGCTCGCAGACGATTGTGCCTTTTTCGCTTTCGACCACCCATTCGCCAGCATCGTTTTGGGTGATGTTGGTGGCGCGGCAACTGCGCACGATCTTCACGCCCTTCGCACGAGCGCCAGCTGCCATCGCCATGGTCACATTGGTTGGGTCAACATGGCCATCGTCTGGCGTGTATAGTGCGCCTAGCACGCCTTCAAGGTTGTAAAAAGGGTGCTTTTCGGCAATGAAATCAGTGTCTACTAGTTCGATGTTGAACCCAAGCGCGCGACCGACAGAAAGGGTATGACGCAGCCAGTCCATTTCATCTTCGGTATAGGCCAACCGGAACGAACCGCAGCCATGCCATGTCACCGCCTGGCCCGTCTCTTCCTCTAGTTCTTTGGAATACAGCCCAATATTGTAATCAACCATTCGGCCCAGCCCGTAAGAGCTTGTCGAGTGGGTGATCTGACCTGCCGCGTGCCAGGTGCTGCCGCAGGTCAGCTCGCCTTTTTCGAGCAAGATTGTGCCGTCGCCCCAGCCTTCATGACCCAGGTGATAGGCAAGACCCACGCCCATAACGCCGCCTCCGACGATGACGACTTTTGCACGTTCGGGCAGCTGAGTGGCAGACATGGCTTGAATTCCCGTAATTGACGTCGATTTTGGTGGACTTGGTAATCGAACATCTGTACCACCGTCAACACAAAATAGTACAAATGATCGTTTTGCGAGGCGCCTTGACCCAACTCGATACATCCACGGCAGTTCTGGACAGGTTATCAGAGGAGCTTGATGAGCTCACTCCAGAGGCTCAGAAGGCCGCGCGATATGTGCTGGAAAACCCGCGCGATGCGGGCATTCTGACGGTGCGTGAGATAGCCAATGCGGCCAATGTAAAGCCTAACACGTTGGTGCGCATGGCGCGTCAGGTTGGTTTTGAGGGTTATGATGAGTTCCGCGAGCCATTCCGCGAAGCCATCCGTCAGGGCGATGCCTCGCTACCAGACCGGGTGCGTTGGCTGCAGGATGTCCAGAAACGCGGAGAGATCGACGCGCTTTATGCCGATATGGTGACCAGCGCGCTGCGCAATATCGAAGACACCTTCGCCAACATCGATACAGAGCGTTTGAAAGCAGCAGCAGAAATGCTTTGGAATTCGCGTAGCGTTTACACTCTGGGTGTGGGCGTCAACAGCGCCAATGCCAATAATTTCACCTATCTGGCGCGGATGAGCATGGTGGAGTTTCACGCGATCCCACGCCCGGGCTCAACACCCTCTGATGATCTGGCCTGGGTAGATGAGCGCGACGCTCTCATCGCGATCACGTGCCGCCCGTATCGTAGCGAAGTCGTCGAAGCGGTTGAACTTGCGAAAGAGCAGGGGGTGAAGATCATAGCAATATCAGACTCGCCTGCCTCCCCGATTGTGCGGGCTGCTGATTATGGTTTTGTCCTCGCCACCGATACCTCACAGTTTTTTCCTTCTTCGGTCTCAACCATTGCGCTTTTAGAGACGTTGCTCAGTTTCATAATTGCAGCGGCTTCGGAAAAGCTTGTTGACCGTGTCGAAAAGCTACAGGCGCGCCGTCATGATCTTGGCCTTTATAGAGAGGACCCAAAATGAACGCCCCGCTAGTCCACTCGTTGGACGCCAGGTATTACACGGACCCCCAAGTATATGATCAAGAACTCGACGGGCTGCTTTCGCGCACGTGGCAATTCGCCTGTCACGAGGGTCAAATCCCCAAGCCGGGCGATTATGTGGCTTTGACTATCGCCGGGCAGGGGATTTTCTGCGTGCGTGGGCGCGATGGGGTGGTCAAGGCGTTCTACAACGTCTGCCAGCACCGAGCACATGAATTGGTCTTTGGACAGGGTAATGCACGTATTCTGGTCTGTCCCTATCACCAATGGGCCTATGACCTCAGCGGTCAACTCAAGGCGGGTCCGAATGTTAAGAAGGTTCCTGGCTTTGATATCTCAAGCGTTTGTTTGACCGAAGTGCAGCTGGAGGATTTCCACGGCTACCTCTTTGTTAATCTCGACGATGACGCCGCGCCGATGGATGAATGGTATCCAGGCGTGCGTGAAGAGATTGCCGAATTTGTCCCTCATGTTCGAGAACTCGCACCGCTCGAATGGGTCGAGATTCCGGAAAACTGCAACTGGAAATGCTCGGTTGAGAATTACTCAGAGTGTTACCACTGCCCGTCGAACCATCAGACTTTTGCCACCGGTGTGGTAAAGCCCGAGACCTATGACATTCAACCTGATCCAGACGGCGGCTATGTCCTACGCCACCTTACGGAATGTCAATCACTCGAGAAGATGACCTATCCGATTGATCTTTCCGTACCGCACGCGGGCGAATATCAAAGCTGGTTCCTCTGGCCGATGTTTTCGTTTCAGTGCTACCCCGGCAATGTGCTCAACACGTATCACTGGCGCGATCATGGGGTGGAAAACTGCACCGTTTGGCGTGGTTGGTACACCAAAGATGGCGTCGAGGATGAGGTGATCCGCAAACTGGCTGTGCAGGATCGGGAAACCACCGTTGAAGAAGACATCTGTCTGGTCGAAAGCGTCAATCGTGGGCTACGGTCCAAAGGGTACAAACCTGGCCCCCTTGTGCTTGACCCTGATTTCGGTGTCATGTCCGAGCATTCGATTGCGAAACTTCACGAATGGATGCGCGAGGCGGTAGATGGCTGACATAAAACCATACTGGCAGAACTATATTGATGGGCATTGGGTCGACGGAGGCGCGGGACGCATCGACATCGTCAACCCGGGTACAGGAGAAGTGCTTGCCGAACACGCTCTGGCTGACGCCGCAGATGTGGATCGCGCAGTCATGGCCGCCAAGCGCGTCCATCGGTCTGGTGCGTTAAGCGATCTCCGCCCGGTGGAGCGCGGCCGCATGGTTCAAGATATGGGTCGCTACCTACTCGAACATATTGACGAGATCGCGCCGATTCTGACGTCCGAACAGGGCAAGCCGCTTTGGGAGGCCCGTATCGAGGTCACCGGTGCTGCGCGCTACTTTGAATATTACGGCAACCAAGCAGAGACAGTGGAGGGGCGCTCAATCCCTCTAGGTTCCGGCTATTTCGACTTTACGTCTCATGAACCTTATGGCGTTTCCGCACAGATCATCCCTTGGAACTATCCGATCGAGATGACAGCGCGATCGCTATCTGCCGGGCTTGCGACCGGCAATACTTGTGTGATCAAGACCCCCGAAATGACCCCGCTAACCAACGCCTGGTTCGCACACGCAGCAGAAGCCGTGGGTTTGCCAGCAGGGTCAGTGAATATCCTTTGCGGTCTCGGCCATGAGGCCGGTGCGGCCTTGTCTGCGCATCCGGACGTTAATCAGATTGTCTTCACCGGTTCCGTGCGCACAGGTATCGCGATTGCGACGGCTGCAGCGCAGAACGTCGTCCCTTGCGTGCTTGAGCTCGGTGGAAAATCAGCCGCCATTGTGCATGAGGATGCTGATTTGGAGGCGTTTGAACGCGACATTCGCTGGGGAATTTACTTCAACGCGGGTCAGGTTTGTTCCGCCATGAGCCGAGTGATCGTACATGAAAGCCGCCATGATGAGCTTGTAGAACGCGCGACCAATGTGGCCAAAAGCCTTTCCGTTGGTCCCGGGATTGAAAGACCTGATGCGGGCCCAACAATGGGCAGTATGGTGAGCGACGCCCAACGTGACCGAGCCGAGGGTATGGTCAGCGACGCAATTGCGGCTGGGGCTATGGCCACTACTGGCGGTCGTAAGATGAATATTCCTGGCGCATTTCTGGAACCAACGGTTTTGACGGAGGTTGCGCCCAATATGACGATCGCGCAGGAAGAGGTATTTGGCCCGGTGCTTTCGGTGATGAGGTTCCGCGATGAAGCACAAGCAATAGAGATCGCGAATGGTACAGACTACGGCCTTGTCGGCGGGGTTTTCACCCGTGATCTGGATCGCGCCACACGCGCGGCCGCCAAAATCCGCGCCGGTCAGGTCTTCGTCAACGAATGGTTTGCCGGTGGTGTTGAAACTCCTTTCGGAGGTTATGGCAAATCGGGCTATGGCCGTGAGAAGGGTCGTGAGGCGCTTTGGAATTACGTGCAGACGAAAAACGTCGCGATCAAAACCAATCCATAATTGGAGAGAACCTATGGACGACAACCTCTTTGAGGTCGGGCTCGAGCAACGCAAAGGCACGCTCGGCGCGGAATATGTTGAGAAAAACTTAGCCGCCGCTGATGATTTCACGCGGCCCTTTCAAGAGGCAATGACCGCCTGGTGCTGGGGTTTTGGTTGGGGTGATGACACGATTGATGCCAAGACCCGCTCAATGATGAACCTCACCATGCTGGGTGCCTTGGGAAAGATGCATGAGTGGGAAATTCATTGCAAAGGCGCGCTCAACAACGGCGTAAGCAAAGAAGAGATACGTTCCATCATCCATGTCATTGGGATTTACTGTGGCGTGCCTCAGTCGTTGGAATGTTTCCGTGTTGCCCGTAAAGTTCTGGAAGAACGCGGTTTGCTATGAGATGACAGCATTTTTCCGAGCAGCTTGACGCGAGCAAGCGCTTGTATTCTTGTGACGACAACAAAAGTCGCAGGAAAACCATGAGCTTCGCCGTTCTTGTCCGGTTTCAGGTCAAACCAGACCATATGTCCGCTTTTCTGGCTTTGATGCATGAAAATGCTGGAACGTCGCTTTCGCAAGAACCAGGTTGCAGCCGATTTGATGTGCTCACTGATCAGGAGCGTCCAAATCAGGTTTTCCTCTATGAGATTTACAATGACCGCGACGCCTTTGAACAGCACCTAGAGTCGGATCATTTCAAGCAATTCGAAAGCGCCGTAATCGATATGGTGATGAACAAACAGATCGAGCTTTGGGACGGGGTTTTCCCATGAACTGGGAAGTCTACGCAGTAAAATACGCTGACAGACCTGGGCGCACTCGCGCAGACAGCTTTATATTTGACGATAATCACGACGCGCCACATGCAATCGACTACTACGTTTGGGTGTTGCGGCATGGGGCTCAGACTATCCTTGTCGACACTGGGTATGACGCAGACGAAGCCAAAGCGCGCGGTCGTCCGATCCGTCTTGATCCCAGAGAAGCATTGGCCCCTCTTGGCATTACGCCGGAAGCCGTGAACACTTTGATCTGCACGCATCTGCATTATGATCACGCGGGTGGATTGCACCTATTTCCCAACGCGACGATTCACCTACAGACAGCAGAAATGGCCTATGCTACCGGACCTTGCATGTGCCATGACCATCTACGCGAACCCTTCACCGCGGGTCATGTTTGCGAGGCGGTGCGCAGGTTATATCAAGGACGCGTAATTTTTCACGACGGTGATGGTCAGGTGGCAGAAGGCGTCACAGTGCATTGCATAGGTGGGCACTCGCGCGGGCTTCAGGCGGTGCGTGTCAAAACGCATACAGGGTGGTTATGCCTAGCTTCGGACGCGTCGCATTACTACGAGAACGTTTTTCACCGAAAGCCGTTCCCGATTGTGGTCGATGTGGAGGATATGCTGGCGGGCTATGATACGCTCGAGCGTCTGGCCAGCTCTCGAAAATTATTGATCCCCGGACATGACCCAATCGTCGGACAAATCTTTCCGAAAGGCCCAGCAGATCACATCAGCCGCCTTGATCGCGGCCCTGTAGGCGAGGTGCCGGTGTGAAGATAGGTGTCATTGCCGATGACTTTACCGGCGCGTCGGACATTGCTTTGACGTTGGCAGAGGAGGGCATGGCGACAAAGCTTTTTGTTGGTAACCCTGACGGTGCTCTGTCTGATGCAGAAGCTTGCGTTATTGCGCTAAAATCACGAACGATTGCGCCGGATGAGGCCGTAAGTCAATCACTTGCAGCAACAGACGCGTTGCTGGGTTCTGGCGCGCAGCAGATCATCTTCAAGATATGCTCAACCTTTGACAGCACGGACGAGGGCAACATCGGTCCGGTACTCGATGCATTGGCAGAACGATTAAATGCGGGTCCTGTGCTTGTCTGCCCGGCGTTTCCCGAGGCGGGGCGTCGCGTTTACATGGGTCATCTCTTCGTTGACGACCGGCTCTTGAGCGAAACGGGCATGGCACAGCACCCGCTCACGCCGATGACGGACCCCGACTTGCGTCGCGTTTTGGCAAGACAGTCGAAGAGAGAGGTAAGCCATTTACCTTTGGGGGCCGATCTCAATGGTCAACATGCCCACATTATCGCTGACGCGATCGATGAAGGCGACCTGCGTAATCTGGGCCATCTGGCTAAATCGCACCCGCTCATCTGTGGCGGCTCTGGCATCGCGCTGGGTTTGCCAGCCAACTTTGGGGCTGAGGCAGCGCGGCCAGCTTGGCAATCGGTTAACGGACCTGGTGTAGTCATCGCAGGCAGCTGTTCAGAGGCGACGCGCGGACAGGTCGCGGCTTTTGCAGGGTCGAAACGAGAGATTGAAGCCGAAGATGCCGTTGAAGCGCGAGTGACACCCGAAGAGCTTGCAGATTGGGTTCTGGATGAAGAAACGCCTTTGCTTTACTCTTCCGCAGACCCAGAAAAAGTCGCTGCTATTCAGCAGGAGCTTGGCCAAGACCGTGCAGCGCAAGCGCTAGAGTCACTGTTTGCGAACACGGCGCGCATCCTGGTTGAAAAAGGTGTTAAACGTATCGTAGTCGC
Source organism: Pseudomonadota bacterium (assembly GCA_039180185.1). GTDB lineage: Bacteria > Pseudomonadota > Alphaproteobacteria > Rhodobacterales > Rhodobacteraceae > Roseovarius. The sequence goes on along the minus strand of JBCDDS010000061.1, from coordinate 9,603 downwards.
CGGCGGCGAAACTTCCGGCGCGGTGACGTCCGGGTTAGGCTTGAAAGACATACAAATTGGGCCAAGAATTGCCGCTGGCGTACCCGCAATGGCATCTGGTGGTTTAGGGCTTGCCTTGAAATCTGGCAATTTCGGCGGCCCGGACTTTTTTGCCGAGGCATTAGAGACGTTGGGGGGTGCATGAGCGAAGAGGCCAAACTGCGCGAGGAGATCTGCATTCTCGGCAAATCGCTGTTCGACCGAGGGCTGACCCATGGCGCGACCGGCAATTTGAGTGCAAAGTTGTCTGATGGAACGCTACTCGTGACGCCGACAGGATATGCGCTCGGTCTTTTGGACCCGGCGATGATTTCTCGGATCGATGCTCAGGGCAATTTACTCTCCGGCGAGGCGCCGACCAAGGAAGTGCCGCTTCATACAGCTTTCTATGAATCGCGCAATGGGACAGGCGCGGTCGCGCATCTGCATAGCTGTCACGCTGTTGCGTTGTCTCTCATGCCCGATGTTGATCCTGATGATATGCTGCCGCCGCTGACGTCCTATGGCATCATGCTGCTTGGACGCGTGAAGCTTCTGCCGTTTTTCCTGCCGGGTGATCCAGCTATCGGAGAAGCAATTCGAGGGTTGGCGGGCAAACGCAGCGCGGTGATGTTGGCCCATCACGGTCCCGTTGTCGCCGGGCGCGACATTGGCGCGGCAGTGAATGCCATTGAAGAGCTTGAGGCGTCCGCCAGGCTCACCTTGCTGACACGTCATGCTGAGCCTTTGATGCTCAACGCGGAAGAGATCGGTGCGATCGTCAATAAGTTTTATGTGGATATGGGGTGAGTTTTGGACTTCTAAGGTGCGAGCCATATACCTCTAAAACCATTTCTTTTCTCAAACAGCGCGCGGCGGTGTTTTTCGCCGAGCTCCACCAAATCGAGCCGTTGAAGGTGACAAATAAGAACGGCGAAGCGGTCCGGGTCAGCAGGCTTTTCATAGGCATAGACGTGGTCAATCGGTGTACCAGGTGCCGGTTGCGTGCCGTAAGACACGCGCGAAGCGGGTGGCACGTGGGCCCATTTTTTTGCGGTGTCTTGGCCAGTTACGACTTCTACTTCGACACCCAACCGAAGCTGAATGCGTCTGCGCGGGTCCCAAACATGCAGCTCTGCTTGCGGATTGCACTGCAGTGAGGCGATTTTAGCGCTTGCGATGTCCGTGTGTATTTCGAGAAGGGCGTTCGACCGGTTCGCCCCGCGCAAAACGACGGTTCGGGCCTCCGGCCGTCCCTCTGGTGAAACCGTAGCTAGCACCAAATGCCGCGCCGGTGCACGCGCGTCGGCAACACCACGGCCCAGGATTTGCCAGGCCTGGTCGAGATAGGCAGCCAGATCATTGGGATCACTCATAGCCGGTCATCTCCAAGTATCCCTCGCCACTATGGCTGCCCGTGACGCGCACCGGCCCCTCCCAATAGGGGATCGAAATTCCCATCCAAGCTTGCGGGTTCATCGCCTCCACAGTGACATCGACGCCTTTATCCGGCAGTTGGACCCGCCAAAGGGTCGGTATATCACGCCCAGCAACAGGCTTTTCGTTTTGTGGGACCGCAGAGAATACGCCGTTCTCGAAGCTTTGCGTTGATCCATCTGGTTCAATCCACGTCGAGGCGGTGTAAGCGGGACCATCGGATTGGCGTAGCCGAAATCCCATCAGCTTCGCGCCATCGTCAAAAGATAATGAAAACCAATCCCAACCCGATTGCGAGGCAGATAGGGGCTGCGACGACCATTCCCGGTCGAGCCAGGCAGATCCGCTCACTTCCACTACGCCTTCGGGTAATTCGAGCGTGCCTTCGATGGTAAAAAACGGCTGCGAATAATAGTAGCTTGCTTGACCTTCAGCGGATTTGACCGAGAACCCCTGATCCCCATGAAAGACCAGAGGTCCTTGCGCATCAAGGGTCATATTATATGCAAAATCATTACCTTGCGCGACGAGATTCATGTTGTCGAAATCGATCCCCTTCATATGCCACTCATCAATCCAGGCATGAAAAGGCTCTGCCACAACACCGGCCTGTCCGATGCCACCTCGGGCAAAACGTTCCGTTGCGAAGTGTTTTTCCGCTGTTGTAACGGCGGCATGCGCAAACCACACTTGTGAGGAATTCCAACCCTCTGCGCCATCAGATGAAAGGGCGGAGCGGAAAAGCGTCCATTGCAGACCGAAATCGCGGCCATCTTCTGACTCAAGATTGGCGGTCAGATACCACCATTCGATACGATAGTCCGGATGCGGTCCGTGATCTTCGGGGAAAGAAAATTTTGGCTTTGGCGTGGGAAGGGAGAAGCCGTCTGCATCTGCACCAAGACCTGCAAATCCTTGAGCAAAAGCTGCCCATGGTAAGACGCAAAAGATCAAAAACCATCTAACGTTCATTGGCGAACACTTTCAAAAGCGCATTGGGAGGTGTGCGGGCCAGCCTGAGTGCGGGCCAACACGCGGCTAATAGAGCAGCGCAGAATGCATAGAACCAAAGCTTTGTGTAATCCCACGGGAACAGGAACATGGGAAGGCGCCAACCGAAGGCCTCTACATTGACAATAGCGAGCAATATCCAAGCCAAAGCCAATCCCAAGGGCAGGGCGAGCAGACATACAGTTGCTGCCAGAGCAAGCGCACGTAGGAGTTCTAATCGGCCGAGCTGTCGGCGCGTCAGTCCGAGCGCCCAGACCGGTGCGAGTTGTGGAACACGCAGATCGGCCAGAGTCAAAAGGCTCATCAGCATGGCAAATCCGGCGACCGATAAGGTGAGAACATTGAGTGCGGCAGTGACAGTAAAAGTGCGTTCAAACACCTGTAGAGAGAATTCCTTTACGGCAGCCTGGTCCGTCATGGCGCTGGTTGGCACGCCCACTTCCGCATTTAGTGTCTCACGTAGAGCTTTTGGATCATCCGTCCTGGCACCAAAGCGCAAAGGAAACCGGTCCGGGAATAGGTCGAGAAACAGCTTTTCTGAGATGTAAAGCTGGCCCAGAGGGTTGCCGTAATCTCCAACGATACCAACGACTTCAACTTTGCTGCCGTTTGGCAGCTCGACATCATCCCCGGTCCAAAGCCCGGCCCGGCGTACAAATTGCTCGTTGGCCAAGACGCCGCTGCCGCCTTCCAAGCTGTCCCAAGCATCCGTTTGACCTTCAAGAAGCTTCCAGTCTTGCCGGTGGGTCGCGCCAACACGCATCGCCTCAAGTTCAACAGGCAGGCCCGCCACTTCCGCTCTTTCGCTCATGATCACGATCGTCTCGCGCGCGTTTTGAGAGAGCGCCCGATCCATGGCTTTGCTTTGTTCTTCATTTTGCACATTAATGTAGAGCTCTGGCGCAAGGCGTTGGTCCAGAAACTCCACGAAAGTCAGTCGAAAGCTCGATACCATGGTGGAGACACCGATATTGGCCGCCACGGCCAGCAGCAGCGCCATCAGAGCAAGGCTCAGCCCAGGTAGCTGCTGTCGCGTATCGGCCCAAAACCAATGTGAAACTACGCCATTTGAGCGATTTTGTATAAATGACAAAATACGGTCGAGCAGAAGGGGTAGCATCAGCGCAGCTGCCGTAAGGAGGCAACCCTGAAGCATAAATCCTACGGTTAAGCCGCTGCCGTACGCCAAAAGCGCAAGTGCCAAGACTGCGAGGAGCAGGGCGCTCGCCGCCTGCCAACGGCGCGTATTGCCGGTCGCGATGGCCCACGCGCGTGGGCGCGGGCTGGCCAAGACGGGCATGCGGGCGATGCTAAAGAGTTTGCCCGCCATTGCGAGGGCGGCGCCCAGCATTGCTATGGCCAAACCGGATGCCCACCATTCCGGGCGCAAACTGAGTTGACCGGTCACATCTGCGCCATAGAGCCCGCGCAGAGTGGCAGCCACGTCAGGCAATAGTGCGGCGGCCACAAAGTATCCCAAAGCGATCCCGATCATTGCTCCGAGAAAAGCAAGAGACAGTATTTCACACGCAACCAGCGTTGTTAGTCGCCTGAGCGGCACTCCGAGCGCGCGCAACGTGCGGATCGTGCCACGGCGTTGCTCAAAAGCGAGGCCGATAGCGCCGTGGACGATAAAAATACCAACGGCAAAGCTAAGCAGCCCGAACGCAGTGAGGTTAAGGTGAAAGCTGTCGGTGAGCTCTCCCAGATCCGCAGATTGGGTTGCTCTTTGCAAAAGAAGTTGGGGCGCGATAGAGCTTAAATCCGGACGTTTCAAAGGTTGCATATTACTTACAATCAGGCGGGAAAAATCAGATTGCCCTAACAAACGCTGCGCCACAGAGATGTCGGTAAAGGCCAGCTTTGGTGCAATATTGCGATTGGTCACAATCTCTAATTGTTCAAACGCTTTACCCGATAACACTGATGTCGTTTCGGGGTGTGTCAGAACGGCCCCTTTGCCCAGAAAGCTGTTCAATGACACCTGTTCGTTCAGCTCAACTCCTGTCAAACTCCCGGGTGCTGTCAGCGGATCAATCCCGATGATACGAACCTCTCCCAATCGCCCTTCAATAACCGGGGACACCTGCCAGCCATTCCGGCGCAGCATGATGTATGTGGAAAGCGCCACACCGTTTCCGTCTGATGCCAAAAGTTGATCGAACTGACCTTCGTCAAGCGTGGCCGCCGCGGCGTCGTAACTCGCGCGGGCCTCTGAGTTGATCGCTTGCACGCCAGACCAAAGCGCGGTTGCAATCGCCAAACCCGTGAGGAAAGTGATCAGCTGCAATGGATTGCGGCGCCAATGCGAGAATAGAGCCACAAAACAGGTGCGGGTCAGCGTGTTCATGCCAGATGCCCACCGCTCAAGTGTAACCCCCGCTTCATTCGGGCGGCCACAGTATTTGAGTGTGTGACCATCAAGAGACCGGCGGACGTTTTGGCGACTAGTTCCAGCATCTCGTCAAGCACAGACGCAGCGGTCGTCTCATCGAGATTTCCCGTTGGTTCATCTGCTAGGATAAATTTCGGTCGTGCGGCAAGGCTGCGGGCAATAGCAACACGCTGCTGCTGGCCACCCGAAAGTGTTTCGGGAAAACTATTGAGCTGATCCTGTAGCCCAAACGATTCAGCCAGATGCTGGACGTATTGCGCATCAAACGAACTGTTGAGCCGCGCCTGAAAGGCGATATTGGCAGAGACATTGAGCGATGGGATCAGATTAAATTGTTGAAATACAACACCGATTTTCTCTCGCCGAACCTGCGCGCGGTCAGACTCGCTTAGTCCCGATAATTCCTGATCATCAATAACAACCTCGCCCTGGTCAGCGATCTCTAAACCCGCCGCGATGTGAAGCAGGGTGCTTTTGCCTGACCCGGACTCACCGGTGAGGGCGACGCTTTCACCCGCATCGATTGCAAGCGATACGCCCTTTAGAACGGGGATCAGGCCGTCATTTCCGGCAAAAGACTTTTCAACGTTGCTCAATTTGAGCACTGATCATGCCTCCTGAATAGGTGTCGGCGAGCACACTGGTTTCGGTGAGTTTAATGGCGCTTTGTCGGCGTCACCAGATGTCTTGCAAGACGCCAAATTCAAGGGTCGTGTTACACACGGTTCACGTTTACTTGCCTTATCTTTGCAGACGTATAGTGCCAACATACCTGTGGGATGGATGAAGGAAACCTAGCGCGAAACCAAATCGGTTTGCAGGGACGCGTGAAAAGGCGATGAAAGGCCTGCCCATGGATGAGAAACGCCCTAACCGACCAACAGTTGCAATCATAGGTGCTGGATTTGGTGGCCTATCAGCGGCCAAAGCGCTCAAGGGAGCACCAGTGAACGTAGAGATCATCGATCGTCGCAACTATCACTTGTTTCAGCCTCTTCTTTACCAAGTGGCTACAGCGGATCTGTCTCCTGCTGACATAGCCTGGCCAATTCGGGGCATTTTTAGCCGTCAGGACAATGTGTCGGTCACCATGTCAGAAGTTCAGGATATCGACGTTAATACACGTCAGGTGCATACATCAGACAAGTACATCGACTATGATTATCTCGTGGTCGCTCCTGGGTCGACCCATTCCTACTTTGGTAAAGAGGAATGGGCCAAACACGCCCCTGGTCTAAAGAAAATCGTCGATGCAACAGAAATCCGACGTCGCGTTTTAATGGCCTTTGAACGCGCCGAACTGTGTGAGGATCGCGAAGAGCAATTGCGTCATTTGACCTTTGCCATCGTTGGAGGAGGCCCAACCGGGGTTGAGATGGCCGGCGCGATTGCGGAGCTTGCACATTTCACGCTCGCCCGCGATTTTCGGCGAATAGAGCCGACGGACGCAAAAATTGTTCTGATCGAAGCGGGGGAAAGGCTTTTGGCGGCGTTTCCACCGGAACTTTCCGATAAAGCAAAAAGATCGCTGGAGAAACTTGGCGTCGAGGTTCGGCTTAATACCCGCGTCGAGCACATGGACGACTATTGCGTTAAAACGTCGGAGTTCAATTTGCCAACCGCAACGATTGTTTGGGGGGCGGGTGTACGTGTCGATCATTTGAGCCAATGGCTTGATGTCGAAACAGATCGTTCTGGCAAAGTGGCGGTAGAGCCTGACCTGTCGCTTCCAGATCATCCAGAAGTGTTTGTCATCGGTGATGCCTGCAAGATCGGCTGGAAGGACGGTATCGACGTGCCCGGGATTGCCCCTGCGGCGAAGCAGGGCGGTAAGTTTGTGGCCAGAGTGATCAAAGACCGGATCAAAGGCGCGAAAAAGCAACGCACGTTCAAATACAAACACTACGGCTCCCTGGCCACGATCGGACGCAACGCAGCCGTGATAGATTTTGGCTGGACCAAGCTTACCGGCGCGCTGGCCTGGTGGATATGGGGCGTAGCACACGTATTTTTCCTGATCGGAGTGCGGCAACCCATCTTTGTCGCGCTGAGTTGGTTTTGGTCCTACTTGACCTATTCCAAAGGCGCGCGGCTGATCACAGGTGCACAGAAGAAACAGATTTCCAGTTCAGTGGCTGCAACCCCGGCGGAATAAGTTGCAAAAAAACTCGTGCTTTGATTGTCTGCGTTGACGTACGCAGCATAAGGTATTGTGCATGTCGCGCTATTCGCAGCCCTTTGTAAACTTTGCCTTCTGCTTCTTACTGTTGGGTTTGGGGCTCTGGCTTGGTTACGATAGTGAGGCAGGGTTTTCTTACAGTTCGAGGCTTTCTGCAGTAGTTTTGGGCTCGTTTGCGCTTAGAGAGCTGTTCAGAGGGATCAAAGGCATCAATAAAGAAGAAGCTTTTAAAGCAAGAATGCGTAAAAGGCTGGAAGAAAAACGCAAATTGCGTTGAACCGTAAATTAACGCAAATAGCGAGCAACTGCGAGCTCACCGACCGCAACGCCCCTGACATTGCGGCCGGTGACTACTCATTAACTGGCCCCAAGTTGCGACCGTTACACCTAACGCCCCCGATATCGATATTGGAGCGGCGACATTTAAGGGGATTTTTGCGCGGCCTGACGCATAAATGCTTGACTTCATCCCCCATTCGCCGCACTACGCAGCCTCACGCCTCATCTGAGGCGCTATTTGATTCAATGCATGCCCCATGCGGGCACGCTGTCCGAGGTACAAAACGCCGGTTGATCCCGGGACCATAGGGCGCGGAAACTGAAGGATGAGACCCATGTTTGCGGTTCTGAAAACCGGCGGCAAGCAGTATAAAGTCCAGTCGGGCGATACACTCCAAGTGGAGAAGCTTGCGGCAGATGCCGGTGAAAAAATACAATTCAACGATGTTTTGATGCTTGGAGGCGACAAGCCGGTGATTGGCACGCCTTTTGTTGCAGGTGCGGCTGTACAGGCTGAAGTTGTCGATCAGATCAAGGGCGACAAGGTTATCCACTTTGTCAAACGCCGTCGGAAGCATTCTTCGAAGCGCACCAAAGGCCACCGTCAGCAGCTTACTGTTCTGCGTGTGACGGACATCCTTGAAAAAGGTGGTGATAAGTCCGGCGTGAAAGCCGCGGTTGGTGCAGGTTCTGTTGCGGCCGTTGCTGTTGCTGCCGCTACGGCGAAGAAACCAGCCAAGAAAGCTGAGCCAAAAAAAGAAGCACCAAAGGCAGAGGTCAAAAAAGCAGAGCCGAAGAAGGCCGCTGAAAAGGCACCTGCGAAGAAGGCTGCACCCAAGAAGGAAGCAAAAGCCGAAGCTGACGATCTGAAGCAGCTTTCCGGTGTTGGTCCGGCGCTTGAGAAGAAACTGCTTGAGGCGGGTGTGACAACATTTGCACAGATCGCAGCATGGACGAAAGACGATGTCGCTGCTATGGACGAGAAACTGTCGTTCAAAGGCCGGATTGAGCGTGAAGGCTGGATCGCTCAGGCCAAGAAGCTGGCGAAAGGCTAAGGAGAGACCCGATGGCACATAAAAAAGCAGGTGGTTCATCCCGGAACGGACGCGACTCAGCAGGTCGTCGTCTGGGCGTAAAGAAATACGGCGGTCAGGCTGTGATCCCCGGAAACATCATCGTGCGCCAGCGCGGCAATAAGTTCTGGCCGGGCGAAGGCGTAGGTCAGGGCAAAGACCACACACTTTTTGCCACAGCCGAGGGTGCCGTGAAGTTCCACAAAGGCCTAAAGGGCCGAACCTTTATTTCGGTGCTCCCAGTGGCGGAGGCTGCAGAATAAGCCGTATCTGAATAGGTAAGAGACACACCAAAGGGATCGGCAAGAAAAGCCGGTCCCTTTTTTCATTTAAGGATGCCGTCTGATGACGGATATGATTAAAACAGAACGCCTTGTGCTTCGTCCGGTCGTGGATGCGGATGCGACGATTGTGATTGAGGGCTTTAACGACTTCGATGTTGTGAAGTGGCTGGCGCGACCTCCTTACCCGTTTGGCATAGAAGATCTGAAAATCCGTAACGACGATGGATCAAGCCGTTGGCCGGCTCATGCTGCCATTGAGCACGACGGTCGCATGATAGGCATGGTCAGTGGTGTACCGCATCTTGGTTTCTGGCTTCTGCGCACGGCGTGGGGGCAGGGGTTTGCCACTGAGGCGGGCTTGGCGATGGCCGCCTATGTATTTGCTGACACAGACGAGGATCACCTCGTCTCGGGTTATTTCGAGGGCAATGAAGCCTCGGCCAATGTGCTGAGAAAGATTGGCTTTGTAGAAACTGGCCGAGGCACCCATTGGTGCAACCCAAGGAGTGAGGAATTTCCTCATGTCGACATGCGTCTCAACCGCACTGATTGGGAGGCGCAGGCATGAGCGACGTCATAAAGACAGAACGCCTCGTTCTACGCCGGTTTCGGGAGGATGACATCCCGGCAATCACCGCCGCGCTGCAGGATCGGGACATCGCACGGATGATGCCGCAAATGTCTTGGCCATACACCGAGGCCGATGCAGAGGTTTTTGTTCGCGAAACCGCACCTACGAAGCCGCTTGGCTTCGCCATCGAATACGAGCGGGCTTTGATCGGTGCTGTCGGTGCGGACGAACGTTTGGGCTATTGGCTGGCACGCTCTGCCTGGTGCAAAGGTTTTGCCAGCGAAGCCGCACGCGCACTCATCGATTATCGCTTTGAGCGAGATCAGACACCGCTTCGTTCCGGCCATCGCGTCGAT
>JBCDDS010000060.1:0-19543 GCA_039180185.1 Pseudomonadota bacterium | reverse complement strand
TTTCGCATCCCTTGTTGCCGACGCTCCGTTTCGATCCGGATAAAGAAGAACAGAGTTTTCTTGAATGGGTCAGGCCGCTCATGCCGCAAAACCGACCGCAATCAGTGCGACTGGTGCGAGTGCCAGGTCGTGGGATGACAGACACCGATTTCGCATCAGTAAGTCTGATAAACCTCGCCTCTAATGATGCTATGTCAAAAGCCATGTCCCAAGACATCTCCCCGCTTCGCTGGCGCGGGAATATACATTTGAGCGGGCTTCAAGCGTGGGAAGAATTTGATTTGGTTGGCAAAACAATCCGGATCGGCGAGGCGGAGTTTGAAGTGGAGGAGCGCATCACCAGATGCCTGGCGACACATTCCAATCCGGAAACCGGGGTCCGTGACGCTGGGATTCTAGCAACACTAGATCGTGTGTTCGACCATCAGGAGTTTGGCGTGAACGCCATCGTCGCCAAGACCGGGCGTGTCGCCGTTGGTGATACCCTCGAGATCGTATAATGAGCAGTATAGCTTTCCCCGTAGCGACGGAGCCCGATACAGAAAGTGTGGAAACGGGCCGGAAGCTTTTTGCGGGCCCGGTCGATTTCGTCAAGGGCGTCGTGGCCATGTCTGGCTTACCCGAAGCAGAGCGACCAGAAATTTGCTTTGCAGGTCGCTCTAACGTTGGAAAGTCAAGTCTGATCAATGCTCTGACAGGTCGAAAATCACTAGCTCGTGCATCAAACACGCCCGGCCGCACGCAAGAGATCAACTTTTTTGCACTGGGCAAAAGCCACTACATGGTCGACCTTCCCGGCTATGGTTTTGCCAATGCGCCTTTAGCAAAGGTTGAAAAGTGGCAAGCGCTTCTGAAGCAATATCTCGCTGGTCGTGTATCTCTCCGACGTGCTTTTGTTTTGATCGATCATCGCCATGGCGTGAAACCCGTTGATCACGATATTATGAAACTGCTGGATCGATCCGCAGTAACCTTTCAATGCGTCTTGACCAAAACCGATAAGGTCAAAAGTCTTGAGCAGGAAACCATACTGAGTCAGGTCCGAGAGGCGCTCGCAACCCATCCGGCGGCCTATCCCGAAATTGTGCAAACCTCATCAGAAGACGGCACCGGCATCGCCACGCTGCGTGCAACAGTTGCCTCGATTGACTAAAGCATTTACCCGAAACCCTTGATTTTCGGGTGATTTGGTGGCTACCCCTGCCGAAAAGGCTTGAAGATGAAGACCCGGGACATGCAACGCGACAACATTGCCACCGCACGCACACTTAGCGAAGCTCTGCCGTATCTTCAACGCTATGACGATGCCATAGTCGTCATAAAACTCGGCGGTCACGCCATGGGTAGCGACGAAGCGATGGCCAGCTTCGCGCGCGATGTGGTGCTGATGCGTCAGGTCGGTGTAAACCCCGTGATCGTTCATGGCGGCGGTCCGATGATCAACCAAATGCTTCAAAAACTCGACATCAAGTCAGAATTCGTTGACGGAAAACGCGTCACAGACGCTGCAACCATGGAAGTCGTTGAGATGGTGTTGTCCGGTACCGTCAATAAACGGATCGTTCAGGCGATAAACGCGCAGGGCGGTAAAGCGGTCGGGTTATCAGGCAAAGACGCAAAAATGATCTCATGCGCAGCTGCAAATCCGAAACTGGGCCTCGTCGGAGAGCCTAAGAAAGTGGACCCGTCAATATTGCACACGCTTTTCAAGGATCACGCAATCCCGGTCATCGCACCCTTGGGTACCGGTAAGGAAGGCGAGACGTTCAACATCAATGGCGACACCGCTGCAGGCGCGGTGGCGGCGGCTCTGAACGCTGATCGGCTTTTGCTTTTGACAGATGTTGCGGGCGTTTGCAGTGCGGATGGAGCGGTTTTGACAGAGCTTTCTTCAAGCCAGATAGAAACTTTAACAAATGACGGCGTCATCGCTGGCGGTATGATCCCAAAGACGCAGACAGCACTTAACGCTTTACAAGGCGGTGTGCGAGCTGTTGTCATCTTGGACGGGCGCGTTCCTAACGCGGTGTTGTTGGAACTTTTCACCGAACATGGCGCGGGCTCATTGATCAGAGAGGGCTAGACCCGATTTTAAGGTTACGCGTGTGATGGTGAATAGAACGCAGACAAACCTCGATGATGTTGAACGCGAAGCAGCGGCATCGCATTTGTCTGTGTTTGGATTGGTAAACGATGATACGCCTGACGGTGTTGAGACAATTGTCCTTTTAGGTCCGCGCGAACCTGGGTTTTGGGCGTTCTTTTCTTGCTCTGTAGAGTACAAAGACGGGCGCGCAGATCCTCTGGATCGCTGGTCATCACGCGTTGTCGGTAATCTGGCTCAGAGGCTTGGTGCAAAACCGTTTTTTCCATTTGGCGGACCGCCGTATCAGCCTTTCACGACTTGGGCTCGGGCAAGCAAACGCGCGTTTATTTCGCCTGTTGGTCTGCTAGTGCACGATCAGGCAGGATTGATGATCTCTTATCGAGGTGCATTGGGGTTCTCACATACCATTGAAAGCACTGATTTTTTTGGAGAAAATCCTTGCGATACCTGTGGCGATCAGCCGTGTGTTTCAGCCTGCCCTGTTAGCGCCTTGGCAGCGGAAAGCTATGACGTTTCAAGCTGCAAGAGTAGTCTTGAGGAGCCACAAAGCGACTGCCTGTCGATGGGATGCAATGTGCGTCGCATGTGTCCGGTAAGCCAATCCTATGGACGGCAGCCAGAACAGTCAGCTTTTCATATGCGGGCGTTCAAATGATGCGCCTGGTTCTGATGCGGCATGCGAAATCAAGCTGGAATGATCCCACGCAGGATGATTTTGATCGACCGCTGAATGGACGAGGACGCTCCTCCGCAACAGCGCTTGGTAACTGGTTAAAGGACAGAAATTATGTTCCAGATCAGGCACTTGTTTCCTCGTCGCGTCGCACGCGTGAAACGTTTTCGCGGCTCGAGCTAACGTGCGAAGCAATTTTTCTAGATGCGCTTTACCATGCAGCGCCTGGTGCCATGATGGCCCATTTAAAAAAGGCAGCAGGTCAGACGATACTGATGGTTGCGCATAACCCGGGAATTGCGTGGTTTGCACAGGAAATCCTAGTTGCACCGCCGCCGCACTCGCGCTTTTTTGACTATCCGACTGGAGCCACTTTGGTTGCAGAGCTGTCGGCCGAGAACTGGGACGCTGTCAAACCCGGTTGCGGTCGCGCACTGGATTTCATCGTTCCAAGGGAACTCACCGGCTAAGACGCGGTTTGTGCATTATGGATCACTACGAAGCGTTCGAAAATCCAAGTTGTACCAAAACTCGATGCGATCTTTTTTAAACGCTCAAGCCATTTCTGTACGCGGCACAATGAACTAAAACCACTTAATGCAGTCTCCACTTTTCATTGGATCAGAGATCTATCGCGGCTCGAGTTATGGCGAGAAACACCCGCTTAGCATTCCGCGCGTGCCTACTGTCACCGATCTGTCTCGGGCCATGGGATGGCTGCCGAAGGAACAATTCATCAACAGTCCATGCGCTAAACCGCAGGCGCTAATGACGTTTCATACGCCAGATTATATAGCTGCTTTGCAGAAGGCAGAACGGGACGCAGGTGTATCAGATGCCATTCGGAAGAGACACGGGCTCGGCACGCACTCTAATCCAGTGTTTGCCGAGATGTATCGGCGTCCAGCGACAGCGGCGGGCGGCTCCATTCTGGCAGCGGACCTCTTGGCCAAAGGGGGCGTTGTCTACAATCCTGGCGGCGGCACCCATCACGGTATGGCCGACCACGCCAGCGGGTTTTGCTATCTCAACGATCCGGTTCTAGCGATAAAGTCATTTCTGGAGCAGGGGCTCACGCGCATTGTGTACCTCGACATTGACGCGCATCACTGCGACGGGGTTGCGGCGGCATTTCACGGCGAACCAAGGGTCTTGATGATCTCCACCCACGAAGAAAAACGGTGGCCGTTTACCGGTGATCTGCATGATCGAGCAGGTGGACAGGCGATTAATTTGCCGCTTCCGAAAGAAACCGGTGATGGCGGTTTTTTATTGGCATTGGAAGAAATTATTCTTCCATTGATCCAAAACATGCGCCCAGAAGTTGTGATTGTGCAATGCGGCGCCGACGCAGTTGCCGAAGATCCACTGGCGCGGCTACAACTTTCCAACAATAGTCACTGGCGTACCGTTGAGGCTATAAAGTCGCTCGTAGCTCGGCTGCTGGTGCTCGGCGGCGGGGGTTACAACCCGTGGACCGTCGGACGTCTTTGGACCGGTGTTTGGGCAACGCTGAATGGTTTTGAAATCCCTGATCGATTACCCGAGCAAGCGCGGGCAGTTTTAGCTGGGCTTTCATGGAACAGACAACGCGGCGACGTGCCAGAACACTGGTTCGAAACACTTAGAGACGCGCCCAGAGCGGATATAATTTCAGACGAACTACGCGTCAGGGTTCAGACATTGCGCGAAAGACAAAAGAAGTGGATTTGAGGACATAGGACGCCGAGTTTTTTTTTGAACGAGTACAGGCCTATTGCGGCTAAAAACTAGCTCTCCCGACAGCGCGAAGCCCAGTCCATCGCCTCTTCAAGCCGATCATTGCCCCAGAAAATCTCTCCATCTGGTGTTCGGCAAATCGGAGCGCCAAAGAAACCACAATTGCTGGCCGTTGAGGTGTTCTTCTTGAGCAAGTCTTTGTTCTGTTGCGATGCGGCCTTTTCCAGGATTTCTACGGCATCGTCAGTGACACGCGCAAGCAATTCGGCAAGCAGGTCAGGATCGGCGATGCTCCTCCCTTCTGCAAACTCACTGAGATAGACAGCGCGGCTGAATGCTGCTTTTTCGTCATTTCTTGCGATCGCGGTCGCGATGCGAGCCGCATGCAAACCATTTTGTGGAAATGGGTCTGGCCGCTTGAATTCCAAATTCAGCCTCGCGCACGTGCGTTCCATGTCGCGCCACATATAGGCACCCTTGACCGGCTGTTCGTTGAAAGGCGACGTCGAGAACCCTTGTTCTCGAAGAATCGGTCCGAGGAGAAATGGCTTCCATTCGACCGTGATTTCTTGCTTGCGTGCCAGATCTTCAATCCGCATGGCTGCAGGATAAGAGTATGTGCTGGCAAATTCGTACCAGAACTCGATAACTTGGCTCATCTTCGTTTCTTACTAAGTTTCGCGGAAACCGCGTGTCCCAGAATTTGCTTTATCTGTTACGCTCGGTGCTCTTGCGCCAATCATTATAGGCAGTTCGAATAATCGTGCCAATGATCGCACGCCCGGCGAGTATTGTACCTTTAAGCGTTCCTGAAATTTTTGAAACCCCAACACGAACTCGGTAGTCGACCGGCACTTCGCGAACGTGAAGCTTCTCTTGGATCGCGCGCAATTGCATTTCGACCGTCCATCCGAAAGCCTTGTCCTTCATATCGATTTGTTTGAGCGCTTCGGAACGAATTGCTCGGAAGGGTCCAAGGTCAGTGTACTCAACGGACCAAAACAACCTTATGAGCCAGCAAGCGAGAGCATTGCCGAACCTTTGCTGTATGGTGAGGGATCCTTGTTCTCTGGTACCAAGCCTGCGCGAGCCGATCACGAGATCGAACCCTTCTGAAACAATTGGGTCGACCAAGCGGTCCATCTGTTCGGGATAATCGCTGTAATCACCATCCAGAAACACCACGACGTCACTTTCTGGGAGCTCCGCAATACCAGCAAGACAGGCGGCTCCGTAACCTCGTGGCGTCGCAACCACTGTGCCTGCGCCAAGAGACTTCGCGACTTGAAGCGTTCCATCGGTCGATCCGTTATCTGCCACGACGATATGATCAACCCAGCCTGGAACTTCACCCAGAACATTGCCGATGGCATTCACCTCATTCAGCGCTGGAATGACAAGGCCAATTACAGCAGAGTTTCGCATTACATGGCGCCATCGGTAGCGCGTAAAGACGCGGACCTTGGATGCAAAAAGTCAAACATCAGGAGTGCCCAGACAGGAACCCAAATAACCCAAACGACGCCGTGTCTGTAGAGCTGTTCCTGATCGTGCAGGACCAGGAAAAAGAAAAGATAATGAAGTGGCAGCAAGACGCTCGCCAAGATCAATCCTCGCACAGGAAAGATACACAAGAACGGCGCGATCCAGACGAAGTACCAAGGCGTTTGCGATGGAGAGAGCAGATAAATCGCGCAAACAACGAGAAAGACCCGATGCAATATCTTATGGCTATCCTCGGTCGGGCGATAGCAAATCAAAGCAATCGAAATTAACAAAGCAATGCCGAGCAAAAGACGCGCTGCGGTCGCCTGTGTGTCAGGCTGCGATACGAAAATTCCGGTGACCCACTCGCTTACCAAAATCGCAGCGGAAGACGCCTTCCAGTTTTGCGCGAAAGCCACAAAGCCGGAGCTTTCATCAAGGTTAGATGTCACAACCGGTAAGAACACCATCAGGCAGATGAAGCCAGTAGCCAATAGAACTGCAATCAATATGCGGAACTGCCGCAGGTTTTCCCGCCAGACAACAGAACACAGCAAGAGCGGCCAAATCTTCACTCCTGCGCCGAGTGCGAGGCAAGCAGACGACCAGACTGGCCTTGCACGCAAAATGAGGTAGCTCGCCAACAGAACTGGAAGCATTAATACTGGTTCCATATGCGCAGAGTTGGCGATTTCCTTCAGAACAAGCGGGTTCCACCAATAGAAAGCAAGCCAGAGTGGTGACCGGTTCAACTGGCCTAAGAGACGGAGGATCAACCCAGCAATGCCAAGCTCAAAAAGCAGCAAGACAGCGCGCCACCCGTCTAGATCGAATGGCGCCAGGATATGAGAAAGCGCGAATACTGCCTGCAAAACGGGCGGGTAGATTGTGCGAATTTCCGGGTGATTGACACGCTCCAAAACGTGTTCGCCTTGCTGCGCCAGCGCTCGAAGCTCTGGTGAACCAACAGTGCTTTCGAGAACATCGAGTGGTGCATATTGGAAAGGAGATTCGCCGATAGCGAAGACAGCGCCGTCCCAGAGATAACGGTTGTAGTCGTCTTCAATAATCGTTGGCGTTCCAAATTGCGCCACTCGAGCCACAAGCCCGATCAGTAGGACAAAGATGAGAAGCTTCCCCGCGATTTGTCCGGGTGTCTGGACGATCAGCTTCGGCAGCGTGAATACCAAAACGGCGGTCGCCGTGACATAAAAGGTCACCATGCTGAGCAGTGGCATAGATGCAAATGGCGCCTCATACGCAAATAGAGGCGCCGTAGTTCTTAAAACGATTGCAGCTCCTAGAATGAAAAGCCCCAAACAGATCCACGCCGTGGAAACAGAACGCGTGCTCAGGTCAAAATTCATCCGAGTTCAAAAGGGTGACCCCTTGTCTTTAGTAGAAGCTTCCGCGGATTTCACGCGGTTTGCTTACCTTCTTTCTTTTCTTCTTGGTCTTTCTTGTATCATTTTGAGATACAGCCTGACCATTAGAATTGGCGCGCTCTTCTACCGAAGACAGCGGGCTCTTGAATCCAAAAATCCCTTTTGAAGAAGAATTGGATTGTGCGGTTGCATCCTGCGCAACAAAGAAAAGTGCTGTCGCTGATGCCAATGTGGCAGTTAGAAAACGGTATCTCATTTTGTGTCCTGACGAAGAAAACCATCACTCTTGGACGTTACGTAGACGATCCTCGCCGATATTGAACTCAACACTGCGTCACATTTATGTGCGTTAGATTTGTTTTGATATTCTCCGTTGGCTCAATCAATTACGCGCCAAGATAATATTTTTCTTCAAAAGGAGCTTCTATGCTTCGGCGTGCCGTCCTTTTCGTTCTCGCGGTTTTGGCCTTGCCCGGAGGATTTTTGGGCGGGTGGTCATCAAGCGAGCCACAGTCGTGGGAGTACTGGGAGTACAACAACCCGGCCAATGCGCAACCGATTGATCACGCGGCTTGGGACGCGTTTCTTCAAAAATACGTTCGTCCTGACGGGAATGGATACAATACCTTTGCCTACGCCAGCGTGGCGGATGAAGACCAGGCGGCGTTAGAAGACTATATAAGCGCGCTGACGCAGATAGAAATCACGGAACGGGCACGGCCCGTGCAATTGGCTTATTGGCTAAATCTTTACAACGCACTGACAATCAAAGTGGTGTTGGATCATTATCCAGTCGACTCCATTCGCGACATCAAGCTTGGAGGACTTCTGAGCCGTGGTCCTTGGGACGGCGAACTGGTCGAAATAGAAGAAGAACCAATCACACTTAATGCAATTGAGCACGAGATCTTGCGCCCAATCTGGAAAGATCCACGTCTGCACTACGCGATTAACTGTGCCTCCGTCGGATGCCCAAATCTGCACGAGCGCGCCTTCACCGCCGAGAATGTCGAGAGCTTACTGGATGAACTGGCTAAGGCGTACCTGAACCATCCGCGCGGATTGAAAATCGAAGATGGAGAAGTGACCGTATCGTCCATTTTCCAATGGTTTGCCTATGACTTTGGCAATTCCGAGAAAGCCGTGATCGAGCACATCGCGAAATATGCTCCAGAGGAAAAAGCGAAAGCGCTATTGGAAATTGGAGAGATCGCGGACGCGGAATATGACTGGTCACTGAACCAGTAGCCTTCAGATATGAAGCGCGTGACCCAGCGCTCTCAGACACGCCTCTTGCAAACCCTCAGATTGCGTTGGATGGGCGTGAACCGTTGCAGCGATATCCTCCAGGCAAGCGCCCATTTCTATGGCTAGCGAGAACGCGGCAGATAGTTCCGACACGTTTGACCCAACCGCCTGAACGCCCATGACCGCGTGATCGCTTTCGCGCCACACGACGCGGATGAATCCATCTTCGCGCTCGCATGTCATGGCGCGCCCGTTAGCGGCAAAGGGAAACTCGCTTGCTTGCGTACCTTCGATTTCACCGGGCAGCGCACCGCAGGTAACAACTTCTGGGTCGGTAAAACAGACAGCGGGAATAGCACGTTTGTCCCATTCCACAGCATGTCCCGCGATATGTTCGGCGACCATTTCACCCTGCGCCATCGCGCGATGCGCCAGCATCGGATCACCGGTGACATCTCCAATCGCATAGATGCCACGCATCGAAGTCTGACATGTCTTGTCAATGCGAATGAACGGGCCGTCGAGAGTGAGTGCAAGTTCCTCAACACCGATACCTTGTGTGCGAGGTCGCCGGCCAACGGTAACCAGCACTTTTTCGGCAGACACATCGCCTTGATCTGTGGTTAGTTTTCCGTTCTTGTATCCGGTCGCCATTGCTCCGGTCATGATACTTACACCCAGCTCTTTCAGGCGCTTTGCAACCGGAGCTATGAGAGCGGCATCATAGCTGGGCAGGACGCGATCATCAGCTTCCACCACAGTGACCTTGCTGCCGAGCTTGGCGAAGGCCGTGCCGAGTTCTAAGCCAATGTAGCCACCGCCGATGACAGCCAGAGACTTTGGTACATCATGCAAAGACAAAGCATCTGTTGAGGACAAGACATCCTCTCCATAAGGAACTGCTTGCAGCTCTACCGGAGCCGAACCAGAAGCGATGACGACATACTCTGCGCTGATCTGTGTTTCGCCGTCCGCGCCGTTTAGCGCGACTGTTTTTCCATCTAGAAAACGCGCTCTGCCGGATACAAACCGCGCACCGGCCTTTTTCAACAACACGGAAACGCCCCCGTTTAAGCGTTCCACGATGCCGTCTTTCCACTGGACAGTTTTGCTTAGGTCGATGTTGGTTGATGCGGTGCTGATGCCCAAAGGGCCGTTATTCATGGCAGTGATGCGATTAAACTCGTCCGCCGCGTGGATCAACGCTTTGGAAGGAATGCAACCAACGTTTAGACAAGTCCCACCCGGATCAGCCTCATCGACAATGATCGTGTCGATGCCCAACTGGCCCGCGCGGATCGCGCATACATAGCCACCCGGGCCTGCGCCGATCACCAAAAGCTTACATTTGAGATCAGCCATTCACCCCTCCACAAACAGCATGGCCGGGGTTTCCAGCAGCGTCTTTAACTTCTGCACAAAAACTGCGGCGTCCCATCCATCGACCACACGGTGATCAAAGCTACAGGACAAATTCATCATCTTGCGTGGTTGGAATTGCTGGCCGTCCCAGATCGGTCTTACTTGCATTTTATTGACGCCCACGATGGCTACTTCTGGATGATTGATGATCGGCGTACTCGCAATAGCACCGAGCGGTCCGAGTGAAGTGATCGTGATGGTGCCACCTTGCAGCTCATCACGCTTTATGGTGCCATCACGGGCGGCGTCCGCCAGACGAGAAAGTTCTGCTGCATTTTCCCAAAGATTGCTCGCCTCAGCATGACGTATGACAGGTACGTTCAGACCCTGCTGAGTCTGTGTGGCGATGCCGATATGCACGCCACCATGGCGATGGATCACACCGGCCTCATCATCGAAGCGGGCATTAAGCCCTGGTTGTTCGCGTACCGCTTCGACAATCGCCCGCATCAGGAAGGGCAGCATTGTGAGTTTGGGGCGTGCGCCCTCATGTTTTTTGTTGAGCGCCTCACGAAGCGCATCGAGCGCTTCAATTTCGACCTCTTCCACGATGGTGATGTGAGGAATCTGACGCTTGGATATCTGCATCTTCTCGGCGATGCGGCGGCGCATACCGATGACACGCACCTCTTCGACGCCCGTGTTGGCGCGACGCGTGATTTGTCCTTGCTCAATACCACCCGACGCAATCCAGCGATCAAGATCATCGTGACTTATCCGGCCCGCTGGACCAGATCCTGGTACTTGACGCAGATCGATTCCCTCGTCGCGGGCGCGGGCCCGAACGGACGGCGAGGCCAGCGGTTTTGTGCCCTTGGATCGCGCAACGGGCGTCGCCGCAGGCATATTGGGCGTTGGAGCCGGTTCAGCGGTTGGCACTGGTTCCGCTGCAGGCTCATGCGTTCCTGTTTGAGATTCCTTGACTGGGGTCTCAGTCTCATTGCCCGCGCCATCAACTTCGATCCGGATCAAGACGGAGCCAACTGCGATAAGTTCTCCGATCTCGCCGCCCAGTTCCACCACTTTGCCAGAAACCGATGACGGTACTTCAACGGCCGCCTTGTCCGTCATCACTACGGCGAGCACCTGGTCTTCTATGATTAGATCCCCAGGTTTTACATGCCATTCAGTGAGTTCAGCCTCTGCAATACCTTCGCCGATGTCAGGCAGTCGGATGACATGTACACCCATGGCTCAGTTCTCCATGACTTTTTTGAGGGCCTCACCGACGCGAGCCGGACCGGGAAAGTACTCCCACTCTTGCGCGTGCGGATAGGGTGTGTCCCACCCAGTGACGCGAACGATCGGCGCCTCCAGGTGATAGAAACAGTGTTCTTGCACG
Organism: Pseudomonadota bacterium; assembly: GCA_039180185.1. Lineage (GTDB taxonomy): Bacteria > Pseudomonadota > Alphaproteobacteria > Rhodobacterales > Rhodobacteraceae > Roseovarius. The sequence goes on along the minus strand of JBCDDS010000060.1, from coordinate 8,162 downwards.
AGGCTCATCAATTCTGCCCCGTAGCCGCAAGTTCGCGTGGCCTCATGCACGATGACGCAGCGGCCGGTTTTCTCTACCGATTTGGTGATCGCGTCGAGGTCAATCGGTAGAAGCGTACGCAGGTCTATAACCTCGGCGTCCACCCCGGTCTCCGCCGCCGCAGCTTCGGCCACATAGACCATTGTGCCATAGGCCAAAACGGTTACATCATCGCCTTCACGGGTGACTTTCGCCTTACCCAATGGAACGATGTCGCTTCCATCCGGTACGTCGCCCTGCGGGTGCTTTTTCCACGACACCAACGGCTTATCGTGATGGCCATCGAACGGCCCGTTGTAAAGCCGCTTGGGCTCCAAAAAGATCACCGGATCAGGATCATCAATAGAGGCCAGCAATAGCCCTTTTGCGTCACGTGGATTGGATGGCATCGCCACTTTCAAGCCTGAGACATGGGTGAACACCGCCTCGGGGCTTTGCGAATGGGTTTGACCGCCAAAGATACCACCGCCGGTGGGCATACGGATCACTAAGGGACAAGTGAAATCAGCGTTGGAGCGGTAGCGCAGACGCGCGGCCTCTGACACGATCTGATCATAGGCTGGATAGACGTAATCGGCGAACTGGATTTCGATCACCGGCTTCAGGCCATAGGCTGCCATGCCAATCGCGGAACCCACGATCCCGCTTTCGTTTATCGGCGCATCAAAGCATCGGGACTTTCCGTACTTTTGCTGCAAGCCAGCAGTGCAGCGGAAAACACCTCCGAAGAACCCGACATCTTCGCCAAAAACGACAACACGGTCATCGGCGGACATGGCCACATCATGCGCTTCGCGGATCGCCTCGACCATCGTCATTTGAGCCATATCAATACCCCGCTTCCTGGCGCTGACGGATCAGATGCGGCGGCATTGTCTCATAGACGCCCTCGAACATGTCGCGCGCCGAAGGTGCTTTACCGTCGCCCAAAGTACCAATCGCTTCGGCCTGTTTCTGTACCGACAAGACTTCATCTCGAATCTCGGCCTCGGCTTGAACATGGCGTTCTTCGGACGACTCACCAATCTTGATGAGATGCTGCTTCAAGCGCTCAATTGGGTCGCCAAGGGGCCAGGCAGCGGCCTCGCTGCCATCGCGATAAACGGACGGGTCATCTGAGGTGGAATGGCCGCCTGCGCGGTACGTGACATGCTCGATCAGTGTTGGACCGAGCCCGCTGCGAGCGCGTTCCGCGGCCCATTTGGCCACCGCATGCACGGCGAGATAGTCGTTGCCGTCGACTCGGATCGAAGCGATGCCAAAACCATGCCCGCGCGCTGCGAACGTGCCGACCCCGCCGCGCGCGATGCCCTGGAACGTGGATATCGCCCACTGATTGTTGACGATGTTAAGGATGACGGGTGCTTTGTAGGTTGACGCGAAAACCATCGCAGCGTGAAAATCGTTTTCGGCCGTCGACCCATCTCCGATCCATCCCGCCGATATGCGCGTGTCACCAGAAACTGCAGACGCCATGGCCCAACCAACCGACTGCACGAACTGGGTGCCAAGATTACCAGATACGGTGAAAAAGCCATGCTCCTTTGACGAATAGCAAATTGGCAATTGCCGTCCGTTCAGCGGATCGTCAGCATTCGAATAAATCTGGTTCATCATGGTCAGCATTGGATAGCCTGAAGCGATCAGAAGGCCCGCCTGACGGTAAGTCGGAAAGTTCATGTCACCCGATTCCAACGCGCGGGCAAATGCACAGCTCACGGCCTCTTCGCCAAGATGTTGCGCATAAAAGCTGGTTTTTCCTTGCCGCTGCGCTTTCAGCATTCTGTCATCGTAGATGCGCAAGGTCTGCATGTGGCGCAAGCCCTGGCGCAGCTCTTCTGGCGTCAGCGCGCCAGCCCAATCCCCAATCGCGTCACCTTCTTTGTTCAGCACTCTGACAATTGAAAACGCCATGTCGCGAATGTCGTCGGGCGCCACGTCGACTGGCGGTCGAGGAACGGCACCAGCGCGGGGAATTTCGAAATCCGAGAAGTCAGGGGTGTCACCGGGACGGCAACCGGGTTCTGGAACATAAAGGGATAGCGGCTTTAGCTCATCGGTCATGCGTGCACCTTGCGCTGCGTATGTTCTGCACTTTTAAGAATATCCATGACGATATCCTTCGTCACTTGAGTTGTGGATATGCCAGTTTTGTTGGACAGGTCCAAAATCTCTCGGATGCGGGCTGCGACATCTTTCAATCGCGCTTCGCGAAACTCTTGTCCAACGCGGTGAATTTCAGTGGCGACGCTGATTATACCACCCGCATTTACAACAAAATCCGGAAGGTAACGGATACCTCGTGCGCGCAGGGTTTCTGCAACCTGATCAGTTTCCAATTGATTGTTGGCAGCGCCACAAATCAGGCGTGCGGTAAGTCGTTGGGCGGTCTGCTCTGTCAAGACGCCGCCGAGTGCGCAGGGCGCAAAGATATCCATTTCAACATCGAACACTTTGTCGACAGGGCAGATTTCAGCGTCCAGATCACGGCGTGTGCGGTCGACGGCCACTTCGTTGATATCCGAAACGATCAGGTCTGCTCCTGACGCATAAAGCTTTTCAGCAAGCGGCATACCAACGTGACCCAGACCCTGAACCAGAACCCGGCGGTCCTTGAGATCGCTTGTTCCAAAAACCTCTTCAGCGCCAACTTTCAGGCACTGAAACACACCCTCGGCGGTAAATGGTGAGGGATCACCACTGCCAAATTCGCCCCCTTCCAAGCCGACAGCATAAGGCGTTTCTTGTGCCACAAGGCGCATGTCATCCGGCGACATGCCAACATCTTCGGCGGTATAGTAAATCCCGCCGAACGCATTGACCGCCTTGCCAAAAGTGCGCAGCATTGGTTCTGATTTGGACTTGCGCGCATCTCCGATGATCACTGATTTGCCGCCGCCGAGGCCCAGACCTGCAACCGCATTTTTTGCCGTCATCCCCTTGGCCAAGCGCAGCACGTCCTTTCGCGCATCGTCTTTGTTGGCGTAATCCCACATGCGACATCCACCCGCAGCGGGCCCACAAACCGTGGAGTGGATGCAGATGAAGGCCTCTAACCCGCAGTCGGTGTCTTCTACATAGATCAGGCGTTCGTATCCTGATGGTGGAGACTCCTCATGCAGGATCAGTGTCATTTCAAACCTCCGTAGTGTTGTGCTGATGGGTCTTTTGGTAACAATAGGTCCAAGAACGGAGTTGAAATACTTCTTTTCAATCAAAATCCTGCTGTATAGAAGTGATTCACACTAAAGTCAGGTAATATTATAGTGACTTTCTCTACAGACAGGATCGACCGTGAGATTATTCGCGCGCTCCACGAGAACGGGCGCATGTCCCTTGCACAGTTGGCGGAACGTGTGGGCCTGTCTGCCACGCCCTGCAAACGGCGACTGGCGCGACTTGAGGATACCGGTCTGATTTCTGGCTACACAGCTCAGATCGACCGTAAGATCGCAGGCTTTTCGATCACCGCTTTTGTCTCGGTCGAGTTGGAGCAACAGAACGCCGAAAAAGTGGCTGAGTTCCAACGGGAAGTGGCGCTTTTTGATGAGGTTGTCACCGGAACGCTGATGACGGGCAGTCAGGATTTTCTTTTAGAAGTCGCGGTTGAAAGCCTCGAAGAGTTTGAGACATTTCTGCAAACCAAACTGATGCGTTTACCCGGATTGCGAGCGGTTCGTTCCAGATTTGGTTTAAGAAAATTTATTGATCGGTCCCGGATACCTTACTAGGCGTTTTGGCAGGACCGATCTGCATTGCGTCACCGATGGAGTCGACGGGTCAAAACTTCCCTGAATTTCCCCACATCTCACGCGGGCTTATCTCTTCTTCATTGATCCATTGTTCGACGATTTTCCCGCCCGCAACACGATAAAGATCGAAGACCGCGTAATCCTTACCGCCCGCATGGCGCTTTCCATAGGTGAGGACGAAATCACCCTGCCCCATGTGATTGAACAACATTTCATAGTCACCTGCCTCAGCGGACGACAGCCATTTCATCAGGCCATCTTTTCCGGCGCCAATCATTGGGCCGTGCTGCGCAAGGCTGTCATCGACGAACTGATCGATCGTACCGAAGTCGTGTTGCTGACGAACCTGTTTGGTGTACTCCAAAACAAACTCCTTGTTGGCTTCGGTGTCCACGCTCTGGTCGACTTCGGTAGCGCCTCCAATCATGTCCTCACCAGAAAGCGTCGTTTCTGCATAAGGCGCTATGGTGTCCCAGTGTTCGAGGATCAGACCATTCGTGTCGGTATAGAACATATCCATGGTGACCCATTTCGCGGCGCCGTCATTTAGAGATTGATAAGCGCTGCAGAACACCCACCGACCATCTTCCATGATCCGAATGATATCGATTTCGCGCTTTGGATTACGCTCAACGAATGGCTCAAAGAAGGTCAAAAAACCCTCTGCTCCGTCACCAACGCCAGTAGAGTGCTGGGTGTATCGATGACCCGTGTATTTCTCGACAGCCTCGCGAGAGTTTCCGCCAGCGATACCCTCCAGATAAAGCCTGCGGACGTTGTCCATACCTTGTCCCATACGTTTTGTCCTTTTTCTCGATGTTACTTGGCGTGATAGGCTTTGCTAAGGGCAAAGCTGTCCTCGAACCAATGCCAGAGCACCAACTGGCCGTCCCGCACCTTGGCGCGTAAAGCAAAGGAAAACTCGCCCGTTTCCCTACCAGACTTAGTGGTGATCGCGTTCATTTTGCCAAACACTGCGACTGTGTCTCCGGACGCGAAGGCGTCTGTCGTTTCCCAAAGCGTAGTCTGCAGGTTGGACGAAAACACCTCGAGAAACTCAAAAATCGCATCCTTGCCTTTGGTTTCGCCAATCCAAGGGAGGCTCGTATCGCCCTCATTATGCCAAATCATATCGTCTGCTATCAGTTTCGACATTGCCGCTGCATCGCCGCCCCCCATGGCGCCCATAAAGGCGATCACGGTGTCTAAGGAGGCTTGGCTGATCTCGTCCGTTTCTTGTGCGCTAGATCGGCCTGAAACGCTCATTGCCAAAGCGGTAACCACGGATGCAGTAAATAACATTCTTCTATTCATCTTCATCTCCAAAGAAGGGCAACGGATTCCCAATCGAAGCGTCGCCAATCAAGCATCGGCTCACTTTCCTGCAAGCTGTTGCAGAGCGCTCGCCCAGTCTTCGACATGATAGGTTCTGATGATTTTGCCGTCCTGCAACTCATGAATATCGATTGTCATGATGTCGAAGCTGCGGCCCTCCCCGTCTACACCAAAGAATGGTTCAACTGGTGTGCCTGTGGCGCGGCTGCGAACCGTGACGAACGCGCCATCCTGATGCATGTCCTGAATGGCCCAGTCGAGATCCGGAATGAGCTGGGCGAAACCGCCCATTTGCCCAAGAAACGCCTCTTTCGATTTGTTCTCACCAGAGTAGTTCCCGATGCTTTCCCAATTCTCAGTCGTTGCTGCCTCAAATGCATCGACTTTCGCTTCAGCACCCGGATTGCTCAGAAGATCGTAGAACTTAACAACTGTCGCTTTGTCGTCCGCGGCCACATGCGTTGCACTCAACAGGATGGCAATCGCAGATGCGTTGATTGAGTTTTTCATTTGCATCGTGTTTCCCTTCGTAAATTTGTTGGCGTTGAAGTCTGTTTGAGAAGCAAGTTAGCGATTGTTATTAATCGTAAAAATCGATTAAATATCGAAGTCACTATTCGGTTTTTCAGAATTATGTTCGATAAGCTACGCAGTATTGCTGTCTTCTCAACGGTGGTTGATCAGGGATCTTTCAGGGCGGCGGCAACGCACCTTAATCTTGCGCCTTCCCGGATCAGCGAGATCGTCTCTGCGCTCGAAAAAGACCTAGGCGTAACTCTTCTTTATCGGTCTACTCGAAACCTGTCGTTGACGCACGAAGGGCGGCTTTTGCACGAGAAAGCCAAGGATATGATCCAGGCAATGGAGTCCGGTCTCGATGAGATCAACCCTTTGTCCAAGGAGCCTGCTGGCGAGCTTCGTTTGACCACGCCTGCCTTCATTGCGCAAACTGACTTGATGACGACTTTTGCGCAGTTTGTGAAACAATATCCAAAAGTGAAATTGAACTTTCACTTCTCCGATCACCCCCAAGACTTGATCAAACAAGGGTTTGATGTAGCGATCCGAGCCGGGTGGCTTGAGGACAGTGAGTTGCTGACACGCAAGATAGGTCATGCAGAACGGCTTTTGGTCGCCAGTCCAGAATACATTGTCTCCAAAAACGTTCCGAAACATCCCCGTGACTTGGAGGAATGGGACTTTGTCCGATTTGTCATGCGCGCAGACCAAACCGAGTTGACTTCCAAAGACGGCGAAGTCGTTTTGGTAACCGGCAAATCACGTGTTGCGGTTAACTCTGCAGAGGCCCTGTATGAGTTTTCGGTGCGCGGTTTGGGTTTGGCCACTATTCCCGAACACTTCGCGCGCCGTGGATTAGAACTTGGCGACTTAGTGCATGTTCTGCCAGAATGGAAACTAAAACCTCTAGGCTTACATGCCGTTTGGCCCGGCGTATCGAGAAGAGAAAATTTAACCACTCTGTTTGTGCGATTTCTCGCCGAGGCAATTAATTAGGAATTTAGACCCAATACGCAGGCTCACTTATTCTCAACTATTGCAAAAGAATTCCACAGTTTGTGAAATAACCCCTCGCGCTTCACATGTATGGATAAGACTGGGTGACTGTGCCTGCGTCATCGCGATAGCGTTACTGGACTGATCTGCAAATGTCGCTATTTACGAATCGATTAACATCAAGAAAGACGATAGATTTTGACGCAAACAGTCGTCGTTTTGGCCTGTAACGTCACATCGCGAAACTTACACCATGCCCTACCTGAACTAGATACGCCAACCTCACGAATTGTGTTTGGCTGAAACCCAAAGTGTTTGAAACAAGCATCACATAACGATATTGAGCCCCTTTTCACAGGAAACGCCTCTGGAAAATGTTAAATGACTGTTACATACAACACAGGCTTCACACTTTGTCTTCGGGGGCAAACAGAATGGGACAGTCGTGAAATGGCGGAACCAATATGCAGTGCACGCGGCTTAGCCCACATACCTGGCACTTTCGAAACATTAACAGACGCTCTTGATTACGCGGCGATCGGCGAAAACGCCGTGCACTTTCACGACTCCGGACAAGAGGACGCAGTATCGCTTTCCTACACGGAGATGCGCGAGAAAGCTCTAGCGCTGGCTGAAAAACTTGCAGCTCGATTTGAACGACATTCTCATATCGGACTCATAGCAGAATCTTCACCTGACTTTCTTGTCGCGTTTATGGGTTGCCAGTACGCCGGTATGGTCCCCGCACCAATGAGCTTGCCAGCCGCATTTGGAGCAAGAGAAACGTACAAGTGGCAGATTGCGCGAATTGCTGAAACTGCCGCCTTGTCTTCTGTCATGGCATCTCAACACTTCTTTGATTTGGTTAAGGATATCGTCTCAGAACAAGGCATTCCCGTCTTTGACCTCTCCGGTTCGGATTTGGGCTCTGAAACCGCAACACCGATTGCCCACAGCGCTGATGAGCCAGCGTATCTGCAATTCTCGTCAGGCAGCACAAGCGAACCAAAAGGTATCTTCGCAACGCAACACAGCCTGATGGCCAATGTCCATGCGATCACGAACGAAGGTCTTATGATCACTGAGTCAGACCGTATGGCAAGCTGGCTTCCGTTTTACCATGACATGGGTCTAGTAGGCTTCTTCATTGTACCGATGTGCAACCAAGCTTCGTTGGACCTGATCTCACCATCGACGTTTGTAAGACGTCCTGGCCTATGGATGCGCATGATCAGCGAAAATCGCAGTACAATAACTTACAGCCCTAGTTTTGGGTATGGCCTCGCTGCGCGAAGGTATCGCGGGGAAGAGCTTGATCTATCGTGCTTGCGTGTTACTGGGATTGGCGGAGACATGATCGAGCATGATGTTTTGGAAAGTTTCACCGAAGTCTTCAAACCATCTGGCTTCGACAGCAAGGCGTTTGTTGCAAGCTATGGAATGGCCGAAGTCACGTTGGCGGCCTCTTTCGCGCCGTTGAATATGGGGCCTCGCAAGGATGCGGTGAACCTTTTGGAACTT
>JBCDDS010000059.1:0-20677 GCA_039180185.1 Pseudomonadota bacterium | reverse complement strand
CGTGCGCGGTAACCTTCGGCTTCTTCGAGTGTTTGTGCCGCTTCACCGCGAGCTTCCGCAAGAATACGTGCCGCATACGCGTCAGCTTCTTTTTCTAGACGGTCGCGTTCCTGTTCAGCGGCCTGAACATCACGGAATGCATCAATAACTTCACGCGGCGGATCGGCCTTGTCAAAGTTGACGCGTATAATATTCACGCCACTGCTGTAGCTGTCTAGCGTTGACTGGATCAGATCTTCAAGACGACCGGCAATCGCACCACGATCTCGGTTGAGAATCGGTGCAAGTCTTGACTGCGCAATAATCTCACGCATCGCGGATTCGGATACGGCCCGAATGGTTGTGCGTGGGTCACGAAGTTCAAAGAGGAAGTTCTTCGGATCCGAGATGTTCCAGACGACTTGAAAGTCGATGTCGACAATGTTTTCGTCGCCGGTCAGCATAAGCCCTGCATCGGAGCCGGTTCCACCGACACCTATATCTTCGTTCTGTTCGGTTGTAACCGCGAGTTTTTCGTAAGTGACCAATGGCCAAGGCGCAAAATTCAAACCTTGTGTACCGATGCCCGAGAACTCACCAAGGAAGAGCTCAACCGAGTTTTCTTCTGGCTTGACGGTGTAGAAGCTCAAATAGCTCCACATCGCGACCAAGGCGCCAAGGCCCAGCAGTATCGTACCGCGACCAAATCCCGGGCCGCCTTCGCCTCCACCGCCGCTGCCGCTCCCGCCGCGTCCGCCGCGTCCACCCATAAGGACGCGTAGTTGATCTTGGCCCTTACGAACCAACTCATCTATTTCCGGTATCTGAGGGCCGCCCTCGGGGGGACGTCGGTCGCCGCCTCCGCGATTGCCGCGACCATCGCCATTCCCTCCGCGATTGCCGCCTCCGCCGCCCCATGGGCCGCCTGATTGTCCAGCCATATTGAACATTTCCCTTTTAAGTCGTGCGGTCGCCCGCGCGTGTGTCTATCCTAAACTGTGCAGTACAGGCAAAAATTCAAGCGCTTCGTACTGGCTCCCGCATGGTCACGATCTCTTCCGACATGGTCGGGTGAACTGCAACTGTTTTGTCGAAATCTTCCTTTGTTGCCCCCATTTTTATGGCGATTCCGGCCAATTGGATCATTTCGCCAGCCCCCGGCGCGACAATATGACAGCCAAGAACCTTATTGCGCTGTTTGGAAACAACGAGTTTCATCAAAACCCGATCTGGTCGATTTGCAAACGCTGTACGCATTGGTCGAAACGATGTGCAATAGACATCGATGGGTTCCTGATCGCGCGCTTCTTCCTCGCTAAGTCCAACCGTGCCGAACTCGGGCTGCGTAAACACTGCTGAGGGGATCAGCTTGTGATCTACTGGCGTTGGATTGTTTTTGAAGACGGTCTCGACAAAGGCCATACCTTCACGAATGGCCACTGGCGTAAGATTAACACGGTCTGTTACATCTCCGATCGCGTAGATAGAAGGAACAGCAGTCTGACTATATTCATCCACCGATACAGCGCCGTGACGACTTAACGACACGCCAATATCCTCAAGCCCCATCTTTGCTGTGTTAGGTATCCGACCTGTCGCAAACAGAACCGCATCGTAAACTTTTTCCGACCCAGTGGTCGATTTTACCCAGACCGGATCGCCCACTTTGCCAGACGGTTCTTTTTCAATAGCGCCAACGGCAACGTCTGAAATCGGCATAACGCTTGCAATGCTGTGATCGTCTGAAGCAGCACCCATTTGTAGAATGTTAGTACCAAGGTGTAGATCGACACCACGTTCACGCATGCCTTCGGCAATGATACCTCGGGCTTCTTCATCAAAGCCGCGCAAAATCTGTGCGCCTCGATAATACTGAGTGACTTCGACACCTAGCCCGGCAAATACACAGGCAAACTCGCAAGCGATGTAACCGCCGCCAACGATTAGGATCGATTTTGGCAGTTTCTTCATGTGGAATATATCGTCGGAAACCATGCCCAGATGTGCGCAGGGAATGTCGGGACGCACCGGATGTCCACCGGTCGCCACTAGGATATGCTTGGCCGTGTATTCTTCACCAGTTGAGAGTTTGACAGTATTGGCGTCTTTTAAACTGGCCCAGGCATCGTACGTCTCAACGCCAGAGTTTTTTAGCAAAGAGCGATACACTCCTTCCAGACGATCAAGCTCCGCGTTGAGTGAACCAGAAAACCGCGTCCAGTCAAAAGAGCTCAAGTCCAAATCCCAGCCATAGGCGCGCGCCTCTTCGGGTAAAGCGGAAAACTCAGACGCAAACACCATAAGCTTTTTGGGCACACAACCACGAATCACGCAGGTTCCGCCGTATCTGTCTGCCTCTGCCAACGCCACCTTAGCGCCGTTCTGCCCTGCGACCCTTGCAGCACGCACACCGCCGGAACCGCCGCCGATGACGAAAAGATCAAAATCGAAAGCCATGATTTACCGTCCTAGTCTTGTAGATCGGTGAAAAGGTTTTCGGTCTCGACGAAATCGAGACGGTCTTCCTCGACCGTTCCTTCGTTAATATCGCGCGTCTCGACTCGACCATCGCCATAGCCAAGTACCACGACATCGCAGATATCTATAAATAGCCCGTTTTCAACCACGCCTGGCATTTGATTGATCACCATTGCCATCTGATGGGCGTTGCCGATCCGACCGAGTTGCAGATCAAGAATATAGTTGCCTTCATCCGTCACAAACGGCCGGTCACCATTCATACGCAGGACCGCATCGTGGCCAAGCACATCCATAGAGATCATCAGTTCTTCAATCAGTGATTTCGTAGTTTGCCAACCAAAGGGGATGACCTCAACCGGCAAAGGAAAGGCCCCGAGTTTTTCGACCTCTTTGCCTACGTCAGCGATAACAACCATCAAGTCAGAGGCGGTCGCAATGATCTTCTCCTGTAAAAGCGCACCGCCGCCGCCCTTGATCAGGTTCAAGTTGCCATCAAACTCGTCCGCACCATCAATTGTCACATCAATCCAACGCGCCTCGTCAAGGCTGATCACGTGTATTCCAACTTCACTGGCAAGTTGTGCAGTCCGCGTTGAGGTCGGGACACCGCGAATACGAAGCCCATCTTCGCGTACAGCGTCACCCAGGCATCGCACCATCCATGCCGCTGTTGATCCGGTGCCGAGCCCCACACGCATACCGTCCTCGACATATTCGACGGATTTCTTGGCCGCGACGTACTTCGCCTTGTCGATAGGTGACAATTCTCCTGACATACGTTTTCCTTCAACAGAGGCAGGCCTTGCGCGCCGTTATATGCAGATTGTTTGCTGGGCGCGAGGGGTCAATTGATCAGCGCCGGAATTCATTTGGTACTAATGGCTGTGAGAGCCTCCGCGCGTTTCTGTACTCAAATACGACGGTTAAAATGTCGTTTACCGGCATAGTAGCGCGTCGGATTTAGCCAAGTCGGCATGCGACCATCGACTAAGCTAAGCCCAAGCAAGTGTCGGAGGACATAGCCATGAAGAAGGTTGAAGTGTTGTCAGATGGTCGCGCGCTTGCAGCACACATGTCTGACGGCGTCCGAAGATTTCACGCGATTTGGTTGCGCGACAATGCGCAGGATGAACACACACGATCCCCAAGCAACGGCCAACGTTTGATCGCTCTGCGGGATATTCCTGAAGATACGAAAATCTATGCAGCCAGTCTTGAAAACGGCCAGTTACACGTTGAGTTCGCGCCTGACGGACATAAGACAGTTTTTGACCTGACATGGCTTTCGGCGCATGCTTATGACCTGCACGAGACCACCAAGAAAGGCTGGACTGACCATAGTATCACGCCTTGGACGTCAACACTCGGCGATCAGATCCCACAGGCAAGTTTTGAAGATGTTGCATCAGACAAAGCTGCGTGCGCTAAATGGCTGGGTGGTGTCACAAGATATGGATTTGGCAAACTGACGGACGGACCGGTGGAAGAGGGCGCGCTTTTCCGCGTCGCTGATCTTTTCGGCTATGTGCGGGAAACCAACTATGGACGCCATTTCGAGGTTCGAACCGAAGTGAACCCGACCAACCTGGCCTATACCGGATTGGGGCTGCAGGCGCATACCGACAATCCATACCGCGATCCAGTGCCAACCGTGCAGATCCTCTACTGCCTGGAAAACTCTGCCGAAGGCGGGGAAAACATGGTGGTCGATGGGTTTGCTTGTGCCCAACGACTGCGCGATGAGGATCCGAAGGGTTTTGACTTGCTGAGCTCATATTGTGCCCGGTTCGAATACGCGGGTTCCGACGGTGTCTGCCTGCGGTCGCGCCGGCCAATGATTGAGCTATCCCCGGACGGCGCCTTGATCGCGGTCCGTTTTAACAATCGATCAACCGCCGCAATAACCGATGTGTCGTATGACGACATGGAGCACTACTATGCCGCTTATCGCAGGTTGGGGGAGATCATCGATGATCCTGCTATGGAAGTGAGCTTTAAGCTCTCTCCTGGGGAATGCTTCATCGTCGACAACACTCGTGTTCTGCACGCTCGCAAGGGATACTCAGGATCAGGCTCAAGGTGGTTGCAAGGATGCTACGCCGATATGGATGGGGTGCGATCGACCCATGCCGCTTTGGTGCAGGAACTTGGGCTTGCAGCCGAATGAACACGCCACAGCCTGAGACCCTCACACGCGACAATATCGTTGATTTCATCGCAAGCATTTTTGAGCGCTGCGGTGACGAGGAATACCTGGGAGAGCCGGTCACCATGGCGCAGCACATGTTGCAGGGTGCGACCATTGCCGAACGCGGCGGTCAAAGCGAAGAAATCATCGTCGCCGCCCTGCTGCATGACATTGGCCATTTCACGTCAGAGTTTGGCACCTTCAGCATGGAAGACACCGAAGACCGCTTTCATGAAGAGGCAGGCGCCGAGGTATTGGAACAATTCTTCCCGTCCATCGTGACCGATTGCGTGCGCTACCACGTGGCGGCCAAGCGCTATCTTTGCGCCACGCGCCCAGAATACTTCGCGAAACTATCGGAGGCATCGGTGCATTCGCTCAACCTTCAAGGCGGGCCCATGGACGATGCCGAGGTGGCCGAGTTTGAGCAAAACAAGAACCTGAAAGACATCGTTGCGGTGAGGTATCTCGATGATGCCGGAAAGCACCCGGACATGGAGACGCCTGATTTCGACCATTTCGCACCAATGGTGCAAAGTGTGGTCGATGCCCATTGCGGGGTGAGTGCATAGCGGGGTTGCGCCAGCAAAGCTTGCCAATCCAATGACGATACGTCACCTCTGCGGGCAGGAGGCCAGCCAATGCGCCCGCTCACCGGAATAATGCTAAAGATCTGCGCGGTATTGCTTTTTACCGTGATGTCCGCGCTCGTCAAAGCAACGGCGGATCACGTGCCTCCGGGCGAGGCGGTGTTCTTTCGCTCTTTCTTTGCCATTCCGGTGATCCTGATCTGGCTGGCTTGGCGGCACGATCTCGCGACTGGTTTGCAGGTTAAATCGCGCATGGGTCATTTCTGGCGCGGCGTTGTCGGAACGACGGCGATGGGTTTGATGTTTGCGGGGCTGGGCCTGCTGCCATTGCCAGAAGTTACAGCACTTGGATACGCCGCGCCGCTTTTGGTCGTGGTCTTCGCAGCGATGTTTCTCGATGAGAAGGTCGGCGTTTTCCGGATCGGAGCGGTGGCGATTGGGTTTGCAGGTGTATTGATCATCCTCGCCCCACGCCTGACCACTTTGCAGGGACCAACGGTGCAAACAGCGCAGGCAGTCGGTGCAATGATGGTGCTACTCGGGGCCACCTGTGCGGCGCTCGCGCAAATCTACATTCGCAAACTGGTGCAGACAGAGCAGACCAGCGCGATTGTGTTCTACTTCTCGCTCACCTCAACGGTGCTGTCGCTCATGACGCTGCCTTTCGGATGGGTTATGCCCGGCACTTTGGAGCTGGTCATGTTGATCAGTGCGGGCTTGATCGGCGGGTTGGCACAGATTTTCCTGACCTCCTCCTACCGCCACGCCGATGCCAGCGTTATTGCACCGTTCGACTATATATCGATGCTCTTCGCCATCGGGATCGGCTATTTCCTTTTTGGCGAGATACCGACCGGACAGATGCTTTTGGGTGCTGGTATCATCGTCCTAGCCGGGCTGATCATCATTCTTCGTGAACGCCAGCTCGGCCTACAGCGAGGCAGGGCGCGGTCTGCGAAGACACCTCAAGGTTAAATATAAAAATCCTATGCGGGCTTATGGCGCCGCTAATGCGCTTAACAAAATTGCGAGCTGATCGTCTTGGATCGCCTGTTTTGAGCCCCATTAACCTGTGCTGTAAAACCTAAAGAAGTCAGGTTTCAGCTGAAGCGACAAGCCGTCAACGCCAGCCTCGACATAATACGCACTCCAAATGATCCTCGCCAAGCCGCAACGAAACCTTGCCAGACCTGCAATCGGTCGTCATCGTCTGGTTCAGTTGTTTTGATGAAAGGAAGTTCTCCATGACCAATCGACCATTCTTCAAACGCTTAGCCTCCGGTGCTGTGACCTTAGCGCTCACCGCTGGAGTTGCCATAGCGCAATCCGACAAACCTCTGAATTTCCTGATGATATGGGGCGACGATGTCGGCTATTGGAACATCAGCTCCTACAACATGGGCATGATGGGCTACAAGACGCCCAATATTGACCGGATCGCCAGAGAAGGCATGATCTTCACCGATGCCTATGGTGAGCAATCCTGTACCGCCGGGCGCGCTTCTTTCATCACCGGACAAAGCGGTTTTCGCACTGGTCTGCTGAAGGTTGGTCTGCCAGGCGCCCCCGAAGGCATGCGTGCAGAAGACCCGACCATTGCGGAATACCTGAAATCCAAAGGTTACGTGACTGGGCAATACGGTAAGAACCACCTTGGCGACCGCGATGAGCATCTACCGACCAACCATGGTTTCGACGAGTTCTTTGGCAACCTCTACCACCTCAACGCCGAGGAAGAGCCCGAGAACGTAGATTATCCTGCAGATGCCGTATTGGCTGACGGCCGCACCTTCCGCGAGGCATTTGGTCCACGCGGGGTCATTCGCGCGTCTGCGGATGGCAAAATTGAAGATACCGGACCGCTGACGAAAAACGTATGGAAACGGTCGACGAAGAGGTGACCGCCGGAGCGATCGACTTCATGGAGCGTTCGGTTGAACAGGACAAGCCGTTCTTTTTGTGGTGGAATTCGACTCGGATGCACATTCACACCCGACTCAAGCCGGAGAGTCAGGGCGTGACCGGTCATGGCGTCTATGCCGACGGGATGGTCGAGCATGATGGTCACATCGGTCAGTTGCTGGACAAACTCGACGAGCTGGGCATCGCCGACAATACTGTGGTGATGTACACGACAGACAATGGCGCGGAAGTGTTCTCATGGCCTGACGGCGGTACTATTCCGTTCCGCGGTGAAAAGAACGACAATTGGGAAGGCGGCTTCCGCGTGCCTCTTGTCGTGAAGTGGCCGGGCGTCATCGACCCGGGGTCGATTTCGAACGACATCATTAGCCATCTCGATTGGTTCCCGACCATTGCCGCGGCGCTGGGCGACTTTGACCTGAAAGAAAAGCTGAAGGAAGGCCCACAGTTTGGTGAAGATAACACAAAGGTGCATCTCGACGGATATAACTTCCTGCCCCGTTGGAGCGGCGAGGCTGACGAAGGACCGCGCCGCGAGTTCTTCTATTTCTCCGACACCGGCAATCTTCTGAACCTGCGTTATAACAAGTGGAAAGTTGTTTTTGCCGAGCAGCGCGCAGAAGGTTTCGATGTCTGGCAAGAACCCTTCGTACAGCTACGCCTGCCGAAAATCTTCGACCTGCGCGCCGATCCGTTTGAACGCGCGGATCGCGAGGCCGTCGGCTACCCGCGCTGGCGTATAGACCGGACCTATGTGCTGGTACCGGCCCAGGCTATCGTCGGAAGCTTCCTTTCCACCTTCGTCGACTATCCGCCAAGGCAAGAGCCGGGCAGCTTCTCCATCGATCAGGTCCTGAAGGAGCTGCAAACTGGCGGAACAGGAAGCAACTAGCCGCAATTGATAGCGCCTGGGTCAGGTTATGGCCTGACCTGGGCTTAGAATCCGACTTCCACGCGATAAACTTGAATACTCGCAGGGTCCGCAAGAAATCCAATTTCATGAACTGTTGCGACGTGGCGCTTTACTAAAACTTAACGAGTTCAACTCAAAAACTCTTTTTGAATTTTGGATTTTCGGCAATTCCGGCCTGTCTCATTTTGTACAAAACCACCTTTACCCATCTACTCACCCGTCAGCATCGCCCATCCGTAAACCGGCCATAAAAACGCCCGGCGAAAACGGTCCAAGGCGAAGCGTCTGGGCGGGCGTTGCATGACTTTGGGGTAGAGCCCGTCTGGCCTGCGACCCCTTACTAGATCGGCGAGCAAGGTACCTGTATGGCTCGCCATCGAAACCCCATTGCCGTGATAGCTCAGCCCCGTGACCGCGCCTTCCATCTCTGGGATTGGCCCAGCATAGGGTGTGAAATCCGCCGCAATCGAGAGCAGCCCGTGCCAGCTGTGCGGCGTCTCTACATGGCGCCAGGCCGGGAACATCTTATCGAAGTGCTGTCGAATTTTATTGTGCATGGCGCGATCTCCTGCAGGCGAACTACGCAACCCTCCGCGCATCCCAAACAACATCCGATTGTTGGGCATCAAGCGAAAGTAATGCATGAAGACCCGGTCATCGAAACACATCTGATTGGTGGTCCAACCCTGCTCCGCAAGCTCCTGATCACTCATCTCTCGGGTGACGATGACATTTGATTGCGTTGGCAGGTAACGCCCCCGCATCCATTTTGGCAGATCATCGGAAGAGTAACCATTGGTGGCCACGATGAGCCGCTTGGAGCTTACCTCTGCCTCCGGTGTCCTGAGCGCAAAACCCCCGCCGCTATCGATCCGTTGCACCGGGCTATGACCGTAAATCCGGGCCCCTGCCTTTTCGGCGGCCTTGGCTAATCCAAGTGTATATTTGAAAGGATTTAGCGCGAACCCAAGCGGGTTAGTAATAGCCCCATAAAAAGGCCCGTTCATTCCGTTCTGCGCCAGTTCCTCGTGGGTGAGCACCTTGGCCGCCACGCCGTAATCCCGTTCAATTTTGCGCGCTTCTTCCCCGTAGGTTTCTGCAATTTTGGGCGTATGCGCCAATAACGTTTCGCCCTCAGAATGTCGGTCACAGGAGATGCCGTGCATCTCAATCAGGTTGTGTGCGGTCTCGACTGCAGCAATCTCTGCCTGACGCCATTCCCGCCGGGCTGGTTCCCCAAACATTTGTGCGAGGGCTTTGTCGCCCGCTTTTGCACCGCCCAAACAGCAAAATCCGCCATTGCGTCCGGACGCTCCCCAGCCTGGAAACTTTGCATCAAGCACGATGACGCTCTCGCCTTCCTCGGCAAGCTTGATTGCCGCCGACAGCCCGGTAAAGCCAGCGCCGATAATGGCGATATCGCAAGAAAGCTTGCCTCTCGCGACGGGGTAGTCCTCTGACTCTGCGGTTGTGGGCCAGTAGCATGCGGCGCGCGGCGCTTCGCCATACGCGTGCTCGGGGTAAACCCGTTTCATGTGCGTTCCGCCGCCATCTCCTCAGCTTGCTGCCGCATAAGAGCACGTTTGGAGGCGAGCGACGCGGTAATAACCCCGATCGTGACCAGCGCGATCAGGATCGTTGATAGCGCGTTGATCTCGGGCGAAACGCCGAGCCGGATCGATGACCATATCTTAATCGGTAGTGTTGTGGCGGACGGGCCCGCGGTGAAAGAAGCAATGACCAAATCATCGAGCGACAACGTGAAAGCCAGCAGCCAGCCCGAAATCACTGCGGGTGCGATGATTGGTAACGTCACAAGTCGGAAGGCTGAAAATGGTGAACATCCAAGATCGAGCGCGGCCTCCTCCAGCGATTTGTCGAATGTCACCAATCGCGAGGAGACAACCACTGCGACGAAGGCCATGGAGAATGTCGTGTGCGCCAACACGATGGTTAACACTCCGCGATCCAGACCGATGCCGATAAAAAGGAGCAAGAGCGACAAACCCGTGATCACCTCGGGCATAACCAAGGGCGCATAGATCATGCCGGAAAATAGCGTTCGACCAGCAAAGCGCCCGCCGCGCACCAATACATATGCCGCCATCGTGCCGAGCACTGTGGCGATGGTGGAGCTGATCACAGCGACCCTAAGTGTCACCCAGGCCGCCTCAAGAAACGCGTCATTGCGGAAAAGCTCGCCGTACCATTTAGTTGAAAAGCCGGCCCAGACGGTAACGAGTTTGGACTCATTGAAGCTGTAGATCACCAGGATGACCATCGGTAGGTAGAGGAAGGCAAAACCCAAAGTCAGAGACGTCGCATTGAACCAGGAAAGCCTTTTCATCCGTCCGCCTCCCGCTGCTTTTGCTCATTGCGCTGGAATAGGATGATTGGAACAATCAGGATCAGCAGAAGGATCACTGCAACCGCGCTTGCTACTGGCCAATCGCGGTTGCTGAAGAACTCTTCAAACAGGACTTTGCCGATCATCAACGTCTGTGATCCGCCCAGCAGTGACGGGATCACAAATTCGCCCATCACTGGGATAAAGACAAGGAAACAACCGGCGATAATCCCGGTTTTAGACAGTGGAATGGTGACCAACCAAAACGCCGAAATGCGTGAACAGCCTAGGTCTTCGGCTGCCTCAAGGAGAGATTCGTCAAGTCGCTCTAGCGCCGAGTAAATCGGAAGGATCATAAACGGAAGGTAGGTGTATACGATGCCAATATAGACGGCCGTATTCGTGTTCATGATCGCCAAAGGTTCTGAGATCACGCCAAGGCCAAGCAGTAGCTGATTGAGATAACCTTCAGTCGAAAGAATGCCCATCCAGGAGTAAACACGGATCAGAAAGGAGGTCCAAAACGGCAGGATCACCAGCATCAAAAGCGTCGGCTGCCAATGCTTGGGTGCCTTCGCCATGCCATAGGCTATGGGATAGGCGACAAACAGCGTGAGTACCGTTGAGATAATCGCAATGCGCAATGATGACAGATAGGATTTCCAGTAGAGATCGTCCGTCGTCAGAAAGGTGAAATTCTCAAAATCTAGCCCTGCCAGGAAGGATTTGAACCCTGCCCAACCCTCGCTCAGATCAAGGGTCGGAGTGTAAGGCGGAATTGCCAGCTCGACATCGCTCAAGCTGATTTTGAAAACGATGGCAAATGGTACGAGAAATAGCGCCAGAAGCCAGAAATAAGGGATCAATATCAGCGTCAGGCGCCGCATCGTTCAGCGCTCCAACAAGACACCTGCGGTGTCCGTCCAACTGAGCCAAACCCCATCTTCCCATGTGAAAGGGCGATTGGCGAGGCGGCTCGTATTGGCGGTCTGCGCCTTGATGATCTGACCAGTGGGTAGCTCAACGTGATAAGTCGACAGATTGCCAAGATACGCGATGTCCAGAATTTTGCCCTGCACAGCGTTACGGATGTTCGCCGGTTTGTCAGAAGATATGGCGACTTTCTCTGGCCGAATTGCAATATAGGCCACCTGATTCTGCGGGAGGTTCAGATCGGACGCGGCAAAAATACGTGGTTGGTTTTCCGCAAACTCTAGCTCATAACCACCCTCTGATTTGGTGGCACGTCCCTCGATGATCGTGACCTCGCCAATGAAATCGGCGACGTAAACGGACCCTGGACGTTCATAGATCCGATCTGGTGTGTCGGCCTGAATGATCTTGCCGTGATCCATCACCGCCACGCGGCTAGCCACAGTCATCGCCTCTTCTTGATCATGGGTGACGATGACGAAGGTGGTGCCTGTCTTCTCTTGAATATCCATCAATTCGAACTGCGTGTCCTGTCGCAGTTTGGCATCGAGCGCGCCGAGAGGTTCGTCGAGCAAGAGCAATTTCGGCGCTTTAGCTAGACTACGGGCAAGTGCCACGCGCTGGCGCTGACCGCCGGAGATCTGATGCGGTTTACGGCGGGCAAATTGCTCTAGCCGCGTCAGCGACAGCATCTCGTCCACACGGGCATCAATCTGTGGCTTGGCCATGCCATCCCGCTTTAGGCCGAACGCGATGTTTTCCCAAACAGTCAGGTGTGGGAACAAAGCGTAGGACTGAAACATCATGTTGACTTCACGCTTGTTGGGCGGGATTGGCGCGATGTCTTCGCCCCCCAAAAGAATGGTGCCTTCAGTTGGGTTTTCGAACCCGGCCAGCATGCGCATCATCGTGGTCTTACCACAGCCCGAGGGACCTAGCAGGGCGAAGAATTCTTGCGCGTAAATATCAAAAGACTGGTCGTCTATCGCAACGAAACTGCCGAACCGCTTGGTGACATTCTTGAACTGAATGAGGGGTATTTCGTTCGGGTCATCCCAAGGCGCGAATGTCTTTTCCGGCATATCTGTCCCTTTAAGTAGAAGACCCGCGCGAGGGTGTCGCGCGGGCCGTTGTCTTGGTCCTTATGTCCCGGACTTAATCTTGGTCCAGAGCCGCGTCACGACGCGCTGGACTTTGGCCGGATAAGGCGTGGTCGTATAGAGGTTTTTGACAGTGTTTTCATCGGGATAAACCGCCGGATCACCGATCACATCCTCGACCAAAAGCTCTTGAGAGGCTTTGTTGCCGTTGGCGTAGTAGACATAGTTCGATGCCGCCGCGATGTTTTCCTTGTTCATGATGAAGTCAAGAAACACATGCGCGCCTTCCGGGTTAGGCGCATCTGCCGGGATCGCCATCTGGTCAAACCACATTAGAGCGCCCTCGGATGGGGCGTTGTAGGCAATTTCCACACCATTGTCCGCCTCAGCTGCACGGTCCCGCGCCTGAAGCACGTCACCAGACCAACCGAAGGCCACGCAGATATCCCCGTTAGCCAGCGCATTGATGTATTCAGAGCTGTGGAATTTCTGAACGTGTGGACGCACGCCCGTAAGCACGGCTTCTGCCTTGGCGATGACCTCTGGATCGTGGCTATCCGGATCTTCGCCCAGATATTGCAGAGCGGCCGGGATCATCTCCGTCGGGGCATCAAGGAAATGCACGCCGCAGGAGGCCAGCTTTTCCATATTGGCAGGCTCAAAGATCAATGCCAGAGAGCCGATTGGCGCATCATCACCAAGCACTTCAGCGACCTTACCTGTGTTCACGCCGATACCGGTGGTGCCCCACATGTAGTTGATCGAATACTCATTGTCCGGATCATACTTCGCGGTGCGCTCTTCAATCGCGTCCCACATGTTGCCCAGATTATTGAGTTTTGACTTATCCAGCTTCTGAAAAGCGCCCGCTGTGATCTGACGTTGCAGGAACGTGCCCGATGGCACCACAACGTCATAGCCGGAGCCACCGGCCAGCATTTTGGTTTCCAGCACCTCGTTGCTGTCAAAAACGTCATAGACAAGCTTAAGCCCGGTCTCTTCCTCGAATTTGCTCAGCAAATCTTCGTCGATATAGTCAGACCAGTTATAGACCCGCACTTCCTCGGCGAAGGCGGCACTCGCCGCCAGAGCCAACGCCGCGGCGGTGGTTACGATATTCGATTTCATGGTTTCTCCCTTTGCGCATTCGCTTTTGCGTTATGACGCGAGATTTGATCAAACTTTTCTCAGCGTGGCAATAAGGTTATGCTTTCACGAGCTTGTTAACCGCGCAAGGTGTATTGATCGCTCGCCTAAACAGAACGGATGGACATGAACACGCCCGCACATAAATTCGGCAAGAAAACTGAGCGGACCGCGCACGAAGGGGCGGGGCTTCCGACGCACGAGCTGGTCTATCGACGTCTGCGCGAGGCGGTTCTATTCGGCGATCTCGCGCCGGGTCAGCCGGTGACGATACAGGGTCTGACGGAACAGCTTGATGCAGGAATGACGCCGGTGCGGGAGGCGATACGACGTCTGACCTCTGAAGGGGCGTTGGAATTTCAGGGCAATCGCCGGGTTACCGTGCCTTTGTTGAGTGCCGGCAACATCAGTGAGCTCATTCTTGCGCGCCAATGGCTTGATCCGCACCTGACACTACGCGCCACGGAGCGTGCCTCTCTGGAGGATCTCGATGCGTTGACGACCTTGGATCAGGCGCTGGATCAGGCGATCACATCCGGCGACCTGCGCACCTATCTGGAGAAAAATTATCTGTTTCACAGCCACATATACTCCATTGCCGACGCTCCGATCTTGGCCGAATTGGCTGAGGGGCTTTGGCTGCGGTTTGGGCCGTCTTTGCGGGTTGTTTGCGGGCGCATGGGCACGCAGAACCTGCCCGACAAACACAAGGACACCCTAGCCGCCATGCACGCCCGCGACGCCGAGGCTGCGGCGAAAGCAATCCGCGAGGATGTCATTCAGGGAATGGAGCAGGTGCGACTGTCGCTGGAAAAGACCCTGTAGTTTTTGAGACAAGAAACGTCAGTCTAAAGTTTAGTTAAATGTAATGTGATGATCGCTGAGTATACAACGGCGGTTTTTTACCAACAGACGGCAGAATTCTCAGACTGATTTCCATTCATAGGCTTTCCACGCCATTAGGACGTGCTCGTCGATCCAAGTTGAGAATACTTCACAAATTATTTTTTTGATATTTTCGTTGTTTGCTCCTGGCCAATAGTGCTGAACTTTATCGGTTTCTAAATCTTCCGCAGCAAAGTGAAGCAAGTAGAAGTCAAAGAGAGCATCCTCACGCCCTTCATTGTCGTATAGTTCCTTCAATGCAAACAAAGTCGATACACTTTCGGCTTCGCCTGAGAGGAATCTACGGACATGTGCCGTAGCGATTATTTCGACGGCTTCTTTTTGGCTCGTAACTTTGGGTATCTTGAGTTCACGTTGGATGCGGTCCAACAAACCGTCGATTTCAAATTTGTTAAATGGCTTGCTTTCGCCGAGCAATATAAACAATCCATCTGAGGTGAAACCAGCGAGAGCCATGTTTTCCGCCCATGATACAACGGTTTCGTCAGGTCCCAAGTCTAGAAACCGACGTGCATAGATCTCAGATGTAAATCTAGGTTCATGGGCAAATTTCATATCTGCTGCTAGTCGCCGTGCCGTCATTTCGCAATGACTTAGGTTGACCAAAAAAAATTTGATCATATTCTGGCGGAAAGCAATTTGGCCCTTGCGCGAACACTCCTGTCAGAAGGCAAATCCATGACACTGATCACCAATCACATGCCCACTGAAGAGCTTCAGGCGCTTGATGCGGCGCATCATTTGCATCCTTTTACAGAAGGTCATGCGCTCAACAAAAAGGGCGCTCGTGTGATCACGCGGGCCAAGGGCGTGACGCTGACCGACAGTGATGGCAACAACTACCTTGATGCGATGGCGGGGCTTTGGTGCGTCAACTTGGGTTATGGGCGGCATGAGCTCGCCGAGGTGGCCGCGCGACAGATGAAAGAGCTGCCCTACTACAACACGTTTTTCCAGACCACGCATGTGCCCGCCATTGCGCTGGCAGAGCGGCTGGCCGAACTGGCGCCCCATGACCTTAACCACGTTTTCTTTGCCAGCTCTGGTTCAGAGGCCAACGACACTAATATCCGTCTTGTCCGCACCTATTGGGAGCAGAAGGGCAAGCCCGGCAAAAGGGCTATCATCAGCCGCAAGAACGCTTATCACGGCTCATCGATGGGCAGTGCGTCGCTCGGCGGTATGGCGGCAATGCACGCACAGGGCGGTATGCCGATCCCTGACATACACCATATCGATCAGCCGTATTGGTACGCGGAAGGCGGTGACAGCGATCCGGCTGAGTTTGGCTTGGAGCGTGCGCGTCAGCTGGAGGAGAAAATCCTGGAACTGGGTGCCGATAATGTGGCGGCCTTTATCGGTGAACCGGTTCAAGGGGCAGGAGGTGTGATCATCCCGCCCGATTCCTACTGGCCTGAAATCCAACGTATTTGCCGTGAGCATGATATTCTGTTGATCGCTGATGAGGTGATCTGTGGCTTTGGCCGGACCGGTAATTGGTTTGGTCAGGAAACCTACGACATTAGAGCCGACGTCATGACCATCGCCAAAGGCGTGAGCTCCGGCTATGCGCCGGTGGGCGGATCAATGGTAAGTGACGAGGTGGCAGACGTTCTCAACGGGTGCGAGTTTGCCCATGGCTACACGTACTCGGGACATCCCGTTACGACCGCTGTGGCGCTCGAAAACCTACGCATTCTCGATGAAGAGGGGATTGTCGAACGCGCGGGCAAGGAGACCGCGCCCTATCTCAAAGAAAAGTGGGAAGCGATGTCCGATCACCCATTGGTCGGCGAGGCGGTGATCATAGGCCTCATGGGGTCTATGGTGCTTACACCGGATAAGGCCTCCCGCGCGAAATTTGCTTCAGAAGCAGGCACGGTTGGTTTGATCTGCCGCGAGCATTGCTTTGCCAACGGTCTAATCATGCGCCATGTCGGCGACAGGATGGTAATCTCTCCACCGCTGGTGATCACTAAGGATGAGGTCGACACGCTTGCTGAACGCGCCTGGCGCGCGCTTGATCTCACACATAAGCAGTTGCAGGACGAAGGTCTGATGCAAGCCGCGCACTAAGCAGCTTCGATCATACAACCACTTCCAGTTCTGCTTGTTGGCCGACGTCAAAAACCCGTTTGTACCGCTCTATCTGATCTTTGGGTCCCATTGCCTTACGTGGGTTGTCAGACAGTTTAACGGTGGGCCTGTTATTGGCCGACACGGCTTTGCAGACCAGCGAGAAGGGCAACAGCGCATCGTGGTCGGTTAACCCACGGAAGTCATTGGTGAGAAGAGTGCCCCAACCGAACGAAACCTTCACGCGGCCAGCAAATTGATTGTGAAGCGCTAGGATTTTATCCTCATCAAGCCCGTCGGAAAATATGATCAATTTCTGCGTCGGATCCTCGCCGCGCGCTTTCCACCATTCTATGGCGATCTCAGCACCCTCAGCCGGATCGCCGCTATCGACGCGGATACCAGTCCATTTCGCAAGCCAGTCAGGCGCGCGGTCCAGAAAGCCTTTGGTGCCGTAGGTGTCAGGGAGAATGATGCGCAGATTACCATCATGCTCCTCGTGCCAATCCGATAGGACCTCATAGGGCGCTTGAGCCAATGATGCGTCATCTTCCGCCAATGCGGCATATACCATTGGCAATTCATGCGCATTGGTGCCGATTGCCTCTAAATCCCGATTCTTGGCTATAAGGCAGTTTGAGGTGCCGACGAAGTTTTCTCCCAACCTTTCGGTCATCGCCTGAACGCACCAGTCCTGCCAAAGAAAAGAGTGGCGTCTTCGCGTGCCAAAATCGGCAACACGCAAGTCTGGCACGCCGCGCAGACGCTCCACTTTCTCCCAAAGCTTGGTCATCGCGCGCGCATAAAGCACCTGAAGCTCAAATTTTTTCATCTGATGCAGCACTGCGCGGGACCGCAATTCCATCAGCACGGCAAGAGCGGGTATCTCCCACAGCATCACTTCAGGCCATTTACCTTCAAATGTCAGCTCGTACTGATCGCCGTTTCTCTCCAAATGATAGGGAGGAAGACGCAAGTTTTCGAACCAGTCCATGAACTCTGGAGTGAACATCTGGCGTTTGCCGTAGAAGGTATTGCCGCGCATCCATGTGCTTTCGCCACGTGAAAGTGAGAGCGATCTAATGTGGTCAAGCTGTTCACGCAGTTCACCTTCGTCAATCAAATCAGCAATGGGCACAGACGTCGTCCGGTTGATCAACGAGAAAGTAACATTCGTATCCGGGCGGTTGCGTAGGATGGACTGGCACATCAGTAATTTATAGAAATCTGTGTCAATCAAAGACCGAACAATTGGGTCGATCTTCCACTTGTGGTTCCAGACGCGCGTGGCGATTTCTACCATAGCCATCTCCCAGGCGGTTCGGCTCTACGTTTAAATCAAAGCCCAGAATATCGCGCAAGATACGCTGCTAGTCTTCGTTCAAAAAAGCTGAAAGTGGCTTTTCGCTATCCCGCCATCTGATACCCAAGTAACAGAACTTTCTTGCAAATTGCGTCATTTCGCCTCACCCTGAAGGTGTTCTGTACGGGAGGACACACATGGCAAATGTAGAAAGCGCCGATCAATCGGCGGACAATACAGGTAAATTCGAGACAGATTTTGAACTTGGGCAGGACAACATCCGCCCGTTCGGTTTGGATATTCATAATCCGGTCTTTCTGATCTCGGGACTGGTGATCATTGCATTCGTTTTGATTGCTTTGGCCAATCAGGAAGCGACTGCAGAATTTTTCGGATGGCTCAGGCCGTGGCTAACCAGTGAATTTGATTGGTTCCTGGTTCTGTCGGTCGACGTGATGCTGATCTTTTGTCTTGCATTGATATTTTTACCGGTCGGATCGGTACGAATAGGAGGCAAGGATGCAGTGCCGGATTACTCTTATTCTGGTTGGATCGCGATGATGTTCGCGGCCGGGATTGGCATCGGTTTGCTGTTCTTCGGTGTGCTTGAACCAGTCTATTATAACTTTTCTGAGAATGGAGGAGCGAGCCCCCTAGGGATTGATGCAACGCAACCCGGGAATGAATATGTCGGTGTTGTTGGCACAATTCACCATTGGGGTCTTGAAGGTTGGTGCGTTTACGCAGTGGTCGGTCTGACCCTTGCGATTTTCTCATACAACAAAGGCCTACCGATGACTCTGCGCTCCGCGTTCTATCCGATCTTGGGTGAACGCATCTGGGGTTGGCCGGGTCACCTGATCGATATTCTGGCGGTCTTTGCAACGCTTTTTGGTCTCACGACTTCGCTTGGCCTCGGTGCGCAACAGGTGGCAGCAGGTCTAAACGAGATTGCAGGAATTGAACCTAGTAATACGGTGACTGTTCTTCTGATCATAGGCATTACGGTGATAGCACTTGGTTCAGTTCTTATGGGCATGGACAAGGGCGTGAAGAGGCTTTCCGAGATCAACATGATCATGGCGGTTTGTCTTTTCGTGTTTGTCTTGCTGGTCACTGGCATCGGCACAGCGCTTACACGTTACGGCCAAGTCATGGTTGATTACGTGGTCATGCTGCCCGCCCTATCGAACCCATTTGGGCGTGAAGACACCAGTTACTTCCATGGCTGGACAACCTTCTATTGGGCTTGGTGGATCGCATGGTCACCTTTCGTGGGCATGTTCATCGCTCGCATTTCCAAAGGTCGTACAGTGCGCGAATTCATCCTATGCGCCCTGATCGCGCCGACGCTTGTCTGCGCGCTTTGGATGTCGACTTTCGGCGGTGCCGCTATAGACATGCTCAACGCTGGTGGTGCTGAAGGTGTAAGAGCAACAGTGATCGACAGCTACAAGCCTGAAGGCGCGCTGTTCGGCTTCCTTAAGGAATTGCCACTCAACGGCATTGTGGCACCGATTGCGCTTGTCCTGATCGTGATCTTCTTTGTCACCTCTTCGGACAGTGGGTCGCTTGTCATCGATACAATCACGGCAGGCGGCAAGATGAATGCACCGGTTGCACAACGGGTTTTCTGGTGCACCCTGGAAGGTCTGGTTGCTATCGCGCTGCTTCTCGGTGGTGGCCTATCAGCGCTTCAGGGTGCTGCGGTTTCGACCGGTATACCGTTTACGCTTGTCGTACTCGCGATGTGCTGGTGCGTTTACGTGGCGCTTCGGACAGAGCCTCGGTAAATTCGGCGCACATTAGAAACTGATTTCACCGCCCGGTTCTTCCGGGCGGTGTTGTTTTAGGCCGACGTTAGGACCTTCTGCCACTCATCTGGTGACATTGCCTCTGACTTTGGTTGAGCGAGGAAAACCTGAGCGTGGAAAAAACCGGTGTCTTCGTACCCGGATGTCTCATGTCCACGAGCCTGCGCGTTCTCAATGCCACGCGCTTGCTCCTCCTCGCTGGAGAAGCTCCGGTGTCGGAATGGTGAAACCGGGAGTATGACTGGCTCACGACCATAGTCACGCATCATGTCGAACGCTTCTGCTGTATCGTTGCCACGGATCGGCGCACCGCATATCCATGCTTCGCTCGATGCTGTTGACCGTAGTACCTTTTCAAGCGCGCCGGGAAGCATATGGATCACACTGCCACACTCGACAACCAGTTCGCAGTCTTGCAGCCACTCATTCAGTGCGCCGCTTGGTTCGTCGTCCTGTAGATTCTCGGCAAAACCTGCATCGAAGATACCGGTTTTTTCACCGTATTTGAGCGCATTTCCTGCGATATCAATTCCACCATATCTGTCGCTTTGATCTGGTCTCACACGTTCTGATAACCATGTTTTGTCAGCTTTGATGACATCGTCGGTTTCAGCATCATCAAACCAGGAGTCTCGGTACCGTAAGAGCACATCGTCGAGTGAAATATCATGGCGCATCAGGGCGGCCGCGATCCCGTACCCGCTGGCGAAATCCATAATTTTCGTGCTCTGTAAACCTCGCCGACGTTTCAACTCTGCGAGAACTGGCCTGAATGCTTTGACCGCGTGATGTGCCGTTCCAAATCCCGCGTGATCCATGGCTCGGTAATAGGATCGACAATCCGGAAGGTCATAAATGTCATCGTAGATTGTAACAATTTTCTGTCCTGGCTTGCCTTCGTTTTCGATCATTTCGCAAAGTGCCTCTGTTCTTGTATCCGAATGCTATTTGGTCAAAAGCAGTTCTTATTATCAAACT
>JBCDDS010000058.1:0-20801 GCA_039180185.1 Pseudomonadota bacterium | reverse complement strand
GCCATGGGTCATAAAAAGCCACTGGCGTTTGAGTGCATTATCGAGACCGCGATGGGTATCAGCCATGTGGAAGACATCGCCAAGGGCAGCCCGCGTATGCAAGCGATGAGTCTCGGCGCAGCAGATTTCGCAGCCTACATGGGCATGCAAACCACCGGCATCGGCGGCACGCAGGAAAATTACTATATGCACCGCGAGGGCGAATACTACTGGCCGGACCCATGGCACTGGGTGACAGCGAACATCGTTGCTGCGTGCCGCACGCATGGGCTTTTGCCGGTTGACGGACCTTTCGGTGATTTCTCTGATCCAGAAGGTTTCAAAGCGCAGGCACTGCGTTCCCTCACTTTGGGTATGGTCGGCAAGTGGGCCATCCATCCGAACCAAGTTGCGCAGTGCAACGAGATCTTCACGCCAACCGAGACTGCTGTGAATGAAGCACGCGAAATTCTGGCGGCAATGGAAGAGGCCAAAGCTAAGGGTTTGGGCGCCACGAGCTACAAGGGGCGACTTATCGACATTGCGTCGATCAAGCAGGCCGAGGTGATCGTAAAGTCTGCCGAAATGATCGCAGACTCATAAGTCAATCAGAGCCCCGGTCACCGGGGCTCTTTTTTTTGCGATAGATGAATGATGCGACCTTTTTCAACGAAACGCTTGGTGCTTGCACTTACGGTACTTTTTGTAAGTGGCTTTTTTGCGATCGCTAGTGATTTAGACGCACGCGACGGATGGAGCGTTCACAGAACAAACAAATCCTTTGACGACCTCGTCGACGCAACGCGTGCGGCCGTAAAAAGTAATGGCCTAATTGTCGTGACACAGGCAGGGCCGACAAAAGCCGCGGCTAAACGTGGCGTAACTATTCCCGGCAACAGGGTCATCGGGGTCTTCAACAACGAGTTCGCGGTTAAGGTATTAGAGACATCCACAGCAGCCATGATTGAGGCACCGATCAGGCTCTACGTTACGGAGAACGCTGACGGAACGGCTACTTTGTCTTACAAGAAGCCGAGTTTTGTCTTTGATCCCTATCTTAACGAAGGTGGAGTTGTACTACGGTCTCTGGCAACAGAACTTGACGCGATTTTTGCTGCAATTTCAGACGAAGCAATTAAATGACGCCAAGTAACAGTGCCGTGAGCGGTCTTGCTCACGGATGCATTCCTAGCGATGTGAAGGCGGGAATTTGCACCAAGGGCTCCGAATGAACAACTCAAAACTGCGCGCCGCTGATGTATTAGCACAGAGGCTCTATGCAGCAGGCTGTCGATATGCCTTTGGAATGCCAGGGGGCGAAGTCCTGACCATCGTTGATGCGCTTGAAAAAGCAGGCATAAAGTTCATTTTGGTCAAGCATGAGAATGCAGGTGGATTTATTGCAGAGGGTGTGCATCACCGCGACGGGGCGCCTGCAATACTTGTAGCCACCGTTGGCCCGGGCGCAATGAACGGGATCAACGTTGTGGCTAACGCCGAACAAGATCGCGTTCCTATGATCGTGCTGACCGGCTGCGTCGATGAAGACGAGGCTCTGACCTACACGCATCAGATTCTCGACCATCAGGCGGTAATGCGACCGATCACCAAAGCCAGCTTCCGAATGACTTCAAAGAGTGCCGGCATTGTCGCCGACAAGGCTGTTTCGATTGCAACCGAGGCGCGCTGTGGGCCAGTCCACATAGATGTGCCGATCAGTGTCGCTGATACTCTGGTCGCGGATGACACACCAAAGCCAGTCAGACCACCCGCGAGTTGCGTGGCTCCAAGTGGTGCAGACGCCGCGCGGGCAAGAGATGCCTTAGCGAAGTCCAAAAACCCAATCGCAATTGTCGGTCTTGATGTTTTGAACGATCGGTCTGAAACTGTTTTACGCGCCTTTCTAGAGCAATTCAGCATTCCTTTCGTTACGACCTACAAGGCAAAGGGCGTCTTGCCAGAAAATCATCCGCTTTGCCTAGGTGCTGCGGGTCTTTCACCTTTGGCCGATAAACATATCCTGCCACTGGTGGATAAAGCCGATCTGGTTTTGTGCATTGGGTACGATCCAATTGAAATGCGGCAGGGCTGGCGTAACGCTTTCGATCCTGCACGCCAGACAGTCATAGATATCGCAGCCGTGCCAAACACGCACTACATGCATCAAGCCACACTGAATCTCGTCGCCGATACTGGCGAGACGATGGAAATGCTAGCCGAATTGACGCCAACCCGCGAGACTTGGAAGGGAAACGAACCCGATACAGTGAAGGCGGCCCTCAAAGAAGCTTTTCCGACCAAGGATGACTGGGGGCCAGCAGCGGTGATAGATGAGGCACGCAAGGTGCTTCCGAAAAACACGCTTGCAACCGCAGATAGCGGTGCGCACCGCATTTTGCTCAGCCAAATGTGGACTTGCTACGAACCGCGCGGACTTATTCAATCTTCAGCGCTTTGCACGATGGGTTGCGCTGTTCCAATGGCGATCGGACTGAAACTTGTCGAGCCCAAACGCCCTGTGATTAGCTTTTCTGGTGATGCTGGCTTTCTAATGGTGGCCGGTGAACTAGCAACCGCTGTAGAGTTGGACACAAAACCGATATTTCTTGTTTTTGTCGACTCTAGCTTAGCGCTCATTGAACTAAAGCAACGCCAACGGCAACTGCCTAATCGAGGCGTTGACTTTCAGCACCACGACTATGCACAGATCGGTCGTGCTTTCGGTGGCGAAGGATTTACAGTTTCGAACAGAGAAGAACTGCGAACGGCGTTGAATGACGCTCTCCGTGCCAAGCGTTTTTCAGTGATCGCAGCAAAAATAGCACCAGGCGGCTATGATGGCAGGATCTGAAACGGCTCTGGCTTCTCGCATATTTCTCGATCAGAAAATAAATTTCGTTCACGCGATTCGCTGAGATGTTACGAAATCCGCTAATTCACGCCTAAACTTCTGAAATATTTGGCCCAAATTTATGCCGATGTGCGATTTTTAGGCATAAAATCGCGTAAATCCGGGTAATTTTCCGCACGAGCGATCACCAATTTGTTAATGGCTCAAATAGCGGTGTGTCACCATTTTACAGACTGATAAACAACATTATCAGCACGAATGGTTGCGGCGAAGATTGGATCGGTGATGAAGTCTGACATTTTTGGTCAACCCACGAGTTTGAAAAGCGACGTGGCGTTGACTGCTTGGAATGAGGCAATGCTGGGCTTTCTTGCCCATGCTGCAATCACCCCTGTCCACTTGGGAAAAGCATTAGATGAAGAACCTGCTTTCGCTCTGGGGCATGCAGTAAAAGGAATGTTTTACATTCTTCTTGGTCGTCGTGAATTGATGCAAACGGCGATCGACGCTTACGCTGCGGCACTGGAGAGTAGCAGACATGGCCAGATAACGAACCGCGAGCAAAAGTTTGTTGCAGCACTCGGTGTCTGGATCGAAGGTCGACCGAGCGAAGCAATTCACCTGATCGAACAAGTTTTACACGACCATCCAACTGACGCGCTTGCAATGAAACTAAGTCACGCCATTCGCTTCGTCCTTGGCGATTCCGATGGCATGCGACGCTCTATTGAACGCGTTATGGACGCTTATGAACATGATCACGCGGCCCGTGGATATCTTTTGGGCTGCCATGCTTTTGCATTGGAAGAGACAGGCGATTACGAAAAAGCAGAGATAGCGGGTCGGCAAGCCCTTTGGATGGCGCCCGATGATGCTTGGGGACTACACGCCGTTGCGCATGTTCATGACATGACCTGCAATGCGGAGAAAGGTCTTGAATGGCTTACGGGTCGCGAAAGCGCTTGGGCACATTGTAACAATTTTCGCTATCACGTTTGGTGGCACAAGGCGCTTATGCACTTGGATCTGGGACAGGTCGATACAGTACTCGAGCTGTACGACGCAGAAATTCGGAGCGAAAAAACCGACGATTACCGCGACATATCAAATGCAACTTCACTTCTAATGCGGCTTGAACTTGAAGGCATTAGTGTTGGCAACCGTTGGGAGGAACTTTCAGACATTTGCGAGACCCGAACGGAAGATGGCTGCCTAATCTTTGCCGACCTGCATTATCTGATGGCTCTTACTGGTGATAAAAAACCGGGTGCAACCGCGCGAATGCTCCAGCGCATCGCGCAAGATGCAAAGTCTAATGATGAAATGGCGAGTCGCATGAGCGATCCAGGCGTCGCCGCTGCAAACGGCCTCGAAGCCTTTGGTGAAGGCCAATACGAAAATGCGTTTACGCATCTTTGTCATGCACGCGGCGGCATGCAACGAGCGGGTGGAAGCCACGCCCAAAGAGATGTATTTGAACGCATTACCATAGATGCAGGCATCCGTGCCGGTCGATTAGATGAAGCTGAGGCCATTTTGAATGATCGCCAATCAAAGCGCGCGGGACGCGAAGACGGCTACACCGCTGCTCGCCGAAATCTTATCGCGGTCGGTCGCGGCGATTATGATGCGGCTTCCGTGCCGGCCCAGTAACCAAGCCCGTGATCTTCCATCACGCAGCCAGTTGACGAGAAAGACTACGCCATGGCGACAATTTCGCCATCATCACAATACGAAAACCCGATAGCAAAGTCCGGTCTGACATCTGTGGCTGCTGTTGGCATGCGTGATCCTCGACTGGATTTCTTCCGCGGCATTGCCATGTTTATCATTTTGCTGGCGCATACACCGGGCAACCTTTGGACGCGTTGGATCCCAGCACGCTGGGGATTTTCGGATGCCACCGAAATGTTCGTTTTCTGCTCCGGTATGGCTTCGGCAATCGCCTTCGGTAAGGTTTTCCAGAAGCAAGGTCTGGCGCTTGGTTCCGCCCGCATCGGATTTCGCGTTTGGCAAGTGTACTGGGCGCATATCGGCCTTTTCTTCTCGGTTTTGGTGGTACTGCTAACTCTACCACATCTTGGCTTTGAGCTTCGCGATTACGTCAGACAGCTGAACCTCTTGCCGTTCATAAACAATGTTGAAGGCAACCTGATTGGGCTTATGACGCTCACCTACGTGCCAAACTATTTCGACATTTTGCCAATGTATCTAGTCATACTTGCAATGATCCCGCTGATGATGGCGCTATCGCGCATTCACCCATTTGTCGCCATAGGAGCCTGTTTGGTGATTTGGGCAGCGGGCAATCTAGAATTGATGGAACTCGTTGGGCGTGAAGATGTCACGCCGCTGCAGTTACCTGCGCAATTGTGGTTCGAAGAGGGAAGTAACGAGAGACCGTGGTTCTTCAATCCTTTCGGCTGGCAACTTTGCTTCTTCACAGGTTTCGCGCTGATGATCGGCTGGTTGCCGCAACCACCGGTGAACAGGTATCTCATAGGGCTCGCCGCTGTAATCGTACTCGCCTCGTTCGTCTTCTCATCTGTCGGCCTGCGCCGTTTTGATTGGCAGCCCGAATGGTGGGACGAAATTCGAAAATCATTGTGGGACATCCGCCGTGAAATGGGGCCATTAGCCAACAAGACCGACTTTGGAATCTTTCGCTATTTGCATATGCTTGCTCTTGCCTATTTAGCATGGGCTCTGGTTGGAGAACGCGGCGCGTATCTTAAGGTCGGCGTTGTCTGGTCATGGATCGTTGAAAAGATCATCATGAAAGTTGGTCAGCAATCTCTAGCTGTCTTTGTCTTTTCTATGCTACTGGCCCGGCTCTTGGGCGTTTGGCTGGATGAGACATCAACGTTGAATGGCACACGATTTGTGCGTGACCCTCTGACCAATGCTGGCGTCAATCTTGTAGGCTTTGCATTGATTATCGGTTGCGCCTACTTCGCCGGTTGGTTCAAGTCCTCGCCTTGGAAGTCCAAAAAATCATGACTCTTTCTCGGCGCTCTTTTCTCGTTTCCAGTACAGCCATGGTTTTTGCGAGGCCAGATTTCGCTTTGGCCACAAAGGAGATTCCTTTTACGCACAAGACTGTGGTTGAACTGGCGCGTGATTTAGCAGGCCGCAGGTACCAGAAACGGCCTGCGGTGCCCGCGGACTGGATCGGTCTGAGCTACGATCAGTATCGCGATATCCGCTTTCCCAGAGACAATGCGCTTTGGGCAGATACCGACCGCTCTTACAATGTCGATTTTTTCGCACCTGGCCTCTATTTTCCGCACGCCACCAAAATGTACACTGTTGAAGACGGCATGGCTGCGCCTGTCGACTTCAACATTGATCTTTTCGACAAGGGCAAACTCGTCCCTGAATTAACCAAACAAGACGCCGCTCTGGGATATTCAGGCTTCCGCCTTCGTACCGATCTGGGTCATCCGGAGTACAAAACAGAGTATTGCGTTTTTCAAGGCGCCAGTTATTTCCGAGCGATTGGAATTGCACAGACTTACGGACTTTCCGCGCGTGGTCTTGCGATAAAAACTGGCGATCCAATGGGAGAGGAGTTTCCCGATTTCACGCAATTCTGGCTGGAAGCTCCAGGTTCGGAGCAGGACAACATGGTGGTCCACGCGCTGATGGACAGCCCGAGCGTCACCGGCGCCTACCGCTTTGATATCCGACCAGGTGCGAACTGCGTGATGGACGTCGATGCTACGCTTTTCCCGCGGGTCGAGATGGACAATGTGGGCATCGGGCCGCTGACATCGATGTTCCTATATGATGAGACCAATCGCTCCCGCTTTGACGACTTCCGCCCTGCAGTACACGATTCGGACGGACTTCTGATGTGGAACGGCAATGGTGAAGTGATTTGGCGCCCGCTGGCCAATCCAGTTGCGCTCGAAATTTCAAGCTTTGTTGACAGTAACCCGCGAGGCTTTGGCCTGATGCAACGGGCACGGAAGCTTTCTGATTTCGCTGATCTGGAGGCGCTTTATCACAATCGCCCATGCCTTTGGGTTGAGCCAAAGGGTGAATGGGGTCGTGGCACCGTGACGTTGGTTGAGATTCCGACGGATCAAGAAATTTTTGATAACATCGTAGCCTACTGGCGCCCATCAGAACCTTTACAGCCAGGCGAAGAAACGAAGCTCTCTTACCGCCTAACTTGGGGCGAAGAAGCCCCGGTCCGAACCGACCTACCCCGCGTGATACAGACTGCGATGGGTGAGAAACATTGGGGAGAAGGGCGCGTCGTTGTCATTGATTTTGAAGCGCATCCGCTCTTTGAGGACGGTCCTGATGCGATGACAGTGCACACGCGATCTCCACATGTTGAGACCACAGAAGGCGTGCTTGAACGAAACCCCGAAACAGGCGGTTTACGTCTTGCATTTTCTTTCGACCCGGGTGAGCGCGACCATGTCGAACTACGGGCGCAATTGCGCAAAGACGGCAAAATGGCTTCGGAAGTCTGGCTTTATCGGTGGACGTCTTGAGTTACGGCGAACTTTATATAATGCCCCCCGAGGCACCTCTCGATATGCCAGAACAGAGGCTGCAGGACGCGTATGCTGATCCAAATGCGCCCGAGCTTCTTTCAGATCGCCGCGTTGTTCTTTGGCGGTTCGTGGTATTCGCACCGGCGATCTTGGCCACAGCCGGTTTTTTTCAGCTGATGTGGACATGGTTTGGCGACAGCGGGATTAGCGCAGTTGAAGGCACTTTACTTTGCCTCATGGCATTCAACTTCTTCTGGCTTTGCCTCACGGTCAGTACTGTTGCTCTGGGGCTTGGCTCACTGACCCGTCCTGCTGCAGAAGATGGACCGACAAAGCCTTTGAAAGTCGCGCTGTTGATGCCGGTACACAACGAAGTGCCGTGGAATGTGCTTGGCAATGCCCGTTCGATGCTCGAAGAGTTGAGAAGTCGTGGCGGGCAACATGAGTATGCATTGTTTGTGCTCAGCGACACCCGCGATAACAATATTGCGGCAATCGAACAACAAACCGTTCAGGCGCTGCAGGCGACGTCGCCTGATCTGACGCTGTACTACCGTCGTCGCGCGCACAACGTTGATCGGAAGGTGGGCAATATAGCGGAATGGGTACGCCGGTGGGGCGCGGACTGGCCTGCGATGGTAGTACTTGATGCCGATAGCCTCATGACCGGTCGCGCAATAACGCGGCTTGCCGACGCATTGGCCGCCGATCCAGGTGCAGGTCTCATCCAAAGCTGTCCGCAGCTGATCGGCGCACAAACAGTGTTTTCCCGGATGCAGCAGTTTGCAAATGGTGTCTATGGTACGGCGCTGGCCGAAGGTCTGGCGCGTTGGACGGGGCAGGAAGGCAACTATTGGGGCCATAATGCGATCATCCGGACAGAGGCGTTTGCCGCGAGCGCAGGCCTGCCACATATGCGTAGTCCTCTGGGACGCGAGACGTTGATCATGAGCCATGATTTCGTTGAGGCCGGCCTTTTGCGCCGCGCTGGTTGGTCTGTACGGGTTCTCCCACGGTTGCGAGGCTCCTATGAGGAGACACCTGCCAATCTGATTGACCATATTCAGCGTGACCGCCGTTGGTGCCAGGGCAATCTGCAGCACCTACAACTTCTGGCGACCAAGGGACTGCGCCCAGCCTCGCGCTATCATCTGTTCCATGGCGCGATGAGTTACATCCTCTCGCCGATCTGGTTCGCGCTTTTGGTGATGTGGGCGCTGCTTGGTCAGGGCAGCGACGCATCCGTTCTAACCTACTTTTCGCCTGACAATCCGCTTATGCCAACCTGGCCTGAGATGAGCGAGGGCCGCCATGCACTGGTCATCGCGCTGATGTATTCGCTGCTTCTCGCTCCGAAACTGATGGGGATCGTGGCAATCCCACTGACGCGGTCGCGCTTTTCGGATTATGGCGGACCGTTCCGTTTTGTACTTTCCTTTTTTTCGGAGCTGTTTCTGTCAGTGGCCTATGCGCCAATCTTAATGGTGCAGCAAATGATCGCGGTATTCCGAACTGCCTTCGGCATTCAAAACGGCTGGACGCCGCAGCAACGTGAAGGCAGTCGATATGGTCTGCGAACACTGCTGATTTGCCACGCCCTTGAGACCGTCAGCGGCATTGCCCTGATTGTCGGGATGTTGGCCGGGCTTGTGTCACTTTGGCTTCTACCAATTGCCGCAAGTCTTGTACTGGCCATTCCGCTTTCCGCGCTAAGCGGCGTTTCGCTTCGCGGTGCGGTCGCCAAATGGATGGGCACCCGCGAGCACTGGCGCGAGCCTCAAATCTCCAAAGCCGCGCGGCACTATCGCTCAGAGCTGAAATCAAGCTTGAACGGCGAAACTAAGGCGACACCGGCAGAGTGAAGAAAGGCTGTTTTCCTAGGTTTTCGTGGCACGGAGGATGACTCACGTTCACTCACGTGGACAAAATTCGCGGATTTTCTCCTAACCTACTCGATCGCATTGGTTGCATAGGCATAGGATCGTTTCACGATCTTTTCCACGATATCAAGTTCTGCCGTGTCTCGGGGCGAGAAAACCATTATCAGCCCTGGCGGGTAATGGCCCTGCGTAACGAGGTAATGATCCTCACCCCATCCGGCATCGACGACGGCTTTGGCATCAGCGGCCTTTAACTTCACATGCATGCTCCCGCTGTCCGGATGCGGATGGATATGCGCGAATTCGCGTCCAACCATGAAAGCATCGTGGTTGCACTCCGTCCTGTCATGCAAGACCAGAGCGCTCGCCCCGGGTACGGAAATGCCGCTGTGTTCGTTTCTAACATTCGGCAGAGAAAAGCATCGGTCATGTAGCTGCTTGATGATCTCCTCAGGACCATGCTGTGTGATCTGTGAATGGGGCAGTTCACTTGTTGTCTCGGGCGCCGGACCTTGGCGCGTTGGCAATTCTAAGGTTGCTCTCATGTTGTGTTCCTATTGCGGTTTGCCACAAACATGGCAGCGCAAACGTGCAAGTTAATTCCGAATAAGTGCAAACTGCATATGCGTAAAAGCACAGAGTACCTCTCCGGTATACTACTGGGAACCGGTGGTTTTACCCACACTTCATGCTATTGCAGCCCTTCAAACCAGTTGATCGCCATATCGGCCCAGCCTTCGGGAACCGTATGACCACCAGGAAAAAGCGCCATTTCCAAAGCGGCACCTTCCGTACAGCCGTTCCATTTGCGCAGCATGAACTCGCCGTCGCGACTGAACCCGCTTGGTTTTTCGTCCCAGCATTGGTTTGCCTCGCGCCAGATTTCCAGACCAGCAAAGATGTCACCCTGCTCGAACCGACCGCCGCCAAGCTTGCGCCCTTCCAGCGGAACAGTGTTATCAGTCCATCCATGCGTATGGAAAAGCTTAACGGGCCCTTCACAGGCCACAGGATGCGGCCGCCAGAAGCCACCTGAAACCGGCGCATAAGCCGTGAACGTCTCCGGCGCATCGCAGGCGAGGTAGTTGACCATGAACCCACCCGCCGAGAATCCAGAAAGCAGTACGGTATCAGCACTGGTACCAAAGCGTTCCGCTGCATCTGCAACGACGTCAGTCAGGAAAGCCGTCTCTTCCCGCCCTTCCCAGCCGGGGTAGAAGTTCCAGCTCAAAGGTCCTGTGCCGCGGCGACGCAGGCCGTTTGGCGCGATGACGGCGTAGCCACGCGCCAGAAAGGGTTCCACCATACGCTCAATCTTAATCGTGTTGATCCCGCTCCCACCATAGCCATGCAGGAACATCAAGACAGGCGCAGGCTCGTTGACCTGTTCGTAGGGCAGTTTGAGGTGATAGGTGCCCCCATCTGACATCTCACACATTTCGTCACTGTCGGCACAGATGGCTTGTGCGGTCCCCGCGCTTAGGCAAAACGACAGAGCAGCGGAAAACAAATACTTTGCGTACACGTGGATTAGCCCTGTGGTAATGTTGTCGGAAGACCGGTTTTGAGCCAGCCGGGACCAGCTGTGGAGCCGAGCATGCCTTCGGGTACATCAATGATGTTTGTGTACCCGGCTTCAGTGAGACGATTACTTAATCGCGCAGACCGAACGCCTCTGGCACAGATCAATGCAACCGGCGCATCCTTGGCCCCGCCAGTCAACTTATCAAGTTCTGCAATAAAATCGTCGCGCCGCATATCAATCGGGTTTGCTCCAACACCGACGCCGGTCTTTTCCCATTCATCAGGTCTGCGCACGTCGACAAGAAAGACCTTACCCGACAAAGCGGCCTGATGCGCCTCAGTAACGGTTAGCGCGCCACCTTCGTAGTTTGGCCTGTAAAAGTAAGCAGCGGTTGCGCCACCAGCTATAAGGGTTGCCCCGGCACCGACCAAAATAGCCCTTCTGGTCAAGTTATATGAACGTTTTTCAGTCATAGGATTTCTCTTTGCGAAAGATCGCGCTGTGCGAATTCACTGATATATTTAGGTTTTAGTCAAACAATTCCGTAAACAAAATTAGGTGATTAAATGCTTCAATCGCCCGCGATGAAGTTTGGTTGCATTTTGGCTAATTCATTGCATGCAAGCTGGCGCTTATGCTTTGTCGTAAGAAAACTGACGCGTCGGAGATGCCATGCGAGCCATTATGTACGAACACTTCGGCGAAACGCCAAAGCTAACCACGCTGCCGGATCCATCACCAGAACCAGACGGCGTCGTTCTTAAGGTGGAGGCAACGGGTGTATGTCGCAGCGATTGGCACGGCTGGAAAGGTCATGATCCCGATATCACGCTGCCCCATGTGCCCGGACATGAACTTGCCGGTACGATTGTAGCTTGCGGTTCCGATGTCGGCCTTTGGAAAGTGGGACAAAGGGTGACCGTGCCTTTCGTGTCCGGATGTGGCGTATGTCCACAATGTCATACCGGGCATCAGCAAGTGTGCGATGATCAGTTTCAGCCCGGCTTCACTCACTGGGGCTCTTTTGCCGAGTATGTCTCCATCCAACGGGCTGATCTAAACCTAGTCACTCTTCCTGAAACGATGGATTTTGCAACGGCTGCGAGCCTAGGGTGCCGTTTCGCGACCGCTTTCCGCGCAGTCGTCGATCAAGGCAAGGCATGCGCAGGTCAATGGGTCGCGGTGCATGGCTGCGGCGGCGTCGGTCTTTCGGCAATCATGATCGCGAATGCACTGGGTGCGCGAGTGGCAGCAGTTGATGTTGCGGATGACAAGCTGGGCCTTGCAAGAACGTGTGGCGCAGAGGTTTTAATCAACGCAAATGAAGTAGCAGATGTTGTCGATGCTGTGAAAGACGCGACCGGCGGCGGTGTGCATGTTTCATTGGATGCTTTAGGACATGCGCAGACGAGCTACAACTCAGTTGCCAATCTCAGGAAGCGCGGCAAACATATTCAAGTTGGGCTCTTGCTTGCTGAAGAAAGCGATACGCCTTTGCCCATGGCGCAAGTGATTGCAAATGAGCTTGAAATCTACGGCAGTCACGGCATGCAAGC
The DNA here is from genome assembly GCA_039180185.1 of Pseudomonadota bacterium. Classification (GTDB taxonomy): domain Bacteria; phylum Pseudomonadota; class Alphaproteobacteria; order Rhodobacterales; family Rhodobacteraceae; genus Roseovarius. Next base: position 8,499 of record JBCDDS010000058.1, on the reverse strand, counting down.
GCACCGTTACACAGATATGATGGGTATGATCACTTCAGGTCAGCTGTCGCCCGAAAAACTAATTGGCGCGCACCTAACACTGGAACAGTCCATAGCAGCGCTGACGAATATGGATCGCTTTGAGACAACTGGTGTTGGCATCATTACGCAGTTCTAAGGGACAGAGTTTTGTATCAGAAGCGTTCCAGCAATCTGCGTAGATAGTCTAATTCGATCGCTGGACGGCTGGTTTCACCAGAGCGCTTACGAATTTCATCGAGCAGTTCGCCAGCGCGGCGATATACGTCTTCTCGCGCCTCAAAGTTTCCGTCGCCTTGCGAGAACCCTCTTTGCACCCGGCCAAGCGGGTCTTGTTCGCCGAATTGTCCCAGGTTCTGGCTCTGCGCTTGTCCTTGTCCGGCTTGACCCTGATTATTCTCTGCCAAAGCTTGGCCTAGGTTGCGCATACCGTCACGCAGAGCGTCCATTGCTTCTGCCTGACGGTCAATCGCTTCTGGTAAGTCATCTTGGCGCAACGCGTCTTCGGCTCCTTGCATCGCACGCCCGGCGCGGTCCAGTGCCTCTCGGGCGTCTTCGCTGGCCTGGCCGTTTAGATTTGGAAGCGCCTCGCGCTGACGTTGCAATTCACGGCGCAGCGCTTCTTGTCTGTCGGAAAGTGAGTCTCCTGCGCCACCACGTCCTTGGGCAGATTGTTGATCACCACTACCGCTACCAGGTTGTTGGCCATCACCGCTGCCTTGCCCCTCATGCGACTGACCTTCGCCCTGGCCACCGCTGCGACCACGGTTGCCTTGAGAATCTCCAGCCTGCGCGCCAGGATTGTATTGTTCCTGAAGATCACGAAACGCATCATCCGACAGGCCCTGCTGCTCACGCAGCGTTTCGGCCAGACCTTCCATGGCCTGCTGCCCTTGCGAATCTCCACCCTGTCCCTGCCCTTGAGTGACCCGCATGTTTTCCATCATTTGCTGGAACTCTTCGAGTGCTTGTTGCGCCTCTGCAAACCGTCCTTGCTCCATAAGTTCCTGAATGCGGTCCATCATGTCTTGCAAGTCTTGCTGGCTCAACGTCTGAGCGTTCTGCTGTCCCGGTGCAGACTGATCATCAAGCTGTTCGCCATCCCGCTGCGCCTGTTGTGCTCTTTGGCGCAAGAAATTATTCGTCGCTTCTCGCAATTCTTGCATTAGGCGCGCGATCTCTTCATCCGAGGCACCATTGCGCATCGCCTCGCTCAATCGCTCTTGCGCTGCACGCATTCTTTCGAGAGCATCGCCGATATCACCATCTTCAAGCAAAACCGCCAGATCCCAAAGTGCCTGAGCAATTTCTTCTTGCGCCTCATCGGTAAGGCTTGCGTGATCAGAAAGAGTTTCAAGTCGACGCAAGATTACACGCATCCGCAGAAACGCGGTGTCGGACCTGAACAAGCCCTGTTCCGGTGCGTGTGAAACCGCGCGCAGGAGTTGCGTCACTCGCTTTGCGTTTGATTTTGCCCAAAGCAGATCGCGACGTTGTTCCATCACGGCTGCAGCCAGGGGGTCAAAAAAGCGTCGCGCAGGCAGGCTCATCGCGTAGGGCTCGCTTTGCCCCGTCTGCGATTTTTCATCAAAGACCTCAAGAGTGAGACGAACAGGTAAATGCGCCCACGGATGCTGAGATAAATTCTCTATAAGCGTTTCGACAAACTCATCCCGATCACCAGCGATTGGCAACGGCAGGTCAAGTTCAATCGGATCTCTCGCGTCTGGTTCTGCTGCAAGCCCATGGGATCGGTCAAGCTGCGTAAGGTCAAGTTCAAACGTCGCGATCCCACCAGCAATTCCGTAGTCATCTTCCGCATTGAATGGCTGGCTCATTTGGCCATCAAACGTGACCTCGAACTCTTCCGGGATGATTGAAACAGTCGGAGCTTGGTCTGGCAGTGCGACCACGTTCCATTCCTGTCCACCTGGTCCGTCTATGCGTAGTGTGCCGCTTGACTGGATTTCGAAGTTTTGCGCGCTGTCGGTCGCGGCACCTAAGTCTTCAGTACGACCTGACACTGTTTCGGCAACACTGAGCGCGCCTACTTCGCCATAAAGGCGCAGCGTCACAAAGCTGCCTTCGGGTGCGCGAACCGTATCAGTTTGATCGTTTAAATAAAGGCTCGGCAGGCCGGTGTAGGCAGGCGGTTCGATCCACCCCTCCCATGTCGGCCCACTTGCCAACGCAGATCCTTGACCGCCCATTACGTCGCCAACGGAACCAACACGCCATATTGATCCAAAGAGTAGCGCGACAACCAAGCACAAAAGCGCAACATAACGCAGCCCAAACAGATCGCGAGACGCCAGGCGAAGATCAGGCGACACTCGCTTTGCCTCCGCAGCGCGGCGTCTCATTCTGGTCAGGTGCGCCTGCCAAAGAACTTCAGAATTCGCGTCACCTTCGCCGATCGCCTGTGTATCGGCCAAGGCAGAAAGTGGATACCCTTTTAAAGAGGCATCAATACGATCGATCGCTTGCTGTCGCGATGGCCAACGAAAGCGCATGATGCCCAGAGCTGCAAACCCGAGCGCAGCGACGGCTGCGAACACGCCAACGATCCACACGACCTCTACCGAGGCAATCTCGTGCAGACCAAGCATTAGAACGGCGGCAAGTGATATCAAAAGGCTCCAAAGCGGCCAGAAAGCGCGAGCAATACGTTCCGCCAAAAGACCCGCCCACGTTAGATTAACCTGCCAACGCAGGCGTTTAAGTACTGACGCCAATGGATTTGATCTTTTCGACATTACCCTTCCGAGATCGACACGCAACCGTGCGTTATAACCATTCAGGGAGTGTATCTCGATTTATAATTTCGTCAAAGCTTGGTCGGGGTCGAATGACGGCAAATTGATGCTCATTTACGAGAACTTCTGGAACCAATGGTCGGGTATTGTACTCACTGGCCATAACTGCGCCATAAGCGCCGGCGCTTCTAAAAGCTACAAGATCACCGGCATTGAGCTTTGGCATTAGCCGTTCTTTGGCAAATGTATCACCTGACTCACAGACAGGGCCGACTATATCAAAGGGTACCATTTCCATGCCCTGCGCGGGTTCCAAGACAGGGATTATATCGTGATGCGCCTCATACATCGCGGGTCTGATCAGATCATTCATTGCCCCATCCAGGATGAGAAAATCACGCCCCTCGCCAGATTTCACATAGATGACTTTGCTGACTAGGATACCTGCGTTGCCAACAACAAGCCGGCCAGGCTCAATTTCCACCTCACAGCCAAGATGACCAACGGTTTCTTTGATCAGCGCACCGTAATCCGTTGGCAACGGTGGCGGCTCATTTGACTGGGTGTAGGGAATGCCCAAACCACCGCCCAGGTCGAGACGGCTGATCTCATGACCATCCGCGCGCAAGGCCTCGGTCAGTTCAGCAACCTTTTTATAAGCAAGACGAAATGGCTCAAGCTCGGTCAGTTGACTACCGATATGCACATCTATCCCGATGACTTTCAGGCCCGGTAGCGCTGCCGCATGCGCATACACCTCACGCGCTCGAGTGATCGGAATACCAAACTTATTTTCACTTTTTCCAGTTGCGATTTTGGCGTGGGTTTTGGCATCCACATCCGGGTTCACACGCACTGTGATAGGCACCGTAACGCCAAGTGTGGTCGCCACCTCGCTTAGTGCGTCCATCTCCGGCTCGCTTTCAACGTTGATCTGTCGAACGCCGCCTTCCAAGGCAATGCGCATCTCTTCCCGGGTTTTTCCAACACCAGAAAAGACGATCTTGTCTCCGGGCACACCGGCGGCGCGGGCGCGCAGATATTCACCACCCGACACCACATCCATACCAGCACCAAGGCTCGCCAAAGTCTTGATAATTGCCTGATTGCTAGCCGCCTTCATGGCATAGCAGACCAGATGCGGCGTACCTCCCAAAGCCTCGTCAAATAGCCGGAAATGGCGGGTCAGCGTAGCTGTGGAATAGCAATAGAAGGGCGTGCCCACCTCCGCCGCGATTTCCGCGACAGGCACATCCTCGGCATAGAGCTCGCCATCATTGTAAAGAAAGTGGTCCATTATACCCGGCTTACGTTAATCTAGCGGGACATAGCATTCAGACCGATCTTTGCAATAAAGGTTTAGTCGCTGCGTATCCTGAGGAAGAGATAAAGCGGTAAGCCGCAGCTTACGCCAATGCAAAAAGTAGCTGGAATTGCGATGAGGCGGAGCCAGTCTTTCTGTTTGGCGGTTTCCCAGATGATCCAGATGGTCAGTGCGACCGCTGCGATGGTTAAATCCCAGACCAGGCCGCTCGAAGCCGCATTCACATGCCACGCATCGACCATCGCCATGATGTCGTAGCCATTCTCATTAAACCATTGAATGAAATAAGCCATTGGGTGAATAGAGCCCCAAACGGCCAGCGCCAGAAATAGAATTTTCAAAAGAACCCTGTCCCGACGGAAACCGCTACGTTACCGTTGCTTAATGTGGTTCCAAAGCCACCAAATACGCCATTGTTACTCACGCCAACTGTGGTGCTGTAGGAGGGCGTTAGTGGTTCTCCGTCAACGCCACAGCTTGCCAGAAGACCCAGCGCCAAAAATATACTCAAGACTCTCATGTCAATCGCTCCCTCCAGCGCTTGATCTGCGTTCTCACTTGCTCAGGTGCAGTACCACCATAGCTTTTGCGAGAGGCCACAGATGCCTGCACGCTGAGTACATCATACACGGATTTGTCTATTTCTGCATGAACAGATTGCATATCAGACAATTCAAGCTGCGATAAATCACATTTCTGCTTTTCGGCCAATGCGACGATCGCGCCGGTCACGTGATGTGCTTGCCGAAATGGCAAGCCGAGCACGCGCACCAGCCAATCCGCCAAATCGGTCGCCGTTGAGAAGCCTGCCCCAGCAGCGGCCTCAAGATTTTCGCGATTGGCGCTCATATCGCGTACCATGCCGTCCATCGCGACCAGCGCAAGCATCAGATTATCTGCCGCGTCAAAGACCTGCTCTTTGTCTTCCTGCATATCCTTGGAATAGGTCAGCGGTAGGCCTTTCATCACCGTCATCAAAGCCACATTGGCCCCGAAAATCCGCCCGATCTTGGCACGGATAAGCTCGGCCGCGTCTGGATTTTTCTTTTGCGGCATGATCGAAGAGCCGGTGGAAAAACGATCCGAGAGGCTCACAAACCGGAATTGGGCCGAGGACCAGATCACAAGCTCTTCCGCCAAGCGGCTCAAATGCATGGCGCAGATGCTCGCCATGGATAGGAACTCGAGCGCAAAATCGCGGTCGCTCACGGCATCGAGGCTGTTGGCAGCCGGGCGATCAAACCCGAGCGCTTTGGCTGTCATCTCGCGGTCAATTGGGAAAGACGTGCCAGCCAGTGCCGCGGCCCCTAACGGACATTCGTTCATTCTCGCACGTGCGTCACGTAGCCTGCTCAGATCACGGGCCAGCATTTCGACGTAGGCCAGCATATGATGACCCCAAGTTACTGGCTGGGCGGCTTGAAGATGGGTAAAGCCAGGCATGATCCAGTCTGCGCCCGCCTCCGCTTGTTCCAGAAGCCCCTGCATAAGTGAGCGAATCGCGCCATCAGCCGCGTCGAGTTGATCACGCACCCAAAGCTTGAAATCGGTCGCGATCTGATCATTGCGGCTCCGCGCAGTATGCAGCCGCCCTGCTGGCTCACCAATTACGTCTTTCAACCGCGCTTCGACATTCATGTGGATGTCTTCAAGAGCTGCGGAAAACTCGAAGTTTCCGGAGTTTATTTCTGACAAGACCGTGATCAGGCCTTCATCAATCGCCTGGGCATCTTTATCATCAATGATGCCTGTCGCAGCCAACATGGCGGCGTGGGCCCTTGAGCCTGCGATGTCCTGCGTGGCCAAGCGTTTGTCGAAGCCGATAGAGGCGTTTATCGCCTCCATAATTGCATCCGGTCCTTCGGCGAAACGCCCGCCCCACATTTGGTTTGAGGTCTTGTCAGTCATGTTTCGAAGTGCCCCGGAGGCCTCATGAAGTTGTTAAAATATACGGTCCTTTACATGGCGCTGGCGCTTGGTGCAAACACCGCAATCGCCGATATGTATGAAATTTCCGAGTTGCGTGAAGGCGACATGAAGAAGCTTGTCGTGCATACTGAGCCAAAAGCCGCGCCGGAGGAGGTTTTCTTTCGCGAAGATGGCAGCGAAGGCCAGATCGGCGAATTCACCGATCAGATTACCGTGCTGAACTTCTGGGCCACGTGGTGTGCGCCTTGTCGGCACGAGATGCCAATGCTTTCCGAGCTCCAGAATAAACTTGGCAGTGATGAGTTCGAAGTGGTCACTATTGCCACAGGCCGTAATCCTCCGCCTGCGATGAAAAAGTTCTTTGAAGAGATTGAGGTCGATAACCTGCCGCTGCATGCCGATCCGCGCATGGGTCTTTCGCGGGCGATGGGTGTATTTGGCCTGCCAGTCACAGTAATTCTGAACCGCGAGGGTGAAGAGATTGCGCGTCTGCAAGGCGATGCGGATTGGAGCTCTGATGAGGCTTTGACCCTTCTCAAGGCGCTGATTGAGCGCTCTGCGTCCTCCTAGTTTCTCAGCTACAGATCGCATGTGCTATTCCTACACTAAACAATTCAGTGTAGGCCTCGGCTATGTTGGACGATAGCGACGATATTCACCCGCTCTTCGCGGGTTCCCCGAAGTCCACCGAGTTTCGTAAGTTGCGCAAGCGCATCGTGCGCAACACGCGCCAGGCCATCGAAGATTTCGGCATGGTCGAAAAAGGCGCGCGGTGGTTGGTGTGCCTGTCGGGCGGCAAGGATAGCTATACTCTCTTGGCGGTGCTGCATGAGTTGCAATGGCGCGGGCTTTTGCCGGTAGAGATTTTGGCCTGCAATCTCGATCAGGGACAGCCCGGCTTTCCGGCGACAGTTTTGCCAGAGTTTCTAGAAAACATGGGTGTGCCGCATCGCATAGAATATCAGGACACTTACTCCATCGTTGTCGATAAAGTCCCGCGAGGGCGCACCTATTGCGCCATGTGCTCGCGTCTGCGGCGCGGCAATCTCTACCGTGTGGCGCGCGAGGAAGGCTGTTCTGCCGTGGTGCTGGGCCATCACCGCGATGATATTCTTGAAACGTTTTTTATGAACCTGTTTCATGGCGGGCGTCTGGCGACGATGCCGCCGAAGCTACTCAATGAAGAAGGCGATCTTTTTGTCTATCGTCCGCTTTCGTATGTTGCCGAAGCGGATTGTGAGACGTTCGCCAATGCGCTCAACTATCCGATCATCCCTTGCGATTTGTGTGGGTCGCAGGACGGCCTGCAACGACAGCAGGTGAAGCAAATTCTTGATGGCTGGGAGAAGAACTCCCCAGGGCGACGTCAGGTTATGTTCCGTTCGTTGATGAACGCGCGACCATCACATTTGCTTGATCCGAAACTGTTCGATTTTCATAGCTTAGTGGCCGGATCAGTAAATTTAGACGAAAATCAAGAGCAACCGCCAAGCCTACGTTAATACAGCCTTGAAAGCCTTGTCCTATCCAAATCGCGGGTCAGTTCGGTGGTTCTCATGGGTGTTCGCTACGGTGTTTTCACGTTCCTGAAGTTCGTGCAGTCGATAACAACGGCGCCACAGGCTTTGTCGTTTATACCTGCGTTGGTCTTGGGCGGTTACTGGCTCGGTGGTGAGGTTGCGCTGTTTAGTGTCGCCCTTGGTCTACCGCTCCTAGTGGGTATTTGCGGCAATTGGAAAGTTAAAAACGAGCCGAAACATGAAGCCATAGCGCCCAACTTTGAAAAGAAAGCGCACGACAAGCAGGTTCTCCAGGCTCCAACGAGTCTATTGACGAATTCGGGCTTTGCAATTGATGGAAGTAACAATGCAAGGCCGGATGCGTTATTCGAAACCATGTTTCAGCCGCAGATTTCTAACCACACTGGCGAAATTTCCGGTTTTGCGATCTCCAAACTGAAGAGTTTCGACCTTTCAAAAATTAACCTGAATGCGGCCGAAGCCTATGGGTACAACAACCTGCATTCAGAACCTTCAATAGGATCCATTTTAAGTGACGCGATGCGTGCACTTCGTTCTTGGGAAACAACCTTATCAATCGATTGTGGTGTCGAAATTGAACTTTCAGAAATCGATTTTAGCGAAGTTCATCTTGTAGATAAAATCTGCTGGGAACTAGATCGGTTGTCTGTAACGCCCGAAGGAGTTGCATTCTCTGTCGCTACAAAAGAAACTTCGCACTTGGTGGCTTTAGAGGCTTTGCTTCGGCTTTCTAGTTTCGGGTGCGGCATAGACGTCAAGCTTGAAGAAGCTACGAGCGAAATCTCCGTCCTAGCTCAAAAATTACCACTTAGACGCTTGAAATTGGGAGGATCACTTATTGCTGGTGTCGACAAAGACGCAAATCGGCAAAGACGTATCAACGACATCCTCACACTTTCAGAACAGCTTTCGGTCGAGACTATTGCCGTAG
>JBCDDS010000057.1:0-21153 GCA_039180185.1 Pseudomonadota bacterium | reverse complement strand
GGCCCGTTTAGCGATGGAGAGAAGATCGTTTCGAATTAAGGCAGATTTTAGACAATATTGTCGCTTATCGGTGGATGTTGCTCGAGAATCACAGCTATTTTAAGGTATTAGCGTTTTCTTGCTCGTGCCCCACCCCTGCGTTTTGGAGCATCCGACGCTTCCAATCCTTCACGAAGAACAGCCGTCATGGGGTGGTTTTCCTCATCAGCGCCGTAACGTTCAATCAACGCTTCTAGCTGTGCACGATGATCAGCGGACTGACCCGTGGATAAGGCCCAATCGAGGAAAATCGTACGACAATCAGCGTATTCAATGCCCTCAATGCGATAGGCCTCGCGAATTAGCCCTTTGGGATCAAGTTCGTCACCCTTCATCCGCTGACCCTTCCTGTCCAACACGCAGCGCGTTATCTATCGCGTTCGCTGCAAGCGCCGTCAAGTCAACCAAGTCAGCGCTCAATTCAGCCAAGGTTTCGTAGCCGGTTTCGCGAAGTAGAAACGCCTGAGCGCCCTCTCCCAACTCATCCTTTTCAAGTGGCCTGTGGCTAACCAGTTTGGCCACCTGTACAACCTTCCAACAAAGCCCATATGCGCGCAAAAGCGCGTCATACTGGTGATCGGTGATCCAGCCGTGGCTCTCGGCTCTTTTCAGTCCAGATGAGATATCGCGCTCCGAGCTTCCGGATCGGAGAGTACCTGCCTGAGCAAGAAGCTCAATGTCCTGCATTCTACCTGAGCCAAGCTTTGTGTCCCATTCGCCCTGTGGTGTCTTTGCGTCTGCAATTCGCTGACGCATTGCTTCCACCTCTTTCAGAACATCTCCCTGCTGCGACTTTTCCTTCAAAATGAGGTAACGAAACTCTTCAACGTCTTCAGCCAAGCCTCGAGGACCGGCTACAACTCGGGCTCGCGTCAAAGCCAGATGTTCCCATATCCAAGCCCGTTCACGTTGATAAGCTTGAAAGCCTGACCAACTCGTAGCAACTGGTCCCTGATTGCCAGAGGGCCTCAAACGCATATCAACGTCATACAGTTTTCCTTCAGCCATTGAAGCCGTCAACGCGGTGATCAAAGCCTGTGTGAGCCTCGAATAATACGTTCTTCCCGGCAAAGGACGCCGGCCGTCAGACATTTCTGCGTCTTCGGTATCGTAAATAACGATGAGATCCAGGTCAGAGGCCGCATTTAAACGTTCCGCGCCAAGTGACCCCATCCCAAGAACGACTGCGCCGCGTCCCGGTGCTTTCCCGTGCTTCGTCGCAAACTGAGCACCGACGACTGGCCAAAGTGCTTTCAAAATTGCGCAAGCGAGCTCGGCATATTGCTTTCCGGCTGCGTCAGCATCGATCAAACCCCGTAGATGATGTACGCCGATCCGAAAGTGCCATTCCTTGTACCACCTGCGCGCTGTATCCAGCTTGTTTTCATAGTCGTTCTCCGCATTCAGCAAAGAACAGAGAAGTTCGCTGAGAGCCTGCTCGCCTGGCCAGGACTCAAAAAATGCGCCAGCTATTACCGCGTCCAGTACGCCTGCGTTTTGTGAAAGATAAGCGGCCAGGTCAGGTGCCGTTCCGCAAATGTCCACCAATAAATCAATGAGTTGAGGGTTGGCTTCAAAAAGAGAGAATAGTTGCACCCCTGCGGGCAAACCAGACAAAAACCGGTCAAATGCCAACAAGGCTTCATGCGGATCTCCAGCGCGCGATAAGCGTCCAAGAATATCAGGACGCAATCGATTGAAGATATTCGCCGCGCGTTCGGTTCGCATCGCAGGATAGTTCTGCCAACGCGCAATGATTGCCTCGTCGAGTTCCTTTGCGTTTGGCACCGAAGCTTGACCATCCTCGGGGGCAAAAAAGCCTTCGGTCAATCTATGGACAGCGGACAGTCTATCGAGCAAATCAGATTGCAAAGTGTTAGTGTCTTCACCGCAGAACGCGGCAAGGCGTTCCCAGTCTTCAGACTTACTCGGCAAAGTCTGAGTCTGCTGATCCTGAAGCATTTGAAGACGGTGCTCGGTCTCGCGCAGAAACTCGTAATGCGCGCGCAGCTCTTGTGCCACGTCCGCATCGATCCATTCCTTATAGGCAAGCCGCTCTAGCCCTTCGACGGTTTGCGGCACGCGTAAGCTCGGGTCGCGACCTCCCGAAATCAACTGGCGCGTTTGTGTGAAGAACTCAATTTCACGAATGCCACCACGACCAAGCTTTATGTTGTGACCATGCAAGTTGGTTTCGCCGAAGAAACCTTTATGCGCTCTTATCCGCAGTCGCATGTTGTGCGCGTCCTCGATGGCCGCAAAGTCCAGATGCCTGCGCCAAACGAAGGGTTGCAGTGTCTCTAGGAAACCTTCTCCAACAGCCTTGGCACCAGCGCATGGACGCGCTTTGATATATGCTGCTCTTTCCCAAGTTCGACCAAGGCTTTCATAATAGGCTTCTGCCGCGGCCACCCCCATACAAACCGGCGTCACGGCCGGGTCTGGGCGCAGCCTAAGATCGGTTCGGAAAACGTACCCATCCGCAGTACGATCAGAGAGAGTAGACGCCATTTTTCGCGTCGCACGCACAAGCGAAGAACGCGCCTCTCCAATGTCATCTATCTCAAAACGCTTTTCGTCAAATAGACAGATCAAATCTATGTCCGAACTGTAATTCAGCTCGTGCGCACCCAGTTTGCCCATCGCCAGCACGACCATACCAGCACAATCTTCAAGAGCATCTTCCTTCATACCAGGAAGTTTGCCTCTGCGAAGTTCCGCTAAAAGCGCACCACGAAGGCTGAGGTCGATTGCCAGATCAGCAAAACGCGATAATCGACGCGTGACGTCTTCTAGAGACCAGATACCCGCCAAATCAGCCAACGCGACTGCAAGGGCCACTTGGGCCTTTGCTGTTCGCAAAACTCGTGGTCCATCGGAGGGGTCAATTTTCTCACGACCAATCAGAAGAGCATCGAACGTGGCTTCGGGTCTCTCGAAAAACTCTATCAGCCAGTCCGAGTGTCTTATGCAAAGATCTTTAAGGTAGGGACTGCAGCTTGCCGTACCTGAAACCAATTCTGATAATTCTGGGGCAAGTTTTGGCAAAACTGCCAATACTTCTGCGCCTTGAGCGCTATCAAAAATACGCGGTGCGCGGGTCATTCTCGCAGCAAAGTGCATACGTCAGTGATACAGCGGCCTCGGGAAGCGTCAATCCAATGCGAAAAAAGCATCTGCGAATCAGAAATCCAAAGATTTTCGAAGAAAATGTTAAAAATATTTACATCAAGCCTTGCAAAGCCAAATTTGCTTGCCATTTATAGAATGTGAAAAGCATTCACATTAATGCAATCTACCACCGAAAGGACCCAAACATGACCCCCCAATCAAGCGCGATGCAACCGGCAGGATGGCTTTACCGTGCCGAAGCGTGGCTCGACGAGAGAGGTAAAGGTGCCTGGATCGCCGCGATGGTTGTGGGATTTATCGTGTTTTGGCCCATTGGCCTGGCCTTACTGGCATACATGCTATGGAGCAAAAAAATGATGTGTAGCCGCAGATGGCGTCATTCGTCCCCGCGTCGTATGATGCATAGCAGCACTGGCAATAGTGCCTTCGACGCGTATCGCGAAGAAACTATACAAAGGCTTGAAGCGGAGCAAAAAAGCTTTGAGGCCTTCCTGGGTCGTCTCAGAGCAGCCCGCGACAAGGCAGAGTTTGACCAGTTCATGGATGAACGAGCTCGCAAAGCGGCTGATCCAGACGTTGATGGCGACGATACCGACGGCGAAAGTCGCCCAAATTAACTCCTCCCCGGAGAACCGCGTCACCCTGTTCTGTGCTTGCGCAGGATGGGGTGAACGACTTAACAATCAAAGAAACGGCATGAAAGAACGCAACTGGCATATCCCTGACCCTGACGTGCAACCAGAATTCTATGCCGATGTGCCGCTAAAACGGCTTCTTGCCTGGCTGGTTGACACGCTCGTCATACTCGGTCTGAGCTTGGTCATCGTAGTCTTTACAGCTTTCACAGGCCTTCTCGTCTGGCCGATTTTACTGTTAGTCGTTGGTTTCATTTACCGCACCGCCACAATTGCAAACGGATCTGCGACGCCGGGCATGCGTTTGTTTGCCATCGAATTCCGCACTCTGGACGGTGCGCGACTCGATCTTCCGCTTGCACTCATGCACACGCTTGGACTGACTATTTCTTTTGGTTTCATAATCTTACAAGTGATTTCAGTAATCTTGATGATGACTTCTGCCAGAGGACAAGGCCTGTCTGATCTTGTGCTTGGCACGATCGCAGTGAACCGGCGCGCAGCACAATAACGCGCTGACGCGTATTACAGCTTGGCGATCTCAATCTTCGTTGTTATCGTCTTAACGAGTCCACTAGACACACCTGTTCATGCGCCACACGCTTCCCATTGCGCCCCAGTTTTATGTGACTGCGCCACAGCCCTGCCCTTACCTTGACGGTCGGCAGGAAAGAAAGCTGTTCACGGCCCTGCAAGGGGACGGTGCTCAACGGCTTAACGACACGTTGTCAAAGCAAGGATTTCGCCGCTCGCAAAACGTGCTTTATCGACCTGCCTGCGCAGATTGCGCCGCGTGTCTTTCCGCACGAATTAATGTAGAGGCCTTCAAACCGTCGCGCAGCCAGCGGCGTACAGTAAAACGCAACAAAGACCTTGCTCGGCGGGCCTCTTCACCTTGGGCAACAGAAGAGCAGTATGATCTTTTCCGAGAGTATCTGGAGAAGCGTCACGCCACCGGCGGTATGGCGGACATGGACTCATTCGAATTTGCGGCCATGATTGAGGAAACACCAATTCGTACGCGTGTTGTAGAATACAGCGATGCAAAGAGCGGCGATCTTGTCGCGGTTTGCCTCACCGACGTGTTCGACGATGGCGTCAGCATGGTTTATTCCTTTTACCAACCGGGTCAAACGCGCGCTTCGCTAGGGACATACATCATCCTTGATCACATCGAGATCGCTCAGGAGGCGGGTTTGCCTTACGTGTACCTGGGGTATTGGGTGCCGGGCAGCGAGAAAATGGGGTACAAAGCCGGGTTCTCCGGGCTTGAGGTGTACATTAACGGCAGCTGGCGCCCAATGCGTGATCCAAGCGACTACAGCTCGAAATGCCACCCCCTTTCCAACGAGCCGATTGCAAAGCAAGTCGCGAGTATTTCTTTGCCGGACGGCAGACCATACCAGCAAGAAAAAGGCTGACGTTAGCGCGGCAACGGAATTTCGTCTTTGACCGGGGCGATCATCACGCTGGTTTCTATCCCAAAAACGCCAGGTAGTTCTGCGAGAACGTTACGAAGAAAGGTGTTGTAGACTTCCATCGTTTCAAATCGCATGGTCAATAGGTAGTCGTGTTGCCCTGTGACCAAGGCGCAGTTGGAAACCTCCTTCAGATCACAGATTTTCTCCTCGAACCGTGCTAGCGTCACACGGTCGCGACCCTGCAGTTTCACAAACGCAAAGACCGTCAACGCGTAACCCAGTTTCTTCATATCAACATTCAGCGTGTAGCGCTGAATGATGCCGTCGTCTTCGAGCTTTTTGACCCGTCGACGTACGGGCGTCGGTGAAAGGCATACCTCCTCAGAAAGCTTTTCGATGCTTTGACGTGAATCAGCCGAAAGAGATTGGAGGATTTTTTTGTCTATTTCATCTAGCATAGCTTATTTTTACTAATTTTTTTGGGTTTCATAGAAAATTAAATCATATTCCTCGCAATTCTTTGGTTAATGTCAACTCTAACCGACAGGAGAAAGACATGACGGGAAAAAACTTCCGCCGCACGCACCTGGATGGACGCCCGCTTCATCCTTCAACGCAAATGACCGCCTATGGCTACGATCCGTCTCTTTCGGAGGGGGCGGTGAAACCACCGGTTTTTCTGACCTCAACGTTCGCATTTGAGAGCGCAGAGCAAGGTGCAGAATTCTTCGATGTGGTTGCCGGTCGAAAACCAGCACCGGAGGGCATGGGCGCAGGCGGCCTCGTTTATTCTCGCTTCAACCACCCTAATACCGAAATCGTCGAAGACCGCTTGGCCCTTTATGACCAGGCTGAAGCCGCTCTTCTGACCTCATCGGGCATGGCCGCGATCTCGGCTGTTGCGCTCAGCTATCTGCGCCCTGGTGATGCTATTGTGCATTATACGCCGCTCTATGGCGGCACCGAGACGCTTTTTGGAAAGGTCTTCCCGCAATGGGGCATAAAGCCGATCCCTTTCATCGAAGGTCTCAGTTCCGATCAACTGCTTTATGCGCTGGAGAAAGCCGCGCGGCATGGGCCCGTGAAAATGGTTTATCTAGAAACACCAGCTAATCCGACGAATGCGATGATCGACATTAAGATGGTACGCCAAACTGTTGATGATTGGTCAAAAACCTCTGGTCAAAGTCCCGTCATAGTTTGTGACAACACAATGCTTGGCCCAGTGTTTCAACAACCTCTGACACTTGGTGCCGACATTTGCGTTTATTCACTGACGAAGTATGTGGGCGGCCATTCCGATTTGATCGCAGGAGGCATCACTGGATCCAAGGAAATGCTTCGGCCGGTTCGGCAGACGCGCTCAGCATTCGGGTTTCAGCTTGATCCGCACTCCTCCTGGATGCTTTCACGCTCTATGGAAACACTCAGTTTACGAATGGATCGGGCCGCAGAGTCCGGACGACAAGTCGCCAATTGGTTGGCGGAAAATACAATTCTTCCTGCGCGCGTTTTGCACCCCGAGGTGACCGGAAGCGCAAAGGCAAACAAGGTCTACAAAACACAATGCAGCGGTCCGGGCTCTACGTTTTCGTTCGTCGTGGAAGACGACCGCGCCTTAGCCTTCCGACTGATCAACGCATTGCGGATCTTCAAACTGGCCGTGTCGCTTGGTGGATCAGAGTCTCTGGTTTGCCATCCTGCTTCGACAACTCACTCAGGCGTCCCACAAGAAGCCCGCGATATTGCGGGCGTAACGGAAGGCTTGGTTCGTCTTTCAGTAGGATTAGAGCATCCAGATGATCTGATAAGCGATTTGGAACAGGCATTCCGCCAGGCGGCTTCCGGTGACTTGTCCGAAGTCGTATAGAGACGCGGTTCAGCGTTCTCAAACATCCAGTTGCACCAATATGGGAAAATGATCGGACACGCCGGCAAGATTGACACCGCTGCTGGCGGAAGGTCGACTGAACCTGATTGGTCGGCCACTGGAACCGACCATCATGCTGGGTCGAAACACCTCAACGCTATCTTGATCAACGCGCACAGGGCTAGGTCCACGCACCATACCTTGTGAAACCAGAAACTGATCCAACATGTTCCACGTGCTGCCGAAGAGATAAGACCCAGGATCGTTCCCTTTCATCAACGGCCACATCAAGTTCAGCATATGACCGGACCTAGAATACCGAACACGGCCTGGGTCCCGACTACCGAGTAAGTATTCCTGCATTGATCGATTGAATGGCTCATCATTGTAGTCTCCCATCGAAATGATTGGTAGATTTTTGTCGCCACCAAATTTTTCGTCCAGCATTCGCGACGTGATATAAGCATGGGTTTCGCCGGTGAGCATTCGAAATGGCTCTGAACCATATTGGCTTCCACTGCGTGATGGCCAGTGATTCACCATCGCAACAAACTCGGCCTCGGAAGCAATCACTTGTAATTTTGCCCAAAAAATATCTCTCGTTGCGGATCGTTTGATCACGCTCTGATGGTCTGTCTCCAAAACCGCTAACTCGTTGGTGTCAATGATAAAAGAAGTGTCAATTCCGCGCGCATCAGAAGAAGCATGCGCAACAGCCTGATAGTTTCGCCCAGTGATGTTTACGGCATTCGCCAGTCGCTGAACCAGAACTTCATTTTCAACTTCGCAAATTCCAAGAAGCGCCGGGCCCCTGCCATTGAACATCAGCTCTATGACCCTGACCAATTGAGCTATCTTCGTATCTCTAATTGCTGCCGTCCAACCAACCAGTTCACTCGCCAGTTCCGACTTCAGTTCTGGGTCGCGCGCGGCATTTTCGTGGTCAAACAGGTTTTCAACATTCCAAAATGCTACATCCAATTTCGCCATGATCTTTCCTTCCCCAAGAAACACCGCCTTAGGTTGCCCTCAAACGCCACCCTAATCAACAAGACTGGTATGTATTCGAATTTTCTGCTTAACCGAGCGAATACCCTGCACCGCGCACTGTTCGCAGTGGGTCCTCCCCACCATGCACGCATAGGGCCTTACGCAGACGACCGATGTGAACGTCGACGGTTCTTGAGTCGACATAGATGTCGCGCCCCCAAACCCTGTCCAGCAGCTGTTCGCGTGACCACACGCGACCGGGCTTCTCCATGAAGGTTGAGAGCAACCGAAATTCTGTCGGACCGAGTTTCAATTCTTTGGAATTACGTGTCACACGGTATGTCTCTGCGTCTAGAACGATATCTTGGTATTCCAATCGTTCTCCAACCGTGGTCGGTCGAGCGCGCCGCAAGTGCGCCCTGACGCGCGCCATCAGTTCGACCACAGAATAGGGCTTGACCACGTAATCGTCTGCCCCGGTTTCCAGCCCGCGTACCCGGTCAAGTTCTTCAGAACGCGCTGACAACATAATGATCGGAACACCACGTGTTGCAGAACGCGCCTTAAGCTGGCGGCACACTTCGATACCCGACACATTGGGCAGCATCCAGTCGAGCAGAATGATGTCTGGCGCTGCTTCCTCGACCAGCATCAACGCTTCTTCGCCATTTTCTGCCTTGGTTACGAGAAAACCATCTGCTTCTAGATTATAGGCCAGCACCTCGCGTTGTGCTGGTTCGTCTTCAACCAACAGAACACTCGGTTGTTGCGACGACATCGCTCTCAGCTCCTAATTCTAAACGTTGCTTTCTGGTGGGGCGAATGTTGGATCAACGGAAGTTTTATCCCCCTTGGTGCGAATATCGTCGGGCATCTCACCGGTGACCAGATAAATCACTTGCTCGGCAATATTGGTGACGTGATCACCCATACGCTCGGTATTCTTCGCGATAAAGTGCAGATGCATGCAAGGAGTGATATTGCGAGGATCTTCCATCATGAAAGTCAGAAACTCTCTGAATAGAGCATTGTACATCTGATCAACATCTTCGTCGCGCCGTATGACATCTGCCGCCAGATCAGCATCACGCTGAATATACGCGTCAAGCACATCGCGCAGCATCTTCTCGGTCTCGCGAGCCATACGGCGCAATGAAGAAGCCGCGCTATTCACCGGTGTCATCTGAGCCAACACAGAAGTGCGTTTCGCCATGTTCTTTGCGTAATCACCGATGCGTTCAAGATTGCTGGCGACTTTCATCACTGACAAGATCAGGCGAAGGTCAATTGCCGTGGGCGCGCGGAGCGCAATGATACGAGCTGTTTCCTGATCGATCTGTTCTTCCAGGGCATCGATGGTTTTATCTGCTGCGCGTACTTTTGCTGCTAGTTCCTCATCGCGTGTCTCAAGCGATAGCGCAGCATTCATGATCGCTTCTTCGACCAGCCCACCCATCTTCATAATCAACGCCTGGACCGCTTCCAGATCCCGATCAAAAGCAGAGGAAATATGTTCGTCGTTCATGTCCTAAACCGTCCCTAGCCGATACGGCCAGTAATGTAGCTTTCCGTGCGTTCATCGGTGGGATTTGTGAAGATCTGGCTGGTTTCGCCAAACTCAACCAAGTTACCAAGATGAAAGAAAGCCGTTTTTTGGCTGACCCTTGCGGCCTGCTGCATGGAATGGGTGACGATCACCACGGAGTAACTTTTGCGCAGCTCATCAATAAGCTCTTCCACCTGCGCTGTCGCAATCGGATCGAGCGCAGAACATGGCTCATCCATCAACAAGACCTCGGGTTCGGTTGCTACAGCACGGGCTATACAAAGCCGTTGCTGCTGACCACCGGACAAACCCGTGCCCGGCTCATTCAGGCGATCCTTGACCTCATCCCAAATCGCTCCGCGACGAAGCGATTTCTCAACGATTTCATCAAGTTCAACCTTGTTGTTCGCCAATCCGTGTATCCGAGGGCCGTAAGCCACATTGTCATATATCGACTTTGGAAACGGGTTAGGTTTCTGAAAGACCATTCCCACTTTCGCGCGCAACTGTACCGGGTCGACGCGTTTGTCATAAATATCCTGCCCATCGAGATGAATATCCCCTTCGACCCTACAAATGTCGATCGTGTCATTCATCCGGTTAAGGCAACGCAGAAACGTAGATTTGCCACAGCCCGAGGGGCCGATGAAAGCGGTAACCGTCTTATCTGCAATTTCCACGTTTACGTCTTTGATCGCGTGGTTGTCGGCGTAATAGACCTGCACGCCTTTAGCGGAGAATTTCACTTCATTTTGGTCCACATTTCTCTCCGAGACTAACGTGTCATACATTTTTCGCGTTCCCTAACACGGCTACCACTTTCTTTCGAACTTATTGCGCAGATAAATCGCCACGGCATTCATCATGATCAAGAAAGTGAGCAAGACAAGAATGGCGGCCGATGTGCGAGAGACAAAGCCGCGTTCGGGGCTGTCAGCCCAAATGAAAATCTGCGTTGGCAGCGCCGTGGCGGCATCAAGAGGTGAGCCAGGTGCTGAGGTGATGAAGGCATTCATGCCGATAAGCAAAAGCGGTGCGGTTTCGCCTAGAGCCTGGGCCAGACCAATGATCGTTCCGGTGAGGATACCAGGCATGGCAAGCGGCAAGACGTGACCGAAAACCACCTGATGTTTCGAGGCCCCTACGCCAAGTGCCGCCTCACGGATAGACGGCGGCACCGCTTTCAATGCGGCTCGCGTCGCGATGATGATCGTCGGCATCGTCATCAGCGCAAGCGTCATACCACCGACAATTGGTGCAGAGCGTGGCATGCCAAACCACCCCAAGAAAACCGCAAGCGCCAGTAGGCCAAAGACGACCGAAGGGACCGCTGCGAGATTGTTGATATTGACCTCGATCAGATCGCTGACTTTGTTCTTGGGCGCGAACTCTTCGAGGTAGATCGCGGCGCCAATCCCAAGCGGGAATGAGATCAGGAAACAAACTAAAAGCGCCCAGAAAGACCCCACGAGCGCACCTCGCAAACCGGCCAGTTCAGGAAACCGCGAGTCCGCATTGGTGATCAGCCCCCAGTTCAGCGGCTCAGAGATCATGCCCTTTGCATTCAGCGCGTCGAACCAAGCGATTTGCTGATCATCGACGCGACGTTGCTCCTCCGGCGTTTCTCGTTTCACCAACCCCTTCTTGAGCTGGTCGAATGGGTCTGACACCGGAACCTTCAGGCTAATCGTTTCACCAATGATATCAGGGTCCGCAACAACCCGGTCGCGCAATTGGAACTGAGCGCCATTCGACAGAATGGAGGTCAAACGCTTCACGTCTTTGCGTCCGGTAACGTCCGGAAACTCGTTCATCATCGTTGCGGCAAGAACTTTACGGAAACCGCCACGCGGCAGTTTTTCAACCGACACTTCTTCTGGATCAACGAAAACCTGCAACGTGATATGCGTCTGTGTCAGCGCCTTATAACCGGTGCTAATCAGCGACGCCAAAAGGATAAAAAGCATCAACCCTGCGAAACTGATCGCGGCAATGCCGAACCCCTGCAGCATAAGCTGGCTTCGGTTCCGCTTACGCAATTTGGAACGCGTGCGCCCACCGCCTGTCAGATCACCCGCTGAATTGGCTGAAAGATCACTCATGGCCGGGCCCTAATCATAAGCTTCGCGGTATTTGCGCACGATGCGCAGCGCAAAAACGTTGATCACCAGCGTCACAATGAAAAGCATCATGCCAAGCGCAAACGCGGCCAGTGTTTTTGGATTGTCAAAAGACGTGTCACCGATCAACAAGGTCACGATCTGAACCGTCACTGTCGTGACGCTGTCAAGCGGGTTCAGCGTCATCTTTGCAATGAGACCCGCCGCCATCACCACGATCATGGTCTCACCGATGGCGCGGCTAACAGCCAGAAGAATTCCACCCACAATACCGGGAATCGCGGCAGGGAAGAGAACCGTTGTCATCATTTCCGCCCGTGTCGCACCAAGGCCAAGCGCACCATCACTAAGCGCCTTGGGCACCGCAGAGAGCGCGTCATCGGTAAAGGAGGAAATAAACGGGATAAGCATGATGCCCATCACACCGCCTGCCGCGAGAGCCGTGTTCGGAGAAACATCTAACCCCAGACTTTGGCCAAAAGACCGGATAGCTGGCGCCACCACTAGTATGGCGAAAAAGCCGTAAACCACTGTCGGTACGCCAGCGAGGATTTCTAGGACTGGCTTGACCACAGAGCGCAAACGACGCGGCGCAAATTCGTTTAGGTAAATGGCCGACATCAGGCCCACTGGAACAGCCACTACAAGCGCCACGACCGTAATGACCAAAGTACCAAGAATCACCGGTAGCCAGCCAAAGGCACCTTCCGCCGCCACCTGATCCTCACGGAGCGGGATTTGTGGCTCCCAATTGGTCCCAAACAAAAACTCAGCCACCGAAACTTTTTCAAAGAAACGGAACGTCTCAAAAAGCAGCGCGGAGACGATGCCGATCGTGACAAATATCGCGACGGTCGCGCAAAATATCATCAGGCCAGAGACGATTTTTTCGACACCGTGGCGGGCGCGGAACTCGGCGGCAACCTTCGCGCGGGTCAGGATGATCAAAACAAGGCTTACTATGATGACGGTGGCCAGAAGAGCGACAGAGGACGCCGCGCGCAGCTGGTTGAGGCGATCAGCGGCGGAGTACTTCCATTGCTCCGGTTCACCAAAGACTGTGCCCTGCGCGATGGATTTAATCTCTGCGATCACGAGCTGCTGCTTACCGATGTCCTGCTGTGCATATTCCGTTATCGGTAAACCGCCTGCGATCATCACGTCTATGATCGGGCCCTGCAGCAGCAACCATAACAGGATCACGACCAGGACGGGGACAAAACACACCAGAAAGGAAAACATCCCGTGGAAATGACCAAGGGAGTGAAGCCGTTCGCCACCGCGGCGGATCGTATTGGCCGCCTGTATATTCCAGATGTACCCGAAGATGGACACAGTGAAGAGCGCAAGAAAGGCGAAAGTCGTCATAGCAGTCGTTTGCGAGCAGGTCTTAAGAGACATGCCCGGCCGTGAAGCCGGGCAAATGCAGTTTTTCGATTAGGACTTGGCGTCCATGTTTTCGCCGTTGATCACAGCGTCCTGAGTTTCCTCGCGCACATCGTCCGGCAATGTGACCATGCCGCG
The DNA here is from genome assembly GCA_039180185.1 of Pseudomonadota bacterium. Taxonomy (GTDB): domain Bacteria; phylum Pseudomonadota; class Alphaproteobacteria; order Rhodobacterales; family Rhodobacteraceae; genus Roseovarius. The sequence goes on along the minus strand of JBCDDS010000057.1, from coordinate 7,876 downwards.
CTCTTCAAGGTAACCGCCAGGCGCCATCGCGTCCTCAGACATGTATTCTTCAATGAACTCCTGCAGGTTCGGGATCACACCGCGATGTGCGTTCTTGACGTAGAAGTAGAGCGGCCGCGAGATCGGATAAGAGAAATCACCGATGCTCTCGGGCGACGGCTCAACCCCATCAATCAGAACCGGTTTCAAACTGTCGAGATTCTCAAACAGGAAGGAGTAGCCGAAAATACCAACTGCGTTGGCATCGGCATTCAGACGCTGGACAATCAGGTTGTCATTTTCGCCGGCCTCAACAAACGGGCCATCCTGGCGCATACGTGAGCAGTTTTCTTTGACAAAGCTCTTGAACGCTTTCTTGTCGAGTTCGCTTTTCTTAGTCTCAAAAAATTCTGTGGCCTCACAACCCGCGTGCATCGCCAGTTCTACGAACGCGTCGCGTGTGCCAGAAGTCGGCGGAGGACCATAGGCAAGGATGTCCACCGCTGGCAGACTGCTATCCACATCAGCCCAGGTTTTGTTTGGATTGTCGACCAAACCGCCCTCACCCGGTATCTGCGCGGATAAAGCCAGATAGACCTGTTCAAGCGTCAGGTCCCAGTCCTCGGTCGAAGAGCGCGACACAGCGATGGACAAGCCATCATAGCCGATCAGCGCTTCTGTGATATCTGTGACGCCATTTTCGGCGCAAAGCGCCTGCTCAGATGCTTTCATCGCGCGCGAAGCGCCGGTCACGTCTGGATGCGCCTCACCAATGCCCGCACAGAAAATTTTCATGCCGCCACCGGTGCCGGTCGACTCAACGATAGGCGATGCCGCACCCGTCAAATTGGCAAACTGTTCCGATACCGCTTGTGTGTACGGAAATACCGTAGACGACCCGACAATACGGATTTCATCGCGAGCAGCTGCAGCAGTGGCCGAAAGGGCCGTGATCGCCAGAGTAGAGACGGTCATTTTTGTGAAAGACATGAATGGCTCCTGATGTCTGTTTACGGCCACCCCCCGGTGACCTCACGAGTTTGCTAGGCGCGTGTGACAACGCTTTTGTTAAGTTTTTGTAACGGTTTTATGACAGGTGCTTAGGCACTTGTTTCCGAAAGAATTTTTTTACGCGGCAGGCGTGTCGTTGACCCAACCATCGAATCAAAGATTGCGTGCCTTGGCCGCGGATCCTTAGGCTGACAGAAAATCGAGCTATGCCCCTAGCTGTCGCAGGAATCTAAGCTCTGCCTTCACCGTAGTGAAGCGGCAAAATCACCTCAAACGCGCTGCCCTCTCCAGGCACCGACCTGATGCGCAACCGCCCACGATGGCGGTTGATGACGTGCTTTACAATCGCCAGGCCAAGACCAGTGCCGCCCACTTCGCGCGAACGATGCGTGTCAATACGGTAGAAACGTTCTGTCAATCGTGGCAAGTGCGCCTCATCAAAGCCTGGTCCCTGATCTTCCACAGTCACAGATACGCAGGGGACGCGAAGTGCCTCATGCGAAACCGAGCCAGACAAACTCAAACGTACCTGCTTACCGCCTCCACCATACTTGATCGCATTCTCAAGAAGATTGGTGAAAACCTGTTGAAGCTGATCCGTATCGCCCGGCACCACAATGGAGTTCTCTGGCAAGTCCGTAATAACCTCAACGCTCGCTTCCTTAGCGATCGGATCGATACCGTCCAAAACCGTCATCAAAAGTGGCAGAAGGTCCACATTCTCCTTTGGTCTGACACGCTCTTGCGCTTCAACACGGCTCAAGGACAGCAGGTCTTTCACCAGGCGCTCCATACGGCTTGCCTCGGTCTGCATAACTTCCAGAAACCGAGCCGTCGTCTCCGGGTCCTCGCGCGCTGGTCCGCGCAAAGTCTCAATAAACCCAAGCAATGCGGTCAAAGGTGTGCGCAATTCATGGCTCACGTTGGCGACAAAATCACGGCGCATCTGACCGACCTGCTCAACCTGAGTGACGTCTTCGAAGCAAACCAGGGCACCCGTCCACTCGGCGTTGTCCAAGTAAGAGCAATTCACCACATAAGTCGTGTCTTGTGCCCCATCACTGGACAGAAACCGTGACTGAAGCGTTTTGCCGTCGGCCAAACAGGCCTCAATTGAGTCAAGAACTGTGGGCTGGCGGATCGCGGTTATAAAATGCCGTCCGACCATGTTGTTTTGACCAAGTAGGGATATCGCGCGTTGATTAGCGCCCAATATACGCTCCGACCTTCCGATCAAAAGCGTTGGCAGTGGGACCGCTTCCAGCAGCGCTTCAATCGCTTCAAGTGTCATTTTCCATCAAGCACGCGAAGGCCCGCGCGAAACAGCTCGGCACGTTGTTGGTAGTGCAATGCCGAGGCGCGAAGGCCGGCGACGGCCGCGTCATCCAACTCTCGCACGATCTTGCCCGGCGCACCCATGACGAGGCTGCCGTCAGGGATTTCTTTGCCTTCTGTGATCAATGCACACGCCCCAATCAGACAGTTCCGACCGATTTTGGCGCCGTTCAAAATCGTGGCCCCCATCCCAACCAAGGTATTTTCACCAAGTGTACATCCATGCAGCATCGCCTTGTGGCCAATGGTGCAGCCCTGTCCGATAGTCAGCGGAAACCCAGGATCGGTATGCATCACAACATCTTCTTGCACGTTGCTGCCCTCGCCGATCACAATCGGCTCGTTGTCACCGCGCATGGTGGAACCGAACCAGACGGACACAGCGGCGTCGAGGCGCACATTACCGATCACATTGGCATCTGGCGCGACCCAAGCTCGCGCGTCTATCTGCGGTTCAACGTCGTGCAGTGCATAGATCGTCATGTCATGGCCTCAAATTCAGCCTCCAACTGCGCAACATGTGCATCCAGTTGTGGTTGTTGCAACCGTCTCTGGCGTGCTGCAGTCACTATGGTTTTGAGCTGCCCATCAGCCGTTTCAAGGTCGTCATTGATCAGCACGTAGTCATACTCTTTCCAATGGCTGATCTCGACGAGGCTTTTTTGCATTCGTTTGTCGATCACGCTGACATCGTCCTGGCCTCTACCCTCAAGCCGCTTGCGTAACTCTGCGATGGAGGGCGGCAAAATGAAAATCGACAGTATATGGTCGCTCAGGTCGGAACCGTTGATTTGCTGAGCACCTTGCCAGTCAACGTCGAAAAGCACATCGTGCCCAGCTTCAATTGCCGCTCGCACCGGCGCCTTCGGCGATCCATAAGAGTTTCCAAAAACCGTCGCGTGTTCCAGCATCTCGCCAGAGTTTACGTCTTGCTCAAACTCTTCGCTGGTCATGAAGTGATAGTCTTTCCCATCCACTTCACCCTCGCGAGGCGACCTGGTCGTGGCTGAGACCGAAAACGAAATCGTCTTATCCCATTCCAACAACCTGCGCGACAGCGTGGATTTCCCCGCGCCTGAAGGAGAGGAGAGAATGATCAGCAATCCGCGTCTCTTTGCGTCACTCGACATTTTGCACCTGCTCCCGCATCTGCTCTATCAATGACTTCAGCTCTAAACCGATCGACGTTAATGCCGCGTTTTGCGACTTGGAACAGAGCGTGTTGGCTTCGCGATTGAACTCTTGGGCTAGAAAATCGAGCTTGCGGCCTGCGGGGCTGCCCCCAGCAATCAGATCACGCGCCGCTTTGACATGGGTGCGCAACCGGTCAAGCTCTTCGGTGACATCCGCCTTGATCGCGATGAGCGCCAACTCTTGCATCACGCGGGCTTCATCAAGCTGATCGGCATTCTCCACCACGCGCGCCAGGGCTGCCTCAACCTGTGCTTTTGTCTCCGGTTTACGAGCTTCTGCTACAGAAGCGGCTTTTTCAACGAGAGCTTCAATATCGTCAAACTGTTGAGCGAGCACCTCTGACAATTGCACGCCCTCTTTTGACTGCATTGCTCGCATCTCCTCGAGCACATCATCGAAAGCAGTCAGAACATGATTGCGAAGCTTGGTCGTGTCATCTTGCTCACGAGACGCATCGAATACCCCGCGCAACCCAAGAACATCTGCCGCGTTAGACGGCGCCAAGGAAAGCCCGCGCTCCATCGCGCGTGCCTCAACGGCAGCCATTGCATCGAGCACAACTTCCAAGCGTTCAGGATCAAGTTCGACCGCACCATCCGCGCTTACAGATTGAATCTTTAAAGACGCAGATACGTTGCCACGAGACAGAACTCGAGAGACCTTAGAACGGATTTCTCCGTCCAATCCTGTTAACACTTCGGGCAATCTGAAGCGTAAATCGAGGCCTTTGCCGTTGACGCTGCGCAACTCCCAGGTCCATGAGTAGCCTTCGAAGGCCCCCTGCCCGGACGCATAGCCTGTCATAGATTTCAATTTGTTCAAAAGTGTTTAGCCCTCATCTACCTTGGCTGTCCTAGCCATTGCACGACGCGAGAGCAAGCGCGGGCGGAGCCAGACGTTAACCATTCTCCAATAAATTTGGACAAATTCGATGTAATTTGTGCAACAATTGTATGCGTCGCGGTAAGTGATTCACAACGTTGATTTACGCAGCGACACTGTAGGCGCCGGACGAGCCGGAGCAGTTAAGACTTTAGTACGGTTAAGGAGCACAGGTGCAGCATGTTTGAAGAATCCGACGTCAAGGTGAGTAAAAATATCTTCAAAATAAAAACGCCTAGTGTTGTCGAACATGACAAAGACTTGGCCGCACTTATCGACTACTGGCAGCGCATGCGCCGAGGTCAGGACGTGCCCCTGCGCACTGAGATAGATCCTCGCGGTATCGAAGGTCTGCTCTCGAACGCCTTCATCGCTGAAAAAGTAACGCCAGGACTTGCGAGAATGCGCGTCGCTGGCACGCATCTGTCCAATTTATTGGGCATGGAAATTCGCGGAATGCCGGTTTCCTCCTTGATTGAACCGGACCATCGCAACAATCTCAGCGATGCGATCGTTGAGCTCTTTGAACGCCCCGCACGTCTTCAGATCGAACTGACGTCGAAAGGCAGCTACAATGCGCCGCCAATGCAAGGCACCATGTTGATCCTACCGCTGAGATCTGATCTGGGGGATATCTCCCGCGCGCTTGGCTGTCTCGTCACGACCGGCGAGATCGGCAAGGGTCCACGCCGGTTCGAAATCACCGATATTCAGATCAATCCAGTGAAAATACCAAACGGTGTAAGAGCACAGCAGTTCAGCGAAGCGCAGGTGCCCTATACGGCTCAGGATGAACCAACAGAAGACCGCCCGCTTGGTCCCAGCGAGCGACCCTATCTGCGATTAATTCACAGCAGCTAACGTGAACCTGGGTGGGGGCACTCTAGGTTAGCGCCAAGAAAAAGCCTCTCCGCGAAAGGAGAGGCTTTCTCGCTTCGGGACTTATTGACCGCTTCAGCCTGCCTTTTGCGCCGTTACGCTTTCGCGAAAGGACGTGAGCTCTCCTGCAACAAGGAAGGCAAGTTCAAGCGATTGAGACGCGTTCAAGCGCGGATCGCAGGCTGTATGATAGCGATCTGAAAGATCTTCTTCAGTTACGGCACGTACGCCGCCGGTACATTCAGTCACATCCTGACCGGTCATCTCGAAATGCACGCCACCTGGGATGGTACCTTCGGCACGGTGCACGGCGAAAAACTCCTGTACTTCACGCAGCACTGCATCGAAGGGTCGGGTTTTATAGCCGGTCGACGATTTGATCGTGTTGCCATGCATCGGATCACAGACCCAAGTCACATTGGCACCTTCTTCGCGCACAGCCTTGACCAGCCGTGGAAGATGCTCGGCTACTTTACCTGCACCGAACCTAGCGATCAGCGACAAACGGCCCGGTTCATTTTCTGGATTAAGTTTGGTACATAACACCTTCAAATCGCTTGCTTCTAGTGTCGGACCACATTTCAATCCGATTGGATTGAGAACACCGCTCAGGAAATCCACATGGGCGCCATCGGGCTGTCGCGTGCGATCCCCAATCCAGAGCATGTGCCCCGAACCTGCGAGCCAATTGCCGGTAATCGAATCCCGACGACACAGCGCTTCTTCGTACTCCAGCAGAAGGCTTTCATGCGAGGTGTAGAAATCCACCTTTTCCAGTGTCGGCGCGATATGTTTGTCGATCCCTGCGGCCTGCATGAAATCGAGTGTATCGGTGATCCGCGACGCAAGTTCGCGGTATTGTTCGGCCTTCTCGCTCTCGGTGAAGCCAAGCGTCCAGGCATGTACCTGATTCACATCAGCATAGCCCCCGGTTGAGAAGGCGCGCAAAAGGTTCAGCGTTGCTGCGGCCTGTGTATAAGCTTGCAGCATTTTGGACGGATTCGGAATCCGCGCCTCTGGCGTGAACGCCAGTTCATTAATGATATCGCCGCGGTAACTTGGCAGCTCCACACCATCCAAGGTCTCGGTCGGCGCCGAACGGGGTTTGGCAAATTGCCCCGCCATGCGGCCGACCTTAATCACTGGTACTTTTGCGCCATAAGTCAGCACCATGGCCATCTGAAGCATGACCTTGAACGTGTCGCGGATGGAATCCGCTGAGAACTGATCAAACGCCTCGGCACAATCACCGCCTTGAAGCAAAAACGCCTCGCCGCAGGATGCTGCGCCTAATTCATCGCGCAGACGGCGTGCCTCACCGGCAAAAACCAGCGGTGGATAGTTTGAAAGTTGAGCCTCAACCGCGGTCAAAGCGGCTGTATCCTGATACTCCGGCATTTGTATCCGGGGCTTGTTGCGCCAATCAGATTTTCTCCACGTGCTCATGTCACTCTCCATTGATCGCCTTAGGCGGATGCAGAGCGCTATATAAGCAATTGATCAATGCTGCGCCAGAGCTCTTAACACACCCAAACAATAAATAGCGATTGCCGAAGATCGTTAAGTAAGACATTCTCGTCTGACTATAAATTAGCCACTGGGCGAGATTCTATCCGATGCGCACGGAAGCAGAGAAAATTGTTGGGTCCGTTGAGCGCCTCAGCGACACCGTGACAACGAAGCGTTTCGTTTTTGTCCTTCTCAATGACTTTACACTGCTGTGTTTTTCTGCAGCCGTGGAGAGCCTGCGCATTGCCAACCGCATGGCCGGCGAGACGCTTTATGACTGGGTCCTCGCCGGTGAAGGTGGAGAAACTGTCACTTGCTCAGCTGGGGCAAAGTTTAACGTCGATATGGATCTCGAAGAATTGCATCGCGACGATGTCGTAATGGTCTGTGGCGGTATCAATGTGCAGGCGGCGACATCCAAGAAGGTGCTGAACTGGCTGCGTCGCGAAGCGCGACGCGGGCTGGTCGTCGGCGGTTTGTGTACGGCAGCCTATACCGTGGCCAAGGCCGGTCTGCTCGATGGTAAGCGCGCCACGATCCACTGGGAAAATCATGACAGCTTCGCCGAGGAATTTGACGAGGTAGAGTTGACCAAGTCTGTGTTTGTGGTCGACAACAACCGACTCACCACCGCGGGTGGGACATCCTCGATTGACCTGATGCTCAAACTCATTGCCGATGATCACGGTGAGCAACTGGCCAATGCGGTGGCCGATCAGCTGATCTACAGCTCGATCCGCACCGATCAGGATACACAGCGTCTGTCAGTACCCACACGGATCGGCGTGCGCCACCCCAAGCTCAGCCAGGTAATCCAGATGATGGAGAACAACATCGAGGAGCCGATCAGCCCTTCGATCCTGGCCAAAGAAGTGGCGATGTCGACGCGGCAACTGGAGCGGCTGTTCCGCCGCTATCTCAACCGTAGTCCGAAGCGGTATTACATGGAGCTGCGCCTGCAGAAGGCGCGTAACCTGTTGATGCAGACGGATATGACGGTGATCAACGTGGCTCTGGCCTGTGGGTTTGCCTCGCCGTCGCATTTCTCAAAGTGCTACCGCTCGCATTACAACACGACGCCTTACCG
>JBCDDS010000056.1:0-21428 GCA_039180185.1 Pseudomonadota bacterium | reverse complement strand
CGGTTTTGCGCTCGCCTCCATGCGATCACCGACCCGCAGCCGGTATTACGTGCAGTGTGATGCAAACGATCATGTCGAAGAGTGGTCTGATGACAGGTTTTGGGCGGCTTTTGCTGAAAGGCTTGGCGAAGAGACAGCAGCCACACTTCAGACCGGGGCGTCCTTTGAAAAAAGCATCGCGCCTCTGCGCTCTTTCGTGGCGGAGCCAATGCGTTATGGAAACATGTTCTTAGCAGGGGACGCGGCCCATATTGTGCCGCCAACGGGAGCCAAAGGGTTGAACCTGGCGATAGCCGACACGCGCATATTGGCGCGTGCTTTGACAGAACATTACAAGAGCGGAAATGACGCCTATCTTGAAAGCTACTCTGAAACAGTTTTGCGACGCGTTTGGAAGGTGGAACGTTTCTCTTGGTATCTGTCGCGCCTTATGCATCAGTTTCCCGAGGACAGCCCGTTTGAAAAGCGCATGCAGCGCGCTGAGTTTGACTATATTGCAAGCTCTGAAGTGGCCTCTCGATCCATCGCTGAAAACTACGTCGGATTGCCTTTGGAGTAAGTCATGGACGCCGTCACCATTAATGATCAACTCATTGCGTTCCGGCATCGTCCGAGCCTTGGTAAGACCATTGTCTTCGCGAACTCCCTGGGCAGTGATCAAAGCATCTGGGATGATGTAATAGCGTGTCTTCCGGGGGGCTACGGTGTGTTGACCTATGAACTGCGCGGACATGGTCAGAGTGGGCTGAGCGAAAAGTACCAAATTTCCGATCTGGCCGATGACGTGGAAGGTCTGGTTGTTTCGCTTGGCTTAAGCGATGTGATTTTCTGCGGAGTCTCCGTTGGCGGTCTGATCGGACAAGAACTTGCCTGTCGCAATCCAGGCTGGCTCTCAGCGGTGATACTTTGCAACACCGCACCGGTCATTGGTTCGGCAGAACGCTGGTCAGAAAGGATCGCTGCGGTGGAGGCAGGCGGGCTTGACGCAATTGCCCAGACGATCATCGATAACTGGTTTGGCAAGGCTTACGCCTTGGCCCATCCAGACCGTCTTCGCCTCCATTTACGGATGCTCTCACGCACGCTGCCCGCAGGATACATAAATGCCTGTCGGGCGATAGCCTCGGCCGACCTTACATCTTCCATCGCGAAGATCGCTTGTCCCGTTCTTTGCATAGGAGGAGAAGAGGACAAATCTGTGCCAGTTGAAGATGTCAGAGCAATGGCGCGCGCCATTCCCAATGCTCAGATCGAAATTTTAAATGGGATCGGCCATTTACCTTGTCTTGAGGCACCTGCCACTCTGGCACGCTTGATAGAGCAGTTTGACCAACGTGCCGAAAGCGCTGTCGATCGTGGTTTAGCGATACGTCGCGCAGTTTTGGGCGAGGCTCATGTAGAACGGGCAGAGGCGCACAAGACGGAGCTTGATCTGGCTTTTCAATCCCTGATCACTGTGGGTGCTTGGGGCACGGTTTGGGACAGCCCCGGTATCTCTTCACGCGAGCGCTCCATGCTGACGCTTGCGCTTCTTGCCGCGCAAGGGAATTTTGAGGAAATCCCTATGCATGTTCGTGCTACCAAACGCACGGGTGCCACTGAACGCGATATGGCAGAAGCAATGCAGCATGTTGCGATCTATGCTGGTGTGCCGCGTGCCAATAATGCGCTAAAACTTATCAAAGCCACATTGTCCGAGATGAAAGCCAAATCTGATGAGTGACGCCGCCTTCACGCCTCGTGACCTGCATTGGCACCCGCGTCCGCTTTATCCGGACTACCGGTCAACCCGGTTACGCGCCCCGCGACACAAACCTCTGCGCATTGATCAGACCCAAACTGAACTGACGGGTCCGACGTTTGGCCATGATGTTCTGAGCCCGCTCGATAATGACCTGATCCTCAACTATGCAAAACCCGGCGAATGCGCGATTGGATCTCAGATTATCGTGCATGGGAAGCTCTTGGATGAATACGCTAGACCAGTTCGTGGTAAGCTCATCGAGATATGGCAGGCCAACGCAGGTGGGCGGTATCGCCATCTAAAGGACGGCTATACCGCACCGCTGGACGAAAATTTTGGCGGTTGCGGTCGCACGGTAACAGGTGAGGATGGCAGCTATAATTTTCGTACGATCCAGCCTGGACCTTATCCTTGGCCCAATGGCGGCAATGACTGGAGGCCTGCACATATACATTTCTCGGTATTTGGCGATGGTTTTGCCCAACGCCTCATCACACAGATGTATTTTGAGGGTGATCCGCATATTGCGCTTTGCCCTATCGTTCATTCTATTACTGAATCGCGCGCGATTGATGCGCTGATTGCAAAGCTTGATATGGAGACCACAGTGCCGATGGAAATCCGTGCCTATCGGTTCGATATTGTCCTACGTGGGCGCGCTGCGACTCTTTTTGAAAACCAAAAGGACGGTCGCTAAGTGGGAGATTTCAAAGAAACGCCGTCCCAGACTGCAGGTCCCTTTGTCCATATCGGCCTGAGTCCTCAGATGGCAGGGCTTGAGACGCGCGGACTGGGTCAAACGCTTGGGGAACGGATGATTACGGGAGATCCTGAGGGCGAGCCTATCACGCTGGATATCTATGTTTTTGATGGGGACGGCGCGCCTGTTACAGACGCGCTGATTGAGATCTGGCAGCCCGGGCCGGATGGTGAGTTCGGCACGATGCCAGGCTTTGAGAACTGGGGTCGACAGATGACTGATTTCGATACCGGACTGGCGCGGTTCGAGACGCTGAAGCCGGGGGCGGGTCAAAATGCTGCTCCGCATGTTCTGATCTGGATTGCAGCTCGTGGGGTAAATTTATCGCTGACAACGCGGGCTTACTTTGAGGATGAGGATAATAAAGCCGACCCAGTCTTTAAGTTGGCAGGTCAGCGCGCTGCAACCATGCTCGCCAAACGGACGAACCGCGGTTATCGCCATGACATCTTTCTCCAGGGTGAAAACGAAACAGTATTCATCGACGCCTGAGCAAGAACGTGTTCACAGGGCTCGGAGAGCCGACACGCGTAGTCGTTCATTATGGTCACTTTGCACTTCTGCCTCGATCCCGTACACACGCGCCAATCGATCCTCAGTCAGTACATCTTGTGGCGCTCCGCATGCGTCAAGACACCCATTGCTAAGGCAAGCCAATTGATCGCAAAACTGCGCGGCTAGAGCGAGATCATGCAAAGCAACGATGATCGTGATGTTCTTTGTTTTGGTCAGTTTCCGAAGCGTTTCAAACACGACGAGCTGATGGCGCAAATCGAGCGCTGCTGTCGGCTCGTCGAGCATCAAAACCTTCGGCTCTCTAAAAAGGGCTTGTGCTAAATAGGCAAGTTGACGTTGGCCGCCGCTTACTGCTTCCAGAGTGCGGTATGATAAATGATCGAGTCCAAATTCGGAGAGGATTTTTTGAACTTGGCTGATCAGATCGGGACTGACACGCATACCGAGTGATCCAAGACGGCCAAGCAATACGACTTCGGTCAGCGTCAAAGAAGAACCAGCGCTGCTGTCTTGTGGCATGTAGGCGAAAATCTGTCGCCGTGTTGCATCGGCTGCGCGTTCTCCGTCGAACAACACGTCACCGTTGCATGGTGCGATGGCCGCCATGGCCTTGAGCAGCGACGATTTTCCGACACCATTTGGCCCAATCAACCCAGTGATTTGTCCGGACGGCGCGTGCAGAGTTACGTCCTGCAAAATCACGTTTTTACCGTGTCGAACGGACAGGTTTTGGATGGAAAGGCTCACCAGTGTTTCCTTTTGCCTAGAACAATGAGACCGAAAAGAAACGGCACACCAAGGATGGCTGTGACAATGCCGATCGGGATGACAGAACCCGGTGAAATCACTTTGGACAGGATAGATGCACCCGACATGATCGTTGCGCCACAAAATGCGGCCATAGGCAGCAAAAACCGCTGATCTTCCCCTACGAAACCACGTGCCACGTGAGGCGCTACCAATCCTATAAAGCCGATGGTGCCGACGAATGCCACAGCACCGGCCGTTAGAAGTGCTACGATAATGAACATCCGTACGCGCAGCCGCGTGACGTTCACACCAACCGCTGTTGCGCGTTCATCACCCAATCGGAGCGCAGTTAAACGCCACATGTCAGGGAGTATGGCTAGAACGCAGAAGACCAATATTGCGGTTGTGATCGGCAGATTGTCCCAAGAGGCCTTAAGCAATGAGCCGAACAGCCAAAAAACAATCGACTGAAGCACCTCGGGTGCTGCGAGGTATTGAACCATCGATTGTAGCGACTGGAATAGAAACAAGGTTGCGATACCGGCGAGGATCATTACTTCCGGCGTCATGCCGCGGGCTCTTGCAAGCCCATACACCAGAGCGGCCGATACGAGCGTTGCCGTGAATGCAGTCAGCGGAACGGTCAACCAAGCAAAAACAGGAAGCGTAAAACCAGTGAGGATAACGATCGCCGCGCCAAACCCCGCGGCGGCAGAAAATCCCAGCGTATAGGGGCTGGCGAGCGGGTTTCCCAAAATGGTCTGCATCAGCACGCCGGCCACGGCCAATGCGGCTCCGACGACTATAGCCATGAGCGACATAGGCAACCGGATGTCCCAAACAATCACGACAGTGGTGCTGTCGGTCCGGCCGGGTGCAAAAAGCGCCAACAACACGTCTTTAAAGCTCAGAAGGGCAGGGCCGGTCAGTATGTCAATCAGCATACATGTTGCGAGGATCGCTCCTGCACAGCACAGCGCGATCGCGCGTTTGGCGATGAGCCCTCGGTAGGACGAGGCGGCTTGCACCGCCTCGCTCGGCACGCTCATTTGAGCTGCGTCATATAAGTGCCGTTGAATTCAATCGGCATATAGGTGGCAAAGAACGCATCCAGATTTGCCTGGGGATCGACATCCTCAAAAAGCTCTGGATGAAGCGTTTTCGCGATGTATTGCAAGAACGCGAAGTCATAAAGCGTTCGCGCGCCGCCGTGGTAGAGCCCGTGCACTTCGCCATCCTTAACCGCTTCAATGCCGTCCCAGCCAGAGCGACCAAGATATGGACGCATGCGGTCATGTGTAAAAGCGGTCTCTACGCCTGGGCCCATGACGACGGCCTTCTCACGGCTGAGCCAACCTGACCCTGCGAAAAAGACCACCTCAGGGTTCTGCGCCAGGACATATTCTGGGCTCAGCGGTCCCCATTTGGCAATCTGGCCTTCCGCAATGTTTACGCCGCCGGCCGTTGTGACAAGCTTGCCCCACATGGTGTTGCCATAGGAATTGTCGACCTCATCAGCACCTTTCCGACCAAGCTCTACATAGACCCTTGGCTGTGCTGCGGCCTTGGACACGCGCGCTTTTACATCGGCATGAGCCTGAGAATAAGTATCTGCCAGCGCTTTGGCGCGCTCCGGTTCGCCAAGAATGGCGCCTAATGCCAGGGTAGAGGCAACGTGTTTCTCAACTTCCTGTGCGTTGTAGTCGAGAATGACAACTGGCACCCCTGCGGATTCTATACGCCCAATGGCGTCGCCCATCGCATCAAACTGCCAAGCAGCGAAGACTGCAACGTCTGGCCTGGTTGCAAGGGCTGCCTCTAGTGAGAACGTGCCCGCGTCAACTTCGCCTACATCGGTGATCTCGTCGATGCGTGGCACGGCTTTGACATAAGCGTCCCACTGCAGGCTGCGCCATCCGGCCCATGCATCCTTTGAAATGCCGACCACACGATCATAGACATCAGGCCCGCCGACTGCGAACGTGTCTTCGAAATAAAAGCCCAGCAGAATACGTTCTGCGTTTTCCGGTACTTCAACAGATCGGCCAAGCGCATCTGTCACAGTGATGTTGCCTGCAAAGGCTGGGAGCGGCAGTGCGAGAGCTGCGCCTAAGAGAGCCGAAAATATCCGGCGCGTAGGAGAAAGGGTCATCGTTATATCCTGTCGTCAAAGGTGGGGTTTCGCGCTTGGCGTGCTTTACGGGGATGAACCCTCATGAACGCGGCTGAGCACGTATTTCGTGATTTTTTGCTGGGTACCGCGAATGGGATTCCGAGCGAGCGCGTTGGTTGACGCTCATACTGGGCGCTTTCGCCCAGCTAAATGCGTTCAAAGGATCGGCGGTGCGCGAGAAGCTCTCGACAGATCCAAGGCATAAACAACCGGAATCTGCTGCTCGGCCAGATCACCCTGCGAGAGCAAACTATGGTCTTTGTCACAAAATGCTATTAACGAGCGGGTAGATGCGATGTTGTTCTTGACCAGGCAAGCGTCGCATTCAAAGACGTATTGCTCCCCCTCATCACCAGTAAGGCAAATGTCGCTCAGAGTGCCACCTTGCGAAAGGTAGGCCTGCACAGCGGGGTCAAGTGCGTTGCTCGGCTGCTGCAGCTTATGGGCAAAACCGACGAGAACGAGCGCTGCCGATAAGACAAGCACGACCGAAAGATATGCGGCGCGTGTGATTGCTCTCACTCCCATAAGTACATGAAAACACTTCGCGACAAAATGACAAGTCTAATTCGTATTCAGGAAAAAAATGGCCGACCCAATGTTCTAAGCGCCCGCCGCAGTACTTTTTTGGGGGCGTGTTTTCTGTTGTTTGGAAATTAAACTTGAACACGACTGCGGCTGGCGTAACCTAGACTGGTCCAGGGTGTTTCGAATGCGAGTGCTGCCATCAGATTTGCCCATTTGTTTACATCTAAAGACCTGACAAGATCGGAAAGGTGAAGCTTTTAACATGTCAAGCTTTGAAGTGTTGGCCGTTAGCCCAAAGGATGAAGATGCGCCGGAACGGTTCGCGAAATCATTACGGGAAACCGGTTTTGCGGTGATCAGAGATCATGACATTGACATGAGTCAGATCGAAGCAATGTACCATGTCTGGTCCGACTATTTTGCTGGTACCGAGAAGGAAGGAGATGTAACCGCGCCTGACAATCCGGCTGGATATTTCGGCTACAAGTCAGAGAATGCCAAAGGTCGATCGCAAAAGGACCTCAAAGAGTTCTTTCACGTCTATCAGTCCCAAGGTGTACCGCCCGCGTGCGAAGCGATAACGCGCGCATTTCACGACAGCCTTATTTCTCTTGGCGTTACACTGCTTGGTTGGCTTGATCAGGTCACACCGCCGGATGTGGCAGCCAAACTTTCCATGCCATTCACTAAAATGGTGGAGAATTCAGAGGATCATCTCTTGCGCGTGCTGCATTATCCGCCTCTGCCTGACGATATTGAACCAGGCGAGGTGAGGGCCGCCGCGCACGGCGACATCAACCTTATCACGCTGTTGGTCACCGGGTCAGAGCCTGGTTTGCAGGCGCAGGACGTGAACGGGGATTGGCATGATGTTCCGTGTGGGACAGGCTACATCAACGTGAATGCTGGCGACATGTTGGAGCAGGCAAGCCATCACTATTACCCGTCGACGGTGCACCGCGTGATCAATCCCGCGAAGCAGGAAAATCGGTCGCGCTATTCATTGCCGCTTTTCATGCACCCGCGACCAGAAGTTCAGCTGGCAACGCAAACCGCCGGCGAATTCCTTCAAGAAAGACTTAAAGAAATCGGGCAAACCACTTGATAACGTGAAGAGAACTGGCCTTTGGGAGTGCCGGAGAATGGGAGAAAGAAAATGAACAAATTGACCACTACGGTTTTGGCAGGCGCTTTTGCTTGCATCGCGAGTTTGTCCGCAGCGGACGAATTCAAGCCAGCTGTAATTTATGACATGGGCGGTAAGTTTGACGCCTCCTTCAACGAAGGCGTTTACAACGGCATTAAACGGTTTACCGAAGAGACCGGCGTCGAAGTAATGGAGTTTGAGGTCACGAATGAAGCACAGCGCCAGCAGGCGATGGAGCGCATGGTGCAGCGTGGTGCAACGGTTGTACTCGGCGTGGGTTTTGCGCAGGCGGATGCGATCAATACGGTCGCAGAGGCAAATCCCGAGGTGAATTTCTCAATCATCGATGTGAACTGGCTCGATCAACCCAACTTGCGCCAATACGCGTTCAAAGAGCAGGAAGGCTCTTATCTTGTTGGCATAGCTGCGGCAATGGCTTCCGAAAGTGGTACCGTAGGCTTTGTGGGGGGTATGGATATTCCTTTGATCCGCGCGTTTGCCTGCGGTTACAGACAGGGTGCGAAGGCCGCTGATGCGGACGTTTCAATCCTTGAAAATATGACGGGAGATACACCCAAAGCCTGGAATGATCCAGGCAAAGGCGCCGAACTGACGCAAAGCCAGATCGATCGTGGTGCCGATGTTGTCTATCAGGCGGCAGGCGGCACTGGCGTCGGTGTAATTCAAGCGGCGGCGGACGCAGGTAAACTCTCTATTGGGGTTGATTCTAACCAAAATCATATGGCTCCGGGCAGCGTTCTGACCTCAATGCTGAAGCGAGTCGATGTGGCCGCTTATGAAACCATGACAGATGCCATGTCCGGTGATTTTGATACCGGCATTCGCAATCTGGGTGTTGCCGAAGGCGGCGTTGGTTGGGCCTTGGATGAACACAACGCCGGCCTGATCACCGATGATATGAAGGCCGCGATTGATGGCGCCGCGGATAAAATCAAGTCTGGCGAGATCGTCGTGCATGATTATCGCGCTGATAACAGCTGCCCTGTGAACTGATCCGGGCGTGACGGGTAAGACGAGGATGGGGAGCGGTTCATCCGCTCCCTTTGCGCTGGAACTTCGAGGTGTGAGTAAGTCCTTTGGGCTGATCCGCGCGAACAAGAACATCAATTTGCAGATCCAACCGGGATCGATCCACGGCATCATAGGAGAGAATGGCGCCGGTAAATCGACCCTGATGAACATCGTCTACGGCATGCATGAGCGGGACGAAGGCGACATTCTGGTGGGCGGTCAGGCGGTTGATATTCGGTCCTCTGCGGATGCCATACGTCACGGGATTGGCATGGTGCATCAGCATTTCATGCTGGTCCCGACGTTCACCGTCGTGGAAAACGTCATGCTTGGCTCAGAAGCTGGCTCGCTCTTGCGCGAAGGGCGAGAGGCCGCAAGAGCGCGCGTGACGGAGCTCTCAGAAAGCTACAATCTGGCCGTTGACCCCGATGCGCGTGTGAGTGAACTCAATGTCGGGCAACGCCAGCGGGTTGAAATCATCAAAGCGCTTAAGGGCGGCGCAAACATCCTCATTCTTGATGAACCGACAGGCGTTTTGACCCCGCAGGAGGCGGCTCAGCTCTTTGAAATTCTCAAAGTTCTGCGGGATCGCGGTGTGGCGGTGCTTTTGATCACGCATAAGCTCGCTGAGATCATGGAAATCACCGACGCAGTCGATATCATGCGGCACGGCGAGATCGTCGGGCACCGCAAAACCGCTGATACATCTCCTGCGGAATTGGCTGAACTTATGGTCGGGCGCAAAGTGCTTCTGGAGGTGGCGCGTTCAGAGGCCACGCCGGGCCAGGTTCAGCTCTCAGCGCGAGGTCTTGGCTACAAAAACAACCAAGGTGTGATCGAACTCGAAGATATCAGTTTTGACTTGCGTGCTGGCGAAATCCTTGGCGTGGCAGGTGTCTCTGGTAACGGGCAAACCCAATTGATGGAAGTGCTAGCCGGCATGCGGCACTTGACGTCTGGAGCCGTCGAAATTTTGGGAACACAGATTACGCCAGCATCTGTGACAACCCCACGCATTATCCGCGATCTTGGCGTTGGCCATATTCCGGAAGACCGGCATAAGCACGGTCTGGTCCTGCAATTTGAGGCGCGCGAAAACATGATCCTTGGTCAGCACGACAGGGATCTGGCCGGGACAGGTGCGTTATTGGACCCGAAACGCATCGACGAAAACTGCCAAGAAAAAATGCGCGACTTTGACGTCAGGCCGGCGAGCCCGGG
Organism: Pseudomonadota bacterium; assembly: GCA_039180185.1. Classification (GTDB taxonomy): domain Bacteria; phylum Pseudomonadota; class Alphaproteobacteria; order Rhodobacterales; family Rhodobacteraceae; genus Roseovarius. The sequence goes on along the minus strand of JBCDDS010000056.1, from coordinate 11,557 downwards.
CCACAGAGCAAAGAATTTTTCCGGTGGCAATCAGCAAAAGATTGTCATTGCGCGAGAGTTTTCAACGGGTCCGTCTATATTGCTGGTCGGTCAACCGACCAGAGGGGTCGATGTCGGCGCGATTGAAGCCATTCACAACCAGCTTCAAGCGCTCAAAGCGGAAGGTTGCGCTATCCTGCTGGTCAGTGTCGAGCTTGATGAGATCATATCTCTGTCCGACAGGATTATGGTGCTTTGCGACGGCAAAAACGTGGGCATCGTGACCCGCGCAAAGGCAGATCGTCAAACACTGGGACTGATGATGGCGGGTCAACGCCAAGAGGCTCTATCCGCATGAGCAGTCCGGTCCCACCGCTGCCACGCTGGGCTGATCTGTTTTTGTTACCTCTGATCAATCTGATGGCCGCGCTCTTCGTCTGCGGTTTGGTGGTGCTGTTGATTGGAGAAAACCCGATTGAGGCCTTGGGCGTGATGGTCAAAGGCGCCTTCGTTTATCCCGGCGGCCTCGGCTATACTCTCTACTACACCACCAATTTTATCTTTACCGGGCTGGCCGTCGCGACGGCATTTCACGCTTTGCTGTTCAATATCGGCGGGGAAGGTCAGGCCTACGTCGCCGGGCTCGGCGCTGCTCTAGCAGCCTTCGCCGTCAGTGCCGCTCCAGCCATCGTAGCTATTCCATTTGCTATCCTGGGCGCAGCATTGGCAGGTGCGATTTGGGGCGTGATCCCGGGCTATTTGCAGGCCAAACGCGGCAGCCATATCGTTATCACGACAATCATGTTCAATTTCATTGCCGCCTCCATCATGGTCTGGCTTCTAGCCGGTCCGATGTTAGAGCCGGGACAGCAATCACCGCAATCGGTGAAATTGCCCGAGGCCAGTTACCTGCCCAAGCTGCATGATCTGCTAGGGCTCATTGGTGCGAAGACCACAGCAACACCGCTCAACGTATCATTCCTTTTGGCGCTGATCTCGTTAGGGGTGTTCTGGATACTGATCTGGCGCACGCGTTTAGGTTATGCCATCCGTGCCGTGGGTCACAATCCCGAGGCCGCGCATTACGCGGGCATTAACGTCGCTCGCACGATCATAATCGCCATGGCCATCGCAGGCGCGTTTGCGGGTCTTTTGGCCACCAACGAGATCGTCGGTGTCAGTCACCGCGTAATCCTGAACTATACCGCAGGATATGGATTCACCGGGATTGCCGTTGCTCTCATGGGGCGTAACCATCCGATTGGAATATTCCTCGCGGCGCTGCTTTTTGGGGCCCTTTACCAAGGCGGAGCAGAGCTTGATTTTGAATTCAAGTCGATCACGCGTGAGATGGTCCTGCTGATCCAAGGCATGATCATCCTGTTCTCCGGCGCGCTGGCCTACATGTTCAACGCACCTTTGTCGCGGCTTATCGCGCGGGTCTCCGCGCCGAAGGAGATGGCGCGTGGCTGATTTCCTGTTCCAGCTTTTGTTGACGTTTGATGGCACGTTGCGGATCGCGACGCCGCTGATCTTATGCGCCATGGCAGGCATCTTTGCAGAACGTTCTGGTGTCATCGACATCTCGCTTGAAGGGAAGCTTCTGACTGGCGCTTTTGTGGCGGCTGCCGTGGCCTTTATCAGTGGATCTGCCTGGTTGGGCGTTGCTGCCGCTATTTTGGCAAGCGTTACGCTTTCTCTAATCCACGGTTTTGCCTGTATCACGCACAAAGGTAATCAGGTGGTCTCCGGCGTAGCGATCAACATTCTGGCCTCTGGACTGACAGTTGTTGTTGGTATCGCCCTCTTCCAACGTGGTGGCCAGACACCGACACTACCACGCGACGTGCGCTTTAAGCCTCTGGAATGGATCGGCGTGGAAAGTGTCGAAGCGATTCCGGTCTTGGGAGCGATCTACAGCCAACTGATATCCGGACATAATGTGCTGGTCTACATCGCTTTACTGGCTGTGCCTCTGACCGGGTTCATTCTGTATCGCACGCGATTTGGTCTGCGACTGCGCGCCGTAGGAGAGGTGCCTGAAGCTGTTGACAGCGCTGGAATTTCCGTGACTTGGTTGCGCTATCGCGCACTCATCGTAGGGGGTGTTTTTTGCGGAATCGCGGGTGCTTACCTGTCGGTTGCGCAAGGTGGTAACTTCGTGCGTGATATGTCTGCGGGGAAAGGGTACATCGCTTTAGCAGCTGTCATCTTTGGCAACTGGAAGCCAATGATGGCGTTGATCGCGTGTCTGATGTTTGGGTTTCTCGAAGCCGCGACGTCGCGGTTGCAGGGTGTGGACCTGCCGCTGGTAGGTGAGTTGCCAACCCAGCTGATGCTTGCTTTACCTTATGTTCTCACCGTTTTGCTGTTGGCAGGTTTTATAGGAAAGCCGACCCCACCCGCTGCGATCGGAGAGCCTTACATCAAGTAAAGGTTCCAAGCTCAGCTTTACCGAAGATTTGGCAAGCAAAACAATGGATTTAGCACGATCGCAAATTCATTACGCAATTCCTGCCTGTTACTCAAAGACACAAGTGCTTTACTGTCGGTAACATTTGAATTTCTTTGTGGACGTTTGCGGCCCAAACCACACCTCTAAGCGGATGCTTTTTAGGAGTTGGGTTTTGAAAGACGTCCCAGATTTACCGAATATTGCGCCCGTACATTTGCCGTATGAGAGTTCACTAAGTCACCAAGATCTTGATTTAAAATTGGTCCATTCTGGCGCAGGCGACGAACAGAATATTCGTTTCAGGCGTCGGTTGGTGCTTTTTGCCAACGTGGTGACAGTGGGACTTTTGTTCGCGGCGATGGCGACCTTTTTGTCCTATGGCGGGTTGATTTGGGTCGAATGGGGTATGCTGGCCGCGTATGCGTTGACTTTACCATGGCTTTCAATTGGGCTTTGGAACTCCGTGATAGGTCTTTGGTTGGATCGCAAATATACAGGCGAAGCTGCCGTTGTGGTCAATCCTGCCCTGGCACGGATTACAGGAGACGAACCCATTAGCACACGGATTGCAGTTGTCATGCCGTTGCGGAACGAAGATCCCGGACCATCGTTAGAGCGACTGCGCGGGTTGCAAGAAGAGCTCGCAAGAACAGCGTGGTCCAAGCACTTTGACTATTATGTCTTGAGTGACACCGACAAACCTAACATTGCCATGCGCGAAGAGGCAGGCGTCGCACAATGGCGCCGCGCCCAACCCGGAACATCGATCCAGTACAACCGTCGCGACGACAACGCGGGGTATAAGGCGGGAAACATAGCAGAGTTTCTTGACCGCAGCGGCGCGGGATATGACTTTTTCCTACCCCTAGATGCAGACAGTGTCATGGGTGCGGAGGCCGTTTTGCGCCTTGTTCGCGTCATGCAGGTATCACCTGAGATAGGTATGTTGCAAAGCTTGGTTACAGGTTTGCCGTCCAAGACTTTCTTCACGCGAGCTTTTCAGTTTGGTATGCGCCACGGTATGCGGTCCTACACGTTAGGATCGGCATGGTGGCAAGCAGACTGTGGGCCGAATTGGGGGCACAATGTTCTCATTCGTACAGCGCCGTTTCACAAGCACTGCATGCTACCGAAACTATCCGGACGGGGCTCGCTTTCAGGTTATATCCTGAGCCATGATCAGCTTGAAGCGGCCCTTATCCGCCGCGCCGGTTTCGAAGTTCGCGTCCTGGCAGAAGAAAGCGACAGCCACGAAGAAAACCCGCCCAGTTTGGCGGACTTCATCCGTCGGGAACTTCGTTGGTGCAATGGTAATATGCAATATCTTCGATTGCTTGGCCTTCCAGGGCTGGCGACACTCAGTCGCGTCCAGCTTTATCTCGCCATCCAGATGTACATCGCTGCGCCCGCTTGGATGCTTTTTGTCATCCTCGGGGCCAGCATGGCAGCGCTGCCTGCGCAATATGTTGGTGCGCCGCTTTGGCTTGGGCTTGGTCTGTTCGCTACTCTGCTTGTTCTAAACCTGATGCCCAAACTGATGGGATTGGCGCAAATCCTTGCCGACAAGGATCGCGCAGCAACTTATGGCGGACGCGCGCTGGTTTGTGCGAGTGGCATTGCAGAGATCATCGTGTCGATGCTTATGGCGCCTGTTGTGGCATTTGGCCTGAGCGTTTTTCTCGTCGGCCTGTTCTTCGATCGCCGCGTTGGTTGGGACGCGCAACAACGCCACCGCGAACGGTTGGAGTGGATGGAAGCTGCGCGTGTTTTATGGCCTCAGACCCTGGCGGGTATCGTTCTGACAGCTTGGCTCGCAATCCTCGTACCTTGGGCACTGATATTTGGTGCGCCGATGCTCATTGCGCTCAGCTTTGCTATTCCGATTGCAGTGGTCACAACGCTACCAAAGGTAAGCCGTTGGTCGTTGACAAGTGGTATCTTCGACATCCCAGAAGATCGATCACAAAACACTGAAAGAATGCCACTCCTTAAGGCCGATATCGCCTGAGTTTCAATCAGAAGCCGAATTTGTTTTGGTTAGTTTAATCACGTTGCGCTGCATTGCATCGCGCAATCAAGCATGACATCCGAGCCAAGTGAGTATGCACGCATGTCTGGTCTGATCGCGTCAGCGAGCATTTTGCTGGGGTTCGATAAAGTGATACTCTGAGGACCATCACCTATAAGAAGGGGGGCAATTCCGACGTGCAGTCGGTTCAAAAGGCCCATTTCCAAGAATTTCGCTATGGTGATGCCGCCGCCCTCAACCAAAAGCGTGGATAGCCCTTCCTGACGCAAGGCAACTGTGATTTCTCGAGGGTCAATTACGCCGTTTTTGAGTGGCAGGCGGATAACAGTAACGTCCTTTGGCCTTGGCCTGCCGGTAGCTTGGATGACGATGCGTCGCGTCCCGTCGTTCTGCAAAAGCAATGCGTCATCTGGCAGACGGCCGTTGGGATCGATGACCACGCGTGCCGGGTTCTTTCCTGTGCAGAGCCTAACAGTCAGTCGCGGTTTGTCATGCAGAGCGGTACGAACACCAATGACGACGCCATCCACTAGGGCTCGAATACGATGCAGGTGCACAAGTCCATCAGGTCCAGATACATCGCGCGCGTCACCAGTTACTGTGGCGATGCGGCCGTCTAATGATTGACCGATCTGAGCTAATGCAAATGGCCCATGATCACGCCTGGCCAGCGGCTCATACAGATCAAGTGCGGCCTTCTCTCCGTTACTCCAGTTCTTGTCGCAGGAACAGACCGTGCCGTTCCGCATATGCAGAAGATGGCTCCAGATCTTGTCTGTCATCTCAATCAGCATTTCACCTATCTTTTAAGATGTGTTCGCGGGATTGGCCAACAAATCGACGTGACCAACAACACAGTTTGAGTTCTGCGCATTTTCCCGCCGAGCATTGCGCCAATCCTTTGCAGTCTGCGCACCTGCTTCTGAAGCTGCCTGTGCAATCCCGTCAATCAACTCAACATGCAAAGTCTTAGAGCTCGGTCCGACATGCCATGGGCTGCTCGCTGTTTCGACGTCAAAACCTGCATCGCTAAAGATTTTTGCCGAATGCTCAGCCGCGTCTGGTCCAAGCGCGGAACCGAAACCTTTATCAGTACATTGATGCGAATTGAACGCCTCAACGACCGCGTTATCAGCTTCATGAGTGGGGTTCCAACTCATAATCCCGTTATAGCTCAGTGCGGCATAAAAAGGCACATTAAGCCGTGCCACCAGGTCGCTTACCCATGCGTAAGAAACTAAATCCAAAAGAGCAGAAGCTGTGACAAGTGTGACGCCATCCAGCGGCAGTGCTTCAATTTGGTTCAGATCCATTTTGTGCGTAGTCGCTGAATGCTCATTTTCAGAACAGGCTTGCTCAAGCAGCCCTGCGTCATTGTCGACCAACCTCCATTGCGAATGGTTTGGCAAGAGACCCGAAAACGCCCGCTGGGTGGCCCCTGTTCCGCATCCTAGATCAAGGATTACAGGATTGTCGCCCGCTAAGTTCGCCGCTCGCTGCAACAAACCGTCGTGCCGCGCTGCGCGGTCCACAGGTTCGCGCAGGGCTAACCATTCGGCGGAGAAGCCCAAGATCAGATTTCGCCCTCATACCAAGCTCGCGCAACATGGCTTTCATGCAATAATACTCTCACGCGTTTAACTCGCGCTTGATCGGCAAGTTTACCCGCGCGCACCTGTTGCGCGATCTGTTGGAAAATATGGTGGCAAAGGAACTCTGTCGTGGTGAATTTTCCTTTGAAATCTGGATTTTCATCCAGGTTTTTGTAACGCAGCGGCGCAAGCGTTTCCGCCAAAGCTTCCGTTGCTAGACCAATATCAACCACCAGTCCGTGTTCGTCGATCTCTTCGGTGTAAAATGCAGCATCAACCGTGAAAGTTGCTCCGTGCATTCCCTGCGCTGGTCCGAAAACCTTGGAGGGGAGCGAATGCGCAATCATGATGTGGTCACGAACTTCAACAGCGAACATGAGATTTCCTTAGGTTTACGTGTAGCGGATACGATGACAGAGCGTCGCCGGATCAGACAGGATTGCACCATAACGCGAAGGTAAATCCTCAAATCCTGTTTCTCCGGAGATAAGTAGGTCAAGAGTAGGATCGCGCAACAGTTCAAGTGCTTTTGTCAAACGTCTTTTGAAACTCCAGCGCGTTCGCCGAGAAGTAGACACTTGCCCCACCTGAGAGCTAATTAAATTTAAACGACGGCTGTGAAACGCGCCGCCTAGTGGCACCGCCGTCGTTTCATCGCCGTACCAGCTTGCTTCGATAATCGTTGCCTCATTTCCTGCACAGCGCATTGCGGTGCTTAGTCCGTGAGATGAGGCCGATAAATGTATAACAATGTCGCAATCCTTTGGCGCAGCTTCAGGCGCCGTAAAATCACAACCTAAGCGCGCTGCAATCTTGGCACGATCAGGATTAATGTCTGACAGCGTTACCTCTGCGCCGGGAAGTCTTGAGGCAAGGTAGCCGGTCAGCGCGCCGACGACGCCGGTGCCAATAATCAAAATCTTGTCTCCCGCGCCGGCCTTAGCATCCCAAAGTATGTTAAGCGCTGTTTCCATATTGGCACCTAAGACTGCACGTTTCGGAGGCAGGTCCTCGGGCAGCAGGGTCAAAGCGTCCTCGCGCATACGGAAAGCTGTTTGATGTGGAATGAGGCCGAATACCACTTGACCCGCCAGGTCCCCTTCCATGACACGTCCTACGGCGCAGTAGCCGTATTTCACGGGATGAGGAAAGTCACCTTCCTGTGCTCGACAGCGCATGCGGGTATATTCATCTCTGGGCACTTTTCCCTGAAAGACTAAGCGTTCTGTCCCACGACTAATGCCGGAATAGAGAGTCTCGACTAAAACACCATCTCCCAGTTCTGCGGCGCGAATTTCCACCTGCGCCGGACCGACACACCAAAGAGCCAAAGCCGTCATATCAAACGACTGCCTTTTTCGGGATATGTGATTGCGGCAAAGAAGAGAGCTCATTCATGGATTTCATCATAGAATTAAACACTTAGCGCAGCAACATTTACTAGTCCAAGTTCCTTGCAAAGACAAAAAGTGGTCCACCAAGGGACTAGCTCTGTACCGCTTGCTTAGAGACTATGCTTTTAAGTATTGTATCGACGGCTTCCGTGGTTTCGCGCCACTTGGGTAGCGATTTACCCGCCCGCTTCGACGCCGATGCCATTTCAGTTCGATATTGTTCATCGCGGAGAATTTTAGCCAGCGCATCGGCGAACAACGACGGGTCTTCTGGCTGAACAAGTACTCCAGCACCTTTTGCAACAGTTTCTGACACAGCGCCGGTCGTACAGGAGACTATCGGCAGGCCATACGCCATAGCCTCGTCAAATACGATGCCGTAACCTTCGTAACGTGTAGCGAGTGCAAAGATGCTAGCTCGTGCGTACAGGTCTGACAGTCTTTCTTCAGACACTTGGCCAGCCAGTGTCACACGGTCACTCAACCCCAGATCTGTCACGAGACGCTCTAGTGCCGAAGCATGATCCTGGTCATATGCCCCACCAGCGATTACGGCCTTCCAGGAAAGATGATCGATACGTGACAACGCCTTTAACAAAATGTCATGGCCCTTGCGTGGCACCTGTATGCCTACTGACAAAATTAGGGGCGGTTTGTCTTTATTCTGAGATTTCGTTTGAAAATCTGTCCCTGGCCGCGCGATCGTTATTTGCGCCGCGTCGATGTCGTAGTCACGAACCAAGACGTTAGCCGTGTGCGGGCTAGGGGCCAGAATATGCGACACTTGTTTAAGGTTTTCTCGCTCAGAATTCAAAAAGCGCGCGCGTTGAGAATTGGAAAGTCCGCTTTCTTTAGCCAAAGGATGGTGGATCAACGCAACAACCGGTGCTTGGATCGCCTCCATAACAACTTGATCAAACGCACCGAGAGCAAGGCCATCAATGATCAGCGGATGCTCTTTGTTAACTGTTGCCAATTGGTGAGCTGCATCTTGCATATCTCGTGATGTTGGCTGAGGGAACGAGTCCCCCAGACGCAATTGTTTTACGGACCAACCAGCGTTGCGCAGTCCTTGGATCAGTCTGCGGTCATATTTGTAACCACCAGTCAGGTTGGCTAGGTTACCTGGAACAGCAAACGCCAATTCAAGATGTGTATCGCGGTTAGGGGTCATAGCCTCACCGCTGTAGCTGACGGTCGGCGCGTTTTCATTTTCATAAACCGGTTATTCTTCAGTTATCCCTAGAGCATCAAACGTTTCACAAGTTGGGAGAAGGCATCCGCGCGTCCCATCTTTACGAAAACACACAATGCCGCATTTGAAACGTGGTAAAATGACAAAGCTGCATTTGCTCACAACCTCGCTAAGATTTGAGTACGTTCAAGGCCAGACATGTTTACACTAGTGAAAACGCTTCTAACTCTTGGAGTGTTCATTCCCGAAACGCTTTTGTGAAGAACCAGCGTTGATTTGATGAAAGGATTTAAAATGCGAAACCTTGCTGCGTTTGCCATGGCTGCCACGTTTGCTTCTGCCGCGCATGCTGACATGTCGCGTTACGAGCTCGATCCCACGCACACCGCTATTTACTTCAAAGTTGATCATATTGGGTATTCTAAAACGCTTGGAATCTTTACTGGGCTAAGCGGAAGCTTTTTATATGATGATGAGACGCAAGAGCTGAAAGATGTGAATGTTACGATTCAGGCAGATAGCGTCAATACATTCAACGAGGCGCGCGATGGGCATGTGCGCAACAAAGACTTCCTGCACGTAACAGAACATCCTGAAATTACTTTCGTCGCGGCCAGTGGAACCCCGACGTCAAGCACGAGTGGGACAGTAACTGGAGATCTTACGATTTTGGGCCAAACGCAACCGGTGACTTTGACCGTAGAGCTCAACAAGGTTGGTGAATACCCGTTTGGTCACAAACGTGAAGTGTTAGGCCTTTCGATGACAGCTGCTATCAATCGTAGCGAGTTTGGCATGAACTACGCAGTGGAAAACGGGCTTGTTGGAGACGAGGTCGCCATAAACATCGAAACTGAGGCAATGAAGATGGAGTAGCCCTTGCCGAAAGCAAAAAGCCTCACGCAAACTCATCCTAGCCTCAGGTATTAGTCCGAGCTGTCGCTTTAATAAGTCTCGAGAGTTGGCAGCCCGTAGGGGAATCGAACCCCTCTTTCCAGGTTGAAAACCTGGCGTCCTAACCGATAGACGAACGGGCCATGCCTTGGCGTGTGGCGTTTCCTATGCAAAAGCGACGTTCTGTGCAAGAGAAAGTTTCGACCGTTTTGTCGCGGCCTGAAGCAATAGTATCTCGTTGCATTGTCAGTTCGCGCGCGCCGCATCTTCAATGCGTAACTGTACGTTTTGTCGCCCCCCCCAAGAATTGATATCGAGCCTTCCAACTAGATGAAAACGCGCGCCCTGATGGTTTTCCAGTGCCTCTCCCAAGGGTGTTTCGAAAGCACCAAAAACGATGGCCTCCAGTGCTGGCTCAGGTGGTGTGCCAAAACGCATCTTTAGATGCCCTTCGCCAACGCGTTTGGTGAATTGTATCGCAACATCGGCAAAGCCATATCTTGGAGCAGGCGCACCGGCGCCAAACGGGCCTGCACGCTCGATCTGCGCTACAAGTTCTGGAGTAGCAGCGCCCGTCATGAAAAGACCGTCAATACGAATTTCCGCGGGACCGGCACTACCTGCACCTTGACGCGCTAAAAGGCCACTCAACCGTTCCATCGCAGGTTCAAGTTGTGCTCGGGTGAGAGATAAGCCCGCCGCCATGCGGTGTCCGCCGCCTTTCACTAAGTGCCCCTCCGCTGCCAGTCTTTGAATCGAGGCGCCGAGATCGACGCCGCTCACAGACCGTCCTGAGCCTTTTCCGTCATCACCATCAAAGCCGATAACCACCGCCGGTCTATTGGTTGCTTCTTTCAGGCGTGAGGCGACAATGCCGACGACGCCGGGATGCCATCCATCGCCTGCGGCCCAAACCAAAGGCGCATCTAGCCCGCGCGCCTCTGCTTGGGTCATGGCAGCGGCGCGCACGGCCATTTCAACCTCACGTCTTTCTGTGTTGAGCGTGTCAAGTTTTTCGGCCAAGGCCTTTGCCTCTTGGGCGTCGTTGCTGGCAAGAAGACGAGCCCCAAGATCAGCGCGACCGACACGACCGCCTGCATTGATACGTGGGCCGAGGACAAATCCGAGGTGGTAGGTGTGTGGGGCTGCGTCCAGACGGGCGACATCGGAAAGTGCGACGAGACCAGGTCTTTCCCGACGCGCCATTATGCGCAAACCGGCATGTACGAATGCTCTGTTTACGCCGGTCAGTGGCGCCACGTCGGCGACGGTGGCTAAGGCAACCAGATCCAAGAGCGTCATCAGCTCTGGCCCCTTCTGGCCTTTTTCACGCAGCAATCGGTTTGCTTCGACAAGCATAAGAAAAACAACGGCCGCCGCACAAAGATGGCTAAGCTCACCGCTCTCATCCTGCCGGTTTGGGTTCACGACAGCCAATGCTGGTGGAAGCGTTTCGCCGCCCAAATGGTGATCGAGCACAACCACGTCAGCTCCGGTAACTGCACCGAGCGCCTCGTGACTGAGCGTTCCACAATCAACACATATGATCAAATCATGGTTTGACGCCAATTCCGTCATTGCCGTCGGATTGGGCCCGTATCCTTCGTCAATGCGATCGGGCACATAGAGCGTCGCGGATTGGCCAAATACGCGCAACCAATGAAGCAAGAGTGCCGCTGAAGCGCCGCCATCCACGTCATAGTCAGCAAAAACTGCGATCCGTTCGTTTTTGTCCACTGCGAGCAGAAACCGTTCTGCCGCCTTCGTCAGGTCCTTGAGCGAGCGTGGATCGGGCAGTAAGTCACGCAATTTGGGATCAAGATACGCCTCCGCCTCTTCGGGAGCTACACCCAGTCTTGACAAGGTCAGACACAATGGCCCCGGCAGGGCGGTGGTTTGTGCCATCGCCTCGGCAACACGTTCTGTTTCTTGTGATGGCCCTTGCCAACGTCGCCCGGTCAGCGAGTGTTCGACACCCAGAAACGCCGTCACGATACAGGATGGCGACAGGTCATAATG
>JBCDDS010000055.1:0-21550 GCA_039180185.1 Pseudomonadota bacterium | reverse complement strand
TTACGCGGCGCTTTGTTTCAGGTCGATGCCTTGCAGGTTTACAACAAGGCTCTGGCTGCGGTGTCGGAGGAAGAGCACGGGTAGAGCGCCTCTAGCCGCGCCTGCGTTCACGAGCACCCTTCGGAATTTCCATTATGCGGCTCGCGCTTCGTCTGAACCTAGTGAAGCCAGAGACACACACGTTTCCCATCTCGCGCAAGGGTCCGAAGTAAATTTTGGTCAGTTCGGTAGGCGAATGCTTTTCTGATGCGTCCAGACCAAAGGTCAGCTCTTTCTCATGTTCAGAAACATGTAGAGAGCCGAAGAGCCAGTCCCATACTGCAAGGGCAGCCCCGAAGTTCTTGTCGAAATGTTCCTCTGCCACGGAGTGGTGAAGCTGATGTTGCGCTGGAGAGATTAGGACATGTTCCAACCATTTAGGATACCGAATATCGATATGCGAATGACGCAGATTAGAGCCAGTGACATGGAACACAAACACCAGCACGTTGACGCCCAAAATCGTGTAGAGATCAACCGTATTGCCGAACAGATAATAGAACAGTGAAATAACGGATCCCTGCGCCACGGCACTCCTGGACGCGTAGAGCACACCTTCGAGCGGGTGCACGCGATATACCGTCATCGGCGTCATTGTCTCAGCGGCATGATGCACCTTGTGAATTGGCCAAAGAATTGGCCATTTGTGCATCCAACGGTGCATCAGGTACTTGGTGAAGTCATCTACAACAAACATCGCCAGGGAGAAGAGCCCAATGACCAGTGGCTTTGAGGCGTCTTCCCAAACACCCCAGAATTCAAGGTCACTACTTATCAGCGCGGTGTAGACAGCAGTGGCGATAATCACTTGCGTCAGCAGGAGAGGAGAAATGAAACCGGTGAAAATTCGGTTGATGACGAAAATCTTGTAGTCAGCCCAGGCAGATCGGGAAAACCAAACACGCGGATCGAAAATTCGTCTAAACCCGTCACGCAATGTGGTCTTATGCACGAAAATAAGCCAAGCGAGCGCAATTAAAACAGAGATGCCCAGATAGCCCGCAAAAACACGTTTCTTCGGATTAGTGAAATCCGAAAAGAGGCTGATGATCTGGTCAAAAAATTCCATAACGCCCCTTGGGATGCGGTGGCGCCCACAAGAGCGCCACCATCGAAGTTTTGATCAGTCGGTCTCAGCGCCGCCGCTGTCGCTGTCGAGTTGTTTGACGAGATCGGACAGATCAGCCGTTCCGTCATTGACCCGCGCTTCGACGCCGAACTTTTTGACCATAAGGTCCTGCACTTTCAGCATGTTGAGCTGATAGGCGTTCCAGGACATTTTCGCGTCCTTGACGAAGTTTCCATCGCCATCGATGCCGGTCACAACCGTTTCGTCCATGGTCACAGGGCCAAATCCGATCAGACGGTTCAGGCGCACGGCTGTGCCGCCGAGGTTGTTTTTGCCCGACTGCAGCGCCATGGAGAAACCTTTCAGCTCACCCCAGTGCTTACCGTATTTGCGGTACGCTTCTGCTGTTGCGTCGTCACCTTCAGCGGCGCGAAGGGCTGCGATGTCTTTGTAAACCGAACCGGCATATTTGAAGACGGATTCTGCGAGCACTTTTTCCCACTCGGTTCCGATAACGTCAGCATAGGCCACCAGCTGAGCACGCTGTTCATCTGTCAGAGCGGCACCATCGGCATCGGTGATCAGTTTACGACCATCGATATAGGCCTTCATAATGGTGGCCATATAGTCGGTCTTGCCGCCTTTGTCGTAGGAGGCAGCGTAGTAGGCGTTGCCGTAAACCATCTCGGTTTTCAGGTCGATCACACCATCACCATTGGCGTCCGCGGCACCTGCGTCTTTGAACTTGGTGATGTTGTAGTTTTGCTCGCCGCTTAGGTTCGCACTATGTGCAGCAGCACCGAAATAACCAAAACCTTCGTCCCAGCTGTGCTCTTTGCCAGTGTAGTGTGCGCCGTCCTTGTAGGGCTTGTTGTTTGGCTTTTCTTCTGCTGTCAGCTTCTCGTCGAGATAGTTATCAACGGCTTGGTTATAGGCCATCGCACCCAGAGCAAATTTCTGGATCAGCTGAGGCCAGTCCATGCCGGTCTCCGCGTCGAAACCACCATTGGATTTCGCTGCGCGCTTGATCATGTCTTCCAGTACTTCAGCACCGGTCATATTGCCGGGCCATGCTGGCATAAGACCTTTATAAGACTTGCCGGAGACGTTTTTGCCTTTGGACACTTCGTTAAGTGTCGTTTGCTTGATCACAAAGTCATTCTTGTCTTTGTGCGACAGGATCGGCAGATCAGCATCAGAGCCGTTGAAGTAGGCCATCATTTGGGCTTCAAGCTCAGCCGCGTTGCCGCCGCCATCGCCTTTGCTAGCCAGTTTCTTTAGAGCATCAACCAAAAGACTGCGGGCAACCTGGCCGGAATAGGACACGGAATTGGTTTTATCGCCGCTATAGCTTTTTTCGGTGATCGGGTACGGACCATACGCTTCGGCGTGCGCCGTGCTAGCAACAAACGCCAAGGCCAGCAGCGAAGTTCCGAGTTTAAGAGAGCGTTTCATTTAAGACATCCTCGCAGTGAAGTATTCCCGCGTGTTTTTGTCGGGAACCAGACGGCGCATTTATGCCCTGCAAAATGGGTACTTTGTCAAGCCCCCTGAGACAACGCATTTTTGAATTAAGTGCATGATTTTAAATGACAAAGCCTTTTTCCGACTTTTTATCTCAATTTATTCAACTTTGGATGAACGGCGTTGGGATCAATTCGCGGAAAAAGAAACCGACCACCTTGTGACCGACTATCGGTTTGCTGGATATGAAAAAACACTTCTGGCAGAACGATTTAGTACCACCCGACCTCGTTGAAGATCTTCTGCGCGGTCGGTACGTTCTTCGCCACGTTGCTAAGGTCAACCGCGTCAGGACGGAAGAGACCAAGTTTTGCAACCGACGGACTAATTCCGACACCGGGCACGGATGGGTATTCGTCATTACCGCCGCTGAAATGCTGCTGCGCACTTGCGCTGGAGAGATATTCCAGAAACTTGATGGCGTTCTCACGGTTGGGGGCGTGGGCGGCAACACCGCCACCGGACAGGTTCATGTGCGCACCTTCTGCATTCTGTGCGGGAAATACCCATCCAATGTTTTGCAATGCCTCGCTTGGCAGACCTTGGACATCTTTGCGAAGCGCGCGGGCGAAGTAATAAGTGTTCGAAACAGAGATGTCACATTCACCGGACACCAAAGCACGCAGCTGATCGGTGTCCCCGCCTTGCGGTTCCCGAGCGAAATTGATCACCATACCTTCGGCCCAAGCTTCCGCCTTGTCCTCGCCGTGGTTTTCTATGATCGCGGACAACAAGGTTTGTGAATAGACATTAGACGATGAACGGTGGCACACCATTCCGGCAAATTCATCATTGGCGAGGCTCAGATAGTCACGGGGCGGTTTGGGCACATCATTCTTGTCATAAAAGATTATGCGCGCGCGCTGCGAAAAGCCAAACCATTGGTTATCTGAGTCCTGCAGGCTTTCAGGCACTCTGGCTTCCAACACTTCGCTGTCAATGGATTGTAAGACGCCCGCTTCTTTGGCGCGCTCCAACCTTGAAACATCCACAGTTAAAAGCACGTCGGCCGGGGAGTTTTCGCCCTCCGCCTGCATACGTGCGATGATTTCATCTCCTTTGCCTTCGATGCGGTTGACGCGGATACCAGTCTGCTCTTCGAAATCAGAATAAAGCTTGTCATCGGTGTCGTAGTGACGAGAGGAGTAGAGGTTCACTTCGCCCTCTGCGATTGCATCTGATGCAACCGCCATCATCAACGCAGCTCCTATAAGTGATATTGATTTCATCATCTTCCTCCAGCCGCAGTAAAGAAAAACATGAACACCGTTTCAGGCGCGCGATTCTCTAGCGGTTTCTGACTATTTCACTCGGTTTAGAAACTTCGCATCACTGAGGCAAGATAATCTTGATCAAATTTGTTGGAAAAGGACGTTAACTCTAACGCAACTGCGTTTTCAGCTTTGCATACGGAAAGCACGTCGCGGACTGTCCTTGTGCTTCCTGCCAGCGACCTATGGAGCGGCGGGTCTTGAAGCCGGGTAGGCCATCAACACCACCCACATCATGACCTTGACGTTCCAGTGCGCTTTGCATGGTTGCGATGTTCGACCGGTTTAGTTTGCCGATGTCAGCCCAACCCTTCGAGAAGGGTCCGCTGCCAAACGCAATCCGGTCGCCGACATGACCGATATACAGCGCGTAGAGGTCGCTTTTGTTGTATTCTTTCAGCACATAGAAATTGGGGGTGACAATAAATGCCGGCCCAAAACGCCCGGCAGGCATCATCAGATAGCCTTCGCCGCGACGCTCATGCGCTGGGAAGGGACGACCGGAAACCCGAGTGACGCCGAGCTTTTCCCACTGCGAAATACGCCGCCCCTGATCGGGACCTTCCAAAGCGCAGGAAACACTGGCAGGAACATTGACCTCAAAACCCCAGTCGCGCCCGCGTTGCCAGCCGTGTTTTGCCAGATAGTTACCGATAGAGGCAATCGTATCGGCCTCAGATCGCCAGATATCGGCGCGCCCGTCGCCATCACCATCGACAGCGTATTTGAAATAGTTTGTCGGAAGAAATTGCGGCTGACCAAGCGCGCCGGCCCAGCTGCTTTTGAGCGGTGAGGGGGCTTGACCTGATTGGGCAAGCTTAAGGGCTGCGATGAGCTCTGGCCTAAACAGCGCTACTCGGCGGCTCATGAAAGCTTTGGTACCCAGCACCTCAAAAGCGTTATGCGGGATGTTTGCGCGGCCATACCCGCTTTCACGCCCCCAAATGCCAAGGATGATGTGAGCAGGGACGCCCGTTTTTTTCTCTACACGCGCAAGTGTTTGCGCATATTTTCGACGAAGGCTGACCGCAGCGGAGGCATCCGATCCAACGCCGCGAAAGTAGCGCCTTGGGTTGCCAAACTCGGCCTGGCTCTGTTTTTTTGGCGCCTTACTATTGCTGCCCGGCGGCATTAGGTCTGGCAGCTTCCAATTCAGCGTGATGCCGTTGAACGCGCGATCAAACACAGAGCGTGACACCCCTTCACGTCGCGCTTCCGGCCAGATCTCCTCCTGCAACCACGCCTGATACTGCCGCTCCACTGTAGCACGGTCTTGCGCTGAAGCAGGCACAGCCAGCACAAGGAGGAGAAGCGCGATGCGGATCATTCTAGTGTTGTCTCCCCGGTGGCCAGTCTGGTGAGCAAATCGACATGCACATCGAGCGCGTCGATCACCTTATAGCCCGGATCGAAGCCGTCAAAGGCAAGGCCAAGATCGGTGCCTGCGAGCACCACGGCCTCGGCGCCCTGATCCTCGACCATCTTGCGGCCTTCCTCGAAGAAGAACGCGCGTTGTTCTTTGGTGCATTCGCCTGAGATGGCCATGTCGAGATAAGTTTGCCCGACTTCGCTGAGATCAGTGTCAGGCACCACGGCGCGGGTTTTCTCCAGTTGGCTGTATAGCTGCGTTTCCATCACGACCCTTGTGCCGAGAAGGCCAATCGTATCAATGCCTTGCGCAGCAAAATACGCATCAAGCGGCGTGACGCCCGAGACCAACGGGAGCGATGAGATCGCGACCGTCTCATCATAGCAGAAATGCCCGCCCAGCGAGGTGATTGCGGCGCAGTCGCAACCTGCTGCGCGCAGTCGGTCGATAAGCCTGGCGAAAACGCGCGCCTGCTCTTCGCGTTTGTCAGCGAGGTTGTTGGCGACGAGCGTTGAGGCTTCCGCATGCACGATCGTTAGTTCCAGCGGCTTTCCCTTGGCCGCCACAGCCGCAGTCAGGCGTTTGTAATAAACCAGCGTCGCCGCAACTCCGATGCCGCCGATGAGACCTATATGCATGAGAGGCTCCTTGGAACGTACGCTATTGTCTTAGACTTCAATACCGGACCATGCTTCAATGTCTTAAGCGCGGAATCAAGGGCGAAGCCCGCCGCGCCATCGCCGGGCCTCCCCAATGGACCGGCGATTTGGTTGAGCGGGGCGGTTCGATCAGGGTTTAGTCGGATGTGTTGATGATAAAGCGCATTAGAACCGCCGTCGCATCGCCGCTCCGTGGCCCATCAATCGCGCCGTTCGAAGACTAATTAAGATGCAAGGCAGTTTTCAGGCGATACTAGCCGAGACTCACGCTCGCCGCACTTTCGGGCAATTCTTCATCAAAGCAACGCTGATAGAACTCGGCCACGGTCTGACGCTCAAGCTCGTCGCATTTGTTGAGGAAAGTTACCCGGAACGCATATCCTACATCGCGGAAGATATGGGTGTTTTGTGCCCAGTTGATCACTGTCCGCGGGCTCATAACCGTCGACAGATCGCCGTTCATGAAGGCCGTACGGGTCAGATCGGCAACCGTTACCATATGACCGATGGTCTTACGACCTTCTTCAGTGTTCATGATCGGGTTCTTGGCGATGACGATCGCCTGTTCGGCATCGTGGCTGAGATAGTTCAGTGTGGCCACAAGGCTCCACCGGTCCATCTGAGCCTGGTTGATCTGTTGCACGCCGTGATAAAGCCCCGTCGTGTCACCAAGACCAACCGTGTTCGCCGTCGCAAAAAGGCGGAAGCATGGGTGCGGTGTGATAATCTCATTCTGGTCGAGAAGCGTAAGCTTACCGTCATGCTCCAGAACCCGCTGAATAACGAACATCACATCGGCGCGGCCCGCGTCGTATTCATCAAATACAATCGCGACCGGATTGCGTAGGGCCCAGGGCAGGATGCCCTCGTGAAACTCCGTCACCTGCTTGCCTTCGCGCAGCTTGATCGCGTCCTTGCCGATTAGATCAATCCGGCTGATATGGCTGTCGAGATTGACCCGTACTGCGGGCCAATTGAGGCGCGCAGCGATCTGTTCAATATGGGTGGATTTCCCGGTGCCGTGATAGCCCTGAACCATAACGCGGCGGTTATGAGCAAACCCTGCAAGGATCGCCAATGTCGTGTCGCGGTCAAACTTATAGGTGGAATCAATCTCCGGCACCCGGTCCGACGGCTTGGCAAACCCTTTCACGGTCATGTCGGAATCAATACCGAACATATCTCTGACCGCGATGTCCTCTGTGGGTCTCAGATCGTGATCCATATTACCGTCAGCCATCAGGCCATTCCTTCGGGTTCATGTGTTTCGACACGCTTTGCAGCATAACACTGACAAGGGCAAGCGAAAGGGCGACAATTCCTGCGTTTCTCCCCGCCCCATATGCTTGACTGCTCAAAATAGCGGTACAGTCGATTATTTAAAGTTTCGGCTTTCTTTAATCTGATCCCAGGCCCACACAACTTGTTGAAGCTGTTCTTCCTGGCTTCTGTCGCCGCCGTTAATATCGGGGTGTAGAACTTTTATCAGCGCTTTGTAAGCTTTGCGAATCTCTGCCTTCGTCCAATTGTCTTGAGCCTCGAGGATTTCAATCGCGCGTCGCTCCGTCGGTGGAAGTTTGCGCTGGCCGCCGCGGTGTTTGCCAGGGTTTTGCGTGCCGTTGACGCCAAGTACTTGATGGGGGTCCTCAATACCAAGCCGTGCCCAGGCGCGTGTTTCTGGATCGGTGAAGGCTTTGGTCTGGCGCTCCCAAACCTTGTCCGATGACATCTGGGCGTTCATCTCCGCCTCGGTGGTGCCGTCGAAGAAATTCCACTTCAGATTGTACTCGCGTACACATTCTTTGCAGAACCAGTAAAATTCGTCGAGCACGTCCGGCGCTTTTGGCGCGCGGTACTTACCTGGCTTTTCGCAGCCTTCTTTCTGACAGGTCCGTGTTGAGGTTTCTGACGCACCCGTCATGCCACGCCTGCCGCGCGGATTTTTCTTCTTTGCAGAAGACACCGACATGTCAAAACCAAACGGATCAGACTTATCCATGGACATCACCTCATTCGAGTCGAGGGAGAAAGTTTAGGCATTCTGTGGCGGAAGAGAAGAGCTATTTTTGATTTATTTTCGAACGCGCAAGTTTCTGTAGGATCGGGATGCGATAAACTTAGTTCCTGGCTTCGTCATTGGCCGTGAGCGGTGGCTCTTTGGGCAAGGTCTCATCGAATCCATCTTGAGATGTGCCGAGGTCTGGCGCATCTGATGCATCCTCTATATCCACCTCCGGTCCAGTATCTGGCATTTGTTGAACGCTGTCTGAGCCGTTGGTGTCTTCCGTTTGCGACGGGCTCGTGTCTTCCACCGGTGCGACAGGCATTTGCGATGTGTCGGGACGTGTCATTCTGCGAAACACCAAAACGCTACGATAAATGACTTGCGATGACGTCAGACCCTGACGCTCTTCACTGGGCAGTACATCCGCTCGTACATATTCCCAACCTTCGGCGGCAAGCGTGTTGATAGACATTTCTAACCCATGAGCAAAACGTGCCTCTGCGCCTTTGACTTGGGGACCTTTGCGTCCTTTCCGCGGGGCGGGAACTATTTTATATTCGTATCTTTGCATGAAAGCCCCGTTTGAGATTGACGCTCGATCTTATCGTTTTGAGCGCTTTGCGCAATATGGACTGATCGTTCTTGCGCATATGGCTACTTGGTTTCGCTCCAAAGCCTTTCATAGACTTCAGCGATCCCACTCGCTTCGTGTTGGATACTAAACTGCGTTTCTGCCGCATTTCGTGCTGCCTTTGCCATCTGTGCGTGACGATCAGATGACTGAAGCAGGTTGCTGACGGCTTCGCTGGCGTGGCCGAGGTTCGCCTCATCGACGATGACACCGGTTTCGCCTTTGCAACTGAGCTTTCGGTACTGCCCACCTGTATCGGTGGCCACAAAGGGCACGCCAGAGGCCAACGCCTCAAGTGGGGTGACACCGAAAGGTTCGTATCTCGGCAGATGGAGCAACAGTGTGAGTGATCGGATAAAAGCGTGCAATCCGTCGACCGGCAATTCACCTGGAAACAGGATACGGTCAGACATGCCTGCATCTGCTACTTTCTCCTTTATTTTTGCCAAAAAGGCTTGGTGTTTTGGCATGGCGCGGCCTGTGACCACAGCCGTGACATCTGGATGGTGCGGCAGCACACGCAACATCACACCCACAAAACGATCCGTGCCTTTTTCCGGCCGAATACGGCCCATCGTCGCGATACCACGTTTGCCGGGAAAACCAGTCTCCTGCCATGCTGCAGCTCTATTTTCAGCCGGAAAAAATACGTCTGGATCAACACCGTGCGGTACTGTTTTGTAGACATTTGGGACAAGTTCTGCCGCCGCGTCCGTGGTTGCAATAACTGCATCCATGCGTGAAATGAGCCAACGCGGAAACGCAGAATGACGATGTCTTGCCGCGGAGGTAAACACGATCTTGATGGGCAGGCGCAACACATCACGCGCCCAGATCGCGGCCCGCATTTCGGTATTGCGGCGCACGTGCCAGATCACAAAAGGCCGACCATTCGTTGGAGCTTTGCTCAACTGCGTGGCTGATCTTCGTGTTACGGGATTAGGACAACCCGGCAACGCGCGACCCGCCAAGACGACATCATACTGCCCGACCTGTTGGCGCAATACATTCGCCGTTGTCGAAGAGACGCCAGTAAAATTTCGGTTGAAGTTCGTGACAACAAGCTCTGGCAATTCTTCACCCTGGGACGTGTTTGCGGGGTGTTATCGCAGCGACAAGGCATTGGAAAGAGCCTCAGCGAAGCTTTCCAATCCATGATCTTGTCGTGATGCAAATGCGCGGGCATTTGCCTGCATAGCTGCTAAGTCTTCTTGGCTTGCAAGTAGCCGTCCAAGTTCCTGTGCAAGCGAACGTTCGTCCGAGGTCTGCAGACCACCACCAGCCTCGTCCAATTCTGCGTATGTGTGTGCGAAGTTGGCGTAGTTAGGCCCGTGCAAAACGGCAGACCCTGCGTAAGCCGGTTCGTACGGGTTGTGACCACCAACGTCTGAAAATGAACCGCAAAGAACTGTTAACGGGCTAAGAGTGTACCACAGGCCCATTTCTCCAAGCGTGTCGGCCAAATAGACTTGTGTTTGTTCCGTTAAGACATCGGACTGGGAACGCAGCGAGGCCCCAAGGCCTTCCGATTTAATAACGGCTTCTATCTCGTCAGCCCTCTCCGGATGGCGCGGAACCAGAATAAGTAGCGTCTCCGGCGTGTGCTCAATGAGAGTTCGCTGTACCGCGAGCACAATCTCTTCCTCAGACGGATGGGTTGAGGCCGCGAGCCAAATTGGGCGGTCGCCAAGCGTTTTTCGAAGTTCATGCAGCCGATCTGACTCAAAGGGTAGGGGACCGGACAACGATTTAAGGTTCACACCCTTCTCCGCGTGATCAAGTCCTAGCCTTCGGAGGTGTTCTTCAGTGCGCGTATCCTGACAATGGATCATGCAGAAGTGGCTCATCAGGTGCCGCGCGGTTTTTTTGAAGCGGGACCAATTTTTCGCAGAATTTTCAGAAATGCGCGCGTTGATTAGCGCCATTGGAACGTGCAATTCAGCTGTTCTGGATAACATTTGCGGCCACAGTTCGCTTTCCACAAAAACGGCCGCAGCGGGGTTCCAATGCGCTAAGAAGCGTCCCATCGCGTTAGCGCTATCGAGCGGTGCGAACTGGTGAATACAACGTGGAGGCATGCGTTTTGCTAAAACCTCTGCAGATGTCGCGGTGCCAGATGTGATCAGAAAATTCAGATCTTGATGCGTTTGTCCAAGTTGCTCGATCAGTCTCAGAACGGAAACGCTTTCTCCAACAGAGGCGGCATGAAACCAAAGAAGCGCACCCGTTGGACGAGGCTTGGTGGCCTTGCCCGCGCGTTCTTTCAAGCGGGTTTCGGGCACACCTTGTGCGCGTAGCTTCTCTGCCACACGCCGATATGCGATTGGAGCTATAAGATTGGCCGCCGCCCGATAGACATATATAGCAAGAGTCGCGCGGGTAGTGTCCATCAACCGCCGGTGTGGCTCATGTGGCGCGATACGCGACCATCCACAGATTGTCGTGAATAATCGAAATCATGGCCTTTGGGTTTGCGTGTAATCGCCTCGCGTATAGCGGCCTCAAGCGGCGCATCATTTCCAGGATTGTTACGCATAGGTGCTCGCAAATCTGCGACATCTTCCTGACCAAGACACATAAAAAGCTCACCAGTGCAGGTCAGCCGCACGCGATTGCAACTTTCGCAGAAGTTATGGGAAAGCGGGGTAATAAAACCCACTTTTTGACCGGTTTCCTCAAGCTGTACATACCGTGCCGGGCCGCCAGTTCGTTCTGCCAAACTTGTAATAGTGTAGTTTTCGGCCAACCTCGCCCGCAGATCAGACAGCTTCCAATACTGATCGAGGCGATCTTCGTTTCCGATGTCACCCATCGGCATCACCTCAATAAACGTGATGTCCATATCGCGTGAGTCGCACCATTCGACCAGATCAAACAGTTCGTCTTCGTTAAAGCCTTTAAGCGCGACTGTGTTGATCTTGATGCGCAAACCGGCGTTTTGGGCCGCATCCAGCCCTTTCAGCACTTGGGGTAGACGGCCCCAACGCGTAATGTCTGCGAATTTCTGCTCGTCTAGCGTGTCTAGTGACACGTTCACCCGCCGCACGCCTGCGGCGTAGAGATGATCGGCAAATCGGAAGAGCTGTGATCCGTTGGTGGTGACCGTCAATTCCTTAAGCTGCCCGCTTTCAAGGTGACGTGTCATGGAGTGAAAAAACTCCATAATGTTGCGCCGCACCAAAGGTTCGCCGCCGGTTATCCTAAGTTTTTCAACGCCTAAGCGAACGAAGTTTGAGCATACTCTATCCAGTTCTTCCAGTGACAGAAGCTCCTTCTTTGGCAAGAAGTTCATTTTTTCCGACATGCAATACACGCAGCGGAAATCACATCGGTCGGTAACCGATACGCGCAAATACGAGATGGCTCGCTGGAATGGATCGATCAGCGGGGCGGTCATATCGCAAACCTAGGCACAGTGCATCAGATCGGCAAGTCAGTTCTTGGAGATTGCAAGGCACTCCGTCCCGACTTAGGTAAGTTGAATGAGACAGTTCCTGATCATTACACTGCCAATCCTAGTGGCTGGCTGCAGTCAGGTGACGGAGTTTCTCGCTCCGGAACGCGCTGAGGAAGCCAGCGACAAAAGCGGCTTTGAAGTTAATGAAGACACCGTTTCCGTTGATAATAATGGTGCAACGCCTGTCCCTTCCGCCGCGGCGCGTACGCCTGAACAGTTCGATACCACATCAAAAAAACAACGAGCGGACGCGGTCACCAAAGCAAATTCCGGACAGGCACGGAGATTAGGTCGGACGGTTGCATCGCTAGGAGCGGCGGGGGAGCCCGGTATATGGCTCAAAACGTCGCTGGTGGATCGTGCGAGTAAAGGTCGGGTTGATTATCCAAGCAAAGGAACACGGGTTGCGGTGGACCTTCTGCCGCTTGAGAATAACTCAGGAGGGGCGCAGCTTTCGCTGGCGGCGATGCGTCTTTTGCAAGCCGATCTGACGTCGCTTCCTGAGATTGAGGTTTACGCCTTTGATTGAGCAGGCTCTTTTTGACCGGTCGAATTACTCAACAGTAACGGACTTTGCCAGGTTTCGCGGTTGGTCCACATCTGTCCCTTTCGCAACTGCCGTATGATAGGCCAAAAGTTGCGCCGGAATTGCGTAGAGTATGGGTGTTAGAAGCGGATCGATCTCGGGCAGGATCAGCGTCATCCATGTGTTGTCACGCGCCAGTTTCGCGCCAGCCGCGTCAGTTAACAGCACGACCTTACCATCACGTGCCATAACTTCCTGCATATTGGATACTGTCTTGTCGAAAAGTGCATCTTTTGGTGCCATGACGATCACGGGCATCTTGTTGTCAATGAGCGCGATCGGACCGTGTTTGAGTTCTCCAGAAGCATAAGCTTCTGCATGTATATAGCTGATTTCCTTAAGTTTGAGAGCGCCTTCGAGCGCTAGTGGGTACATCATTCCACGACCTAGGAAAAGCGCGTTCTCAGCTTTTGAGAGTTTCAGCGACGCTTTCAGGAAGTCTTTGTCAAGTTCAAGTGCTTGGTTGAGCATCGCGGGAATCGCGCGCAGGCGGGACAGAATATCGGCGCGTTCAGCAGCATTCATTTCGCCGCGGTCTACCGCAGCCTTCAGGGCCAATAGCAGCAAAACAACCAGTTGGCAGGTAAACGCTTTCGTCGAAGCTACACCTATTTCTCGCCCCGCGTAAATCGGTAGCGCGAGGTCACTTTCGCGCGCGATTGAGCTTTCAGGAACATTAATGATTGAAAGGATTTTGTCCGCTTTGCCTTCGCAATAGCGTAAAGCGGCGAGCGTGTCCGCTGTTTCGCCTGATTGGCTCACGAATATAGCTGCGGTGCGTTCAGGAATTGGCGGTTCACGATAGCGAAATTCAGAGGCGATATCGACATCGACCGGGATGCGCGCCAGCTGCTCAAACCAGTTTTTAGCGGTTAGACAGGCGTAATAGGCCGTACCACAGGCAACCATGGTCAGCCGGTCGTACTTGGTGAAATTGAGTTCTGGTTGGTCGAACCTAAGAGATGCACCATCCTCGGAAAGATAGTGACGCAACGCATCGCCAATAACCGAGGGTTGTTCAGCAATCTCCTTTGCCATGAAATGCTTATGCCCGCCCTTGTCGACGTTGCCGCTGTCAATTTCGACGGTACGAACCTCGCGGTTTGCGCGACGTCCCTGTTCATCCGTAATCTCAACCGACTTCCGCGTGATGACTGCGATATCACCCTCTTCCAAATAGGTGATACGGTTGGTCAAAGGCGCGATCGCAATGGCGTCAGAGCCGACAAACATCTCGCCGTCGCCGTGACCAACGGCCAAGGGGCTGCCTTTGCGCGCGGCGATCATCAAGTCGCCTTCACCGTCAAAAAGGAAACAAAGCGCATAAGCGCCCTCGAGCTTCGAAATCACCGTTTTCGTTGCCTCTTCCGCGGAAGCACCGTTTCGCATGTGCATCTGCACCATCATCGCCACGGTTTCGGTATCTGTATCTGTCTCATGTGCGATACCCGCTTCGGCCAGTTCGGCACGCAAATCGCGATAATTCTCAATGATACCATTGTGAACAACGGCCACGGGGCCTGATCGGTGGGGGTGGGCGTTGGATACGTTCGGCGCACCGTGGGTTGCCCAACGAGTATGACCAATGCCGGATTTACCTGCCAAAGGTTCATGAACTAATAGGTCAGACAGGTTTACCAGTTTGCCCACAGCGCGGCGTCGATCAAGCGTTCCTGAGTTGATCGTCGCGATTCCAGCGCTGTCGTAGCCACGGTACTCGAGCCTTTTTAGTGCCTCCACAAGGATCGGCGCAACCTCATGATCGCCCAGAACACCAACTATTCCACACATTACGCACCCTCACTGTCGCGTTTGGCCTTTTTGGCGCGCAGACTGTTAAAAAGCTTCCTTGCTAAGCCCGGTTTATTCTCCTGTCGACCACGCGCCACTGCCAGTGCGCCTTCGGGGACATCACTTGTAATGACGGACCCGGTAGCGGTCATAGCCTCGTCTCCAACACTTACCGGCGCAACCAGCATCGTGTTGGAACCGATGAACACGCGATCGCCGATGTCTGTGCGGTGTTTCATCACTCCGTCGTAGTTGCAGGTGATTGTCCCCGCGCCGACGTTTGTCGCCTCGCCAAGGGTCGCATCGCCAATATAACTTAGATGATTCACCTTACTGCCCATCCCGACCTGGGCATTTTTCACTTCTACGAAATTGCCTACCCTGGCATTGTCCGAAAGCTCCGTGCCAGGGCGCAGGCGCGCGTAGGGGCCGACAGTAGCGCCACGACCAACAATGCAACCTTCCAGATGACTAAATGAACGAATATGTGCGCCGGTTTGCAGCTCAACGCCTGGGCCAAAAACCACGTTTTGCTCGACTACCGTGTCGGTGCCTATGACAGTGTCAAAGGCGAAATGCACTGTCTCAGGCGCGGTCAACGTTGCACCACCTGCCATTGCTTGCGTTCGGGCGCGCGCTTGAAAAGCGGCCTCAGCAGCCGCCAGATCGGCGCGCGTGTTGATGCCGAGTGTTTCGGCTTCGTCACAGGTGATTGCAGTGCAAGAGCGCCCTTTGGCACGGGCGAGAGCGACGACGTCAGTGAGATAGTATTCACCTGCTGCGTTATCGCTTTTGATATCTGTGAGTAGGTCAAACAACAGAGGCGCGGGTGCAGTCAAAAGTCCTGAATTACAACGGTGAATAGCGCGTGTTCCCTCATCTGCATCCTTGAATTCGACAATTTTCAGGAGCTCAGTGCCTTCCATCACCAAACGCCCGTAGCGATCTGGATCACGGGCATCGAAGCCAAGGCAGACCAAATCGTGGCTCTTACGCGCGTTTGCCATGCGTTTAAGCGTCTCAGGTGTGATGAAAGGCGTATCGCCAAACAACACCGCTGCATCACCCTCAAATCCTTGCAGCGCCGATGCGGCTTGCAGAACCGCGTGGCCCGTGCCTTTTTGCTCGTTTTGTTTGGCAAAAATCGCTTCAGGATGACAGTTGCGCACCACCGTCTCTACCTGATCCGCATTGTGACCGGTGATCACAACAGTACGTTCGGGATCAAGCGCCGTGCCGCTTTTGAGCGCGTGCAAGATCAGCGGCGCTCCCGCAATCTCGTGCAAAACCTTGGGAAGGTTCGATTTCATGCGGGTGCCTTGGCCTGCAGCAAGGACAATCAGGGCTATGCTCATTTAGTTTCTCTTTTCATCCTGACCTGCTCGTTTTATCCGGTTGGCGCAAACACGCAAGATTGCGTGACATCAAAGATGATTGCGACATGTGACAAGGGCACGCGGAATTGCGCCGATCCGAATGATGCATGTCTAGCACAGGGAGAAGGCGCAAAATGGGCAATTTTAAGCCAGTCGTGGTGTTTGATCTGGATGGCACACTGGCCGATACGAGCGGGGATCTTATTGCCGCTGCCAATGTGTGTTTTCGCGGTATGGGCGTGGGCGACATGCTCGATCCGCTTAAGGATGCCGCAACAGCGTTACGTGGTGGACGGGCGATGCTGACGCTCGGCATGAAGCGTTTGGGGAGGCAAGGGGATGAAGCGGAGATTGATCGGCAATACCCCGTGCTACTGGAGGCATATGGCAGCTCAATTGACCGTTATACACAGTTTTATCCCAATGCGATGGAGGTCGTGCGCGAGCTGAAGCTGACAGGCTATGGCGTTGCGATATGCACGAATAAACCGGAAGCTTTGGCGCAGCTATTGCTTGAGCGACTGAACGTGATCGACGATTTTGATGCGTTAGTAGGTGCCGATACTTTGCCCGTGCGCAAACCCGACCCTGAGCCTTACTTTGAGGCTGTGCGGCGAGCAGTGGGTGGTGTTGCGTCGGGGCTTTTGGTTGGCGATTCCGATACGGATTTCAACACGGCTCGGGCGGCGGGCGTGCCATCGGTTCTGGTCAATTTTGGTCCTGCTGCAGATGAGATCGCAAAGCTTACGCCAGAGGCCACTATTGACAGTTTTCCAGAGTTGCCAGGGATCGTGAATCGTTTTTTGAGCTAAATTGCGCTGCGAAAGCGCAGTTTTTGCGCGCCACTTTCGGCCGACTATCCTTCTGCAAACCAGGTGTATGTTTAATTTTGCCCTTTGCTGCACTTAGCTTTCGGGAAATCTGATGCACAGCAATGCTGCCATTGACCAAACGCCTGCCACGCCGCATATCTCTCCAATGCGCGAGGTTTTCAAAGGCAATTTTACCCAGCAGGAGCCGATCCCCGAGGAGGCGATTGAGCGGGCTGTTGAGGTCATGCGGTCGGGCCGATTGCACCGCTATAACCTGTCGCCGGGCGATGTGGGTGAGGCGGGGCGTCTGGAGCAGGAGTTTGCCGCCTATACAGGTGCGAAATACGCCCTTGCCGTGGCTTCTGGTGGTTATGCTATGTCTACGGCTCTACGCGCGTTTGATGTAAAGCCAGGCGAGAAGGTTCTGACCAACGCTTTCACGCTCGCCCCCGTACCCGGTGCGATTGCCAGTGTAGGGGCAGAGCCGGTTTTCGTCGGTGTGACTGAAAACCTCACGATTGACCTAGAGGATCTGGCGGCCAAGGCGGATCAGGCGCGCATTCTGATGCTGAGCCATATGCGCGGGCATATCTGCGATATGGACCGGTTGATGGAGATTTGCGACGCTGCAGGCATCACCGTTATCGAGGATTGCGCCCATACAATGGGGGCCTATTGGCGCGACACCCCGTCAGGGCGCTTCGGCACCGTCGCCTGCTACTCAATGCAGACCTATAAACACATCAATTCGGGTGAGGGTGGCTTTCTGATCACCGATGATGAGGTGATTGCAGCCAAGGCGATCATGCTGTCGGGGTCCTACATGCTTTATGAACGTCACGGCACGCCGCCACCACTGGAGGTGTTTGAGACGATCAAATACCATATACCCAATGTTTCCGGCCGGATGGATCACCTGCGCGCCGCTATTTTGCGCCCACAACTGGCCGGGCTAGAGGCGCAGTGCGAGGCGTGGAATGCGCGATATAGTACCGTCGAAGAAGGGCTCAAAGACACGCCCGGGCTGAAGTTGACCACCAGACCGAAAGAAGAGCGCTTCGTTGGCTCCTCAATACAGTTTTTGCTGCTCGGTTGGAGCGAGGCAGCGATTGATGATGTCATGGGACGCTGCATGCAGCGCGGGGTAGAGCTCAAATGGTTTGGTGGAGACGAGCCCAAAGGCTTCACCAGCCGCTATGACAGCTGGCGCTATGCGCCCAGTCCCGCAATGCCCGCGACCGATCGCATCCTGAAAGGCATCCTCGATATGCGCCTACCGCTGACATTCTCGCTGGACGATTGTGCGCTGATCGCCAGAATAATCCGAGAAGAGGTCAGTGAAGTCTTTCAAGGACAAAAAGCGGCGGAATAAGCGCTATTGCACGTATAAATTTTCGCCAGAGAATTTTCTCAAGCTTGAACATGACAGGGAGGTCAAGATGTTCAGACTTGTACTACTCGCCTTTACTCTTGCGCTTCCCGCACAGGCCCAGACGCTGCAGCAACAATTCGATCAAATAAATGCAGTTGCGCAAAAATATGCAGATCTTCGCGCTGCACGGCGCGAGGGTTGGCGACCGTTTGGTGGAGAAGTGCCTCTTATGGGGCGTCACTATCAAAACAAAAAACTCAGCCCTGACCTGTCGGTAAAAGATAGGATAGACTTCGCGAAACCGGCCAATCTGGTTTATGCGACGATAAATGGACGGCAAAAGCTGGTCGCATTGGCCTATGTCGTACGACGTCAACCAGGGGAGCCGATGCCGGTTGGCTTTGCCACCTCGCGCGATGTTTGGCACGTTCATGATGCGGCGAAGATCCTGGGTGCGCTTTCTGAGTCCCGACCCTTGATCGGCGCTATCGGCTCGCGCTGGTTTAATCGCAATATCCGTCAGGGTGATGGTCGGTCTGAAATTACAATGGTGCATGTCTGGTTGATCGACAATCCGAAAGGACGTTTTGCAAGTCACAATCCAAGGTTGGCCTATCTTGATCTCGGTTTGCCGGATCAGCGCGCCAATGATTTCGATACTGCGCGTGGTTTGGCGCTTCTTCAAAAGAACGGGTGTGGCAATGCTTTAGATGCGCATTTGTGGCTCGCTGGCGCGTCGTTTCGTAAGTCGCGACAGATTAAATCAGCGTGTCGCGACATTGCCGCCGAAATACGCGCAGCCGCCCCGAGCGGTATCAAAACATTGGAAGAAAAGGCAAAAGCAGGATGGCGAAGGCTGGAAGACATTCAGTTTATGACGCTTTCAGACGCAGAACGAAAGCGAATCTCGGCGTTGGTTGAGCCCGGGCCGGGTGTTTGTAACTGATCCTTTTAGAAGAGAGTTCCTCTTCACTTGACGATTGACCGCATTCGTTTTCAGCTCTATAAATGAACAACCGTTCAATAAACTGCAGAGGCAAAGAGCAGATGTTCAATGCGGTGATGAAATTTGATTTGGGCGAGGATGTGCACGCGTTGCGCGATGTTGTGCACCGCTGGGCGCAGGAACGGGTTAAACCGCTTGCCGCTGAGATCGACCGCGATAATCTATTTCCTTCGCCGCTCTGGCAGGAAATGGGCGATTTGGGCTTGCTGGGCCTGACCGTGCCGGAGGAAGACGGTGGGGCCGGTATGGGATATCTGGCGCATGTCGTCGCCATCGAAGAAATCGCGCGTGCCTCAGCCTCTGTTTCGCTCAGCTATGGCGCTCATTCCAATCTTTGTGTCAATCAGATCAATCTCAACGGCTCGCCCGAGCAACGTGAGAAATACTTGCCGGGCTTGATTTCCGGCCAACATGTCGGTGCTCTGGCCATGTCGGAGGCGGGTGCAGGCAGCGATGTGGTTAGCCTTTCGCTCAAGGCTGAAAAGCGCAACGATCATTATCGGCTCAACGGCAACAAATACTGGATCACCAACGGCCCGGATGCCGACACACTGGTGGTTTATGCCAAAACTGATCCGAAGGCTGACGCAAAGGGCATAACCGCCTTCCTGATCGAAAAATCCATGACGGGTTTCTCAACCAGCGTGCACTTCGACAAGCTCGGCATGCGCGGCTCCAACACTGCAGAGCTCATCTTTGAGGACGTCGAAGTGCCCTTTGAAAACGTCCTGGGCGAGGAGGGCCGAGGCGTTCAGGTGCTTATGTCAGGCCTTGATTACGAACGTGTTGTACTAGCCGGTATCGGCATGGGCATTATCGCGGGCTGTATGGATGAAATCATGCCTTACATGACTGAGCGCAAGCAATTCGGTGAACCCATCGGGAACTTCCAACTGATGCAGGCCAAGATCGCCGATATGTATACGGCGATGAATTCCACGCGCGCCTACACCTATGAAGTTGCCAAAGCCTGTGATCGCGGAGAGGTGACGCGCCAGGATGCCGCTGCCTGCTGTCTATATGCGTCTGAGCAGGCCATGGTGCAGGCCCACCAAGCGGTGCAGGCCATGGGCGGGGCAGGATTTCTGGCCGATGCGCCAGTGGCGCGGTTCTTCCGTGATGCAAAACTGATGGAAATCGGTGCGGGCACATCTGAAATTCGGCGGATGCTGATCGGGCGCGAGCTGATGGCGGCGATGAGCTGATGCCCCGGTGGGTCTGGTTTCTGCCGCTTGCGGGCGTTCTTGTCGCGACAGGCGTCATTGCCTTTCTGCTAGGTACGCGCGCGGCCACGCGGACCGAGACAGAGGCCATTGAGCATGCGGCCACGCTGCATGTTTATCAGGGCGGTAAGCTCACCGATTGCCGCGCCGTTCCGGCGCAATCAGAAGAGCTCTGGCTTGTGGTGATTTGTGAGCCAGAAAACGGGCCGGGCCGGGAGTATTTCATTGACCACTATGGCAATGTGAACTCTTGGAAAATCATTGAAGATGGCGCGTGATGCTGAGCCGCATGCCATATGACGAGTTGCGGGCCACGTTCCACTGGAACCTACCGGACCGGCTCAATATGGCAGTGCAGGCTTGCGATGACTGGGCCGCGCGCGATCCGAACCGCGTGGCCATCGTTGATCTGACAGTTGAGCGCCGCGATTACACCTACGGCGAGATACGCGGGATGGCTGACCGGCTTGCGCTTTATTTGGTAGAACGCGGTGTGCAGCGGGGTGACCGGGTGGGCGTTCTGCTTAGCCAAGGCATATGGTGTCCAGTCGCGCATTTCGCGATCTGGAAAATCGGCGCAATTTCAATACCTTTGTTCAAGCTCTTCAGGCGAGATGCGCTGACCTCTCGGGTGATCGATGCTGCTGCGGATTTTGTCATTACCGATGACGAAGGCGCGGAGATGCTGGAGGTTCTGCCTAAGGTCGAGCCGTTGATCGTGGAGACGCTGGACCTGCCTCAAGGCCGCTTTGAGACCGTTGAGACCTCTCCAAATACGCCTGCAGTGTTGATTTACACGTCTGGGACCACTGGCAGTGCAAAAGGCGCGCTGCACGGGCATCGTGTTCTAACCGGCCATTTGCCGGGCGCAGAGCTCTATAGCGGGTTTTTGGGGCAGGAGGGTGATTGTCTCTGGACCCCGGCAGATTGGGCGTGGATCGGTGGTCTTTTCAACGTGATGATGCCTGGTCTTGCGCTCGGCGTGCCGGTGGTGGCCGCGCGCATGTCGAAATTTACTGTGGAAGGTTGTCAGAGGATCATCGCCGAAGCTGGCGTGCGCAACGTATTCTTTCCACCAACCGTGCTGCGCATGATCAAGGCGGAGGATACCAAGATCGAGGGTCTGCGCACGATCGGCAGCGGGGGTGAGCCGCTTGGCGCGGAGATGCTGGAATGGGGGCGCGAGGCGTTCGGTCTGAAGATCAACGAGTTCTATGGCCAGACCGAATACAACCCGCTTTGGGTTCAAAAAGCTCGGCGCATGAACAGGCCACGAGATTGCATTCGGTCTGGCCATAGAACTCGTTGATCTTCAGACCGAACGCCTCGCGCCCCCATTCCAGCATCTCCGCGCCAAGCG